>JAKSDJ010000066.1 GCA_022360155.1 Chloroflexales bacterium | reverse complement strand
TTGGGCGCTGGGCAGTCCGATTTACAACGCCAATCTATGGGAAACTGCGCCATCTGCATCTCGCCTGCCCGTGATGCGCACCCCGATGAAACATAATTAGCTCTTGCCGGATTTTGCTGGCTGTGCTACTCTGGGAGATACAATATGGCATATAGTGTACACAAGACTGGTGAACACAACCAGCCACGTGCCGTCACCGGGATGTCTATGGTTGAGGCGAGCGCCAACATTCTCTGCCCAATCTGCCACAAAGCGAATCTGTACCGACCTAAAGCGCGTTACTGCCAGCACTGTGGTCATAGTATTGTGCTCAACGACGACCCGCCGACAGATCATCGCCGTTACTATATTACCCGCATCATCAAGCAAGGCGGTCAGGGCGCCGTCTATGCCGGCAGAGATGTCGAAGGCCGGATCTATGCCATTAAAGAGATGCTCGACCGCTTCACCAACCCCAAGGAGCGAGCCGAAGCCATCGATCGTTTTAACGAAGAAGCGAAGCTGCTCCAAGGCTTGAGCCATCCGCGCATCCCGCGCGTCTATAGCCATTTTACCGATGAGGGCCGGCACTATCTGACGATGGACTTTGTTCAAGGCGAAGATCTCGATCAGATCGTCGAGCGGCATGGACCGCTGCTTGAGACGCAAGTGCTTAAATGGGCCGACCAGATCTGCGATGTGCTGCAATACCTTCACGATAGACGGCTGGTCTACCGTGATATGAAGCCATCAAACGTGATGATTGAGCATAGCACGGGGAATGTCAAGCTGGTTGACTTTGGCATCGCCAAGCTGTTAAAGCCTACTGAGCGCGGCACGCAGATTGGTACGCCCGGTTATGCGCCGCCGGAGCAATATCAAGGGTTTGCGATGCCAGCCTCCGACATCTATGCTCTGGCGGCGACCTTGCACCATGTGCTGACCGGACGCGACCCAACCACTGAGGCGCCCTTCTCGTTCCCGCCGGCACGCAACCTGAATGTGAAAATCTCGCGGCGCACTAGCGATGCGCTCGAAAAAGCGTTGCGGATGAAGCCAGAAGATCGCTTCGGTACGGTGACCGAATTCCGCGCAATGCTGCGACCGCTTTCGGCACAATCATCATCGTTTCAACAGCCAAGTCAGGTGCGCGTTGCATCGCAAACAATTCCAGTGCCAAGCGCTATCCGACCGCAGGCTCCTGTACCATCGATGCCGCCTAGAGCAGTTGTCCAAGCCCAAACCGCCTCACCGCCGCCGGTAGCTGTGCCGCATGCTCCAGCACAGCGTCAGGCCCGCAAACAGCGCGCGTCAAAAAAGGCTGCACCGGTCAACACACCGACTGTCGCACCTACCCAGACCAAGCCCGCCAAACGTCGACGACGCGGAAACTGGTTTGTTCGCTTCCTGATGATGATTCTACTTGGTATGGTTGCGGGTGGCGGTCTTTGGTTCTTCGCTCCGGAACTCGTACGTCAGTACATTCCGTATCTCCCGGATATCCAGTTGCCGCAGTCGCTGCAGACAACACCACAGCTAACCACCCAGCAGATCGCGCTCGATGTTGAAGCGCTCGTACCTCAAGATGCAGATAACAGCGTTATTCTGGCGGCGCTACGCGCTGAATATGAAGATCAAATCAAAGATCAGTTCGGGCCGAGCGCAGTCGTTAACCTCAGCACGGTTTCCACTGTTGGCGGAGGATGGCTCAAAGTTAATGAAGAAAATGGTCAGGCCCGCTATCGCGCCACGATGCAGGGATTTGCCCAGACGCCCTGACAATGCTTCCACGGGTTCGAGCTTGAAGGAGGTTATGCTGTGCTCAAGCCGGTCAGTCTCAGTGATGAACCACAACAAACCAGGCCCTCCCTGCCGCGTCGGCCCGTTACTGTCGAAGAAACTGGTCTCTCTATGGCCTACATCGCCGATCTGGTGCTACGCGCGTTGTATGTCATCGGCGAGCTTACTGGCCAGGGGTTGAGCGATCACCTTCATCTGGCGCACGAAGGCGTGCTGGACAAAGCCATCGGCTATCTGCGCCGCGAGCAGTTGATCGAGGTTAAAGGCGCGGGCGGTATGGGCGAGCGTTCCTATCGCTACCAAGTGACCCAAAAAGGGATCGAGCGCGCCAAAGAGCTTGGGGAACGCAGTCAATACATTGGCCCGGCGCCGGTTCCGCTCGCCGCCTATTCGGCAATGATGGAGAAGCAGGGGATGCGCGGGATCATTGTCGACGAGAATGCCATTCGCAAAGCGTTTGGCCATCTGATCATCAACGATCAAATGGTGCAGCAAATTGGCCCGGCAATCAACTCAGGGCGCTCGATCTTTCTCTATGGCAACGCCGGCAACGGCAAAACTGCAATGGCGGAAGCAACTGCAGCGCTGTTCTCCGAAACAATTATCATTCCGCACGCTGCAGTCGTCGATGGGCAGGTCATCAAAATCTTCGATCCCATTTACCACACCGAAACACCGCTGTCCGCCTCCGAAGAGATTACATCAGATCGGCGCTGGGTGCTCTCGAAACGCCCGGTGGTCATTACCGGCGGCGAGCTGAATATGGCCTCGCTTGACCTAGTCTACAACCCCACCAGCAAGTACTACGAGGCCCCGTTGCAGATCAAAGCAAACGGCGGTCTCTTTATCATCGACGACTTCGGTCGCCAGCAGATGCGCCCGCGCGACCTGCTCAACCGCTGGATTGTGCCCCTCGAGAAACGAGTCGATTATCTAACCTTGCATACCGGCAAGAAAATCGAAGTGCCGTTCGATGAGTTAATCATCTTCTCAACCAACATCGAACCGAAACAACTGGTAGATGAAGCGTTTCTGCGCCGTATTCGCTACAAAATCGAAGTCAACAACCCATCGCCAGCGGAGTATCGCGAGATTATGCGGCGGGTCTGCCGTGAAAAGGAAGTTACCTACAGTGACGAAGGGCTGCGTTATCTGCTCACTGAGCAATACGCCCGACGCGGCCTGGATCTGCGTTCCGTGCATCCCCGTGACTTGATCGACCAACTTGTCGACATTGCGCACTTCAATCAATCCAAGCCGACGATGAGCCGCGAGTTGCTCGACGCGGCGTGCAAGTCGTACTTTGTCGATTTGTAGCTTTTGTTTCCATAGCAGAAGCCCCATCTGAAAGCAAATACGAAGCGCGGGAGAGTTGCTCCCGCGCTTCGCGATCTGGCTCATCGGTCCTAATGAAACGTGGCAATCAACAGGAGACTTCTGACGTCGTACCGACTTGAAGCGGTTTTATGACAGTACAGTCGCCTGAAGGCAGCACGACGAGCGCCTTTTCCATAACCGATTGTGATATCGTCAAATTCATGAGCGCCCCTTGATAAACAGCCATATTCCCCAGCAGATCGTTTTGATAGACCATAGTTAGTACGACCTAAGTCGCTTTTGGAACTTTAGTCGTAGACTCTGCCGACGAAACATGCTACTCTGCTCATCGTGGAATATGTCACAATTGGCACCTTTAATTCTTTTCCATTCTACTAGAGGAGAGGAACAATGGCCTATATTATCACAGAGCCATGTATCGGCACGAAGGATTCGTCGTGTGTTGCCGTTTGTCCGGTAGATTGCATCTACGAGGGTGAGGATCAGTACTACATCAATCCCGACGAATGCATCGATTGCGGCGCATGCGAGCCCGAATGCCCAGTTGAGGCTATTTTTGCCGACGACTCTGTACCGGAACAGTGGATTAGTTATACCGAGAAGAACCGCGTCTTCTTCGGTGCGTAACGAGCACGTAGTAAACAGGAAGCCGTAGGCGCCCGCATAGGGCGTCTACGGCTTTTTGCTTTCTGCACTCTGTTGCTGCACCAAATCCGTGTACTCTTCTAGCGTATCTACATCCGTAACTGCTGCTTGATCGTCCGTATCGAGCCAAGTGATCTGCGCGTCGTGATGCCGCAAAACCCTTCGCGCTCCTTCATCGCCTTGTAAGCCCTGTAGTTCTGGGAAAAGCGAACGCGCCAGCAAGACCGGATTGCCGCGCTGCCCCTGATAACGAGGGATAACCGCAACCGGGAGTGATGACGTTTCGTTCTGTGTTGCTTGCTTGCTCACGGCTGTGCGCTGTGCAGCTCTAAAAACTCCAAGCAAAGCATTTATCAGCGCAGGAGTGACCAACGGTTGGTCTACGAGCAATACCACAGCGGCCGTGGCATCCGTGGGGAGCGCCGCCAAGCCGCTGCGCAGTGACCCAGCCTGCCCAGCCGCATAATCGGGGTTTTCGATGATTTGCAACTGAGCGCTTGGGGCCGGGCGACTGCCAATCGCAACGCGCCCAACATCCTCATCCTCTTCGAGCGCAGCGCGCACCTGAGCCGCTGCCGCGCCGATGACCACGATGAGTCCGTCGAGGTCGCTGGCAAGCGCTTGCCGGGCGATATGGCAGACTAGAGGGCAACCCCGCCATTCCAGCAATTGTTTGGGCCAGCCCAGCCGTGCCGAGGCGCCGGCGGCTAGCAGGATGCCATAGATCATAGCAAGTGAAATACAGCTAGCCGATAACTTGCCGATCCCGCGCTCACGATGGGTGTAGCATTGCGCTGATGCGCTCGACAAGAATGTCGTCCTGCTCGGGGAGAACTGTACGCAGATCGAAGAGCAGGCAATCATCGGCGATACGGGCGACGATTGGAGGGGATCCCACGCGCAACGCACGGGCCAGATTATCGAGTGGTTGGATCGCTTTGCCGGCGCTCAGAGCAATCGCCACGCTGGACAAGGTTTCGCCAGGCAGCGATCCGCCGCCAATAGCGCTCTGGCATGGAACAACGCTTGCCGCACTGCCAAATCGTGCGGCAAGCGCCTGGGCGCGGATACGCAGTTGTTCCAGCGGAGCAGCAATCATCCGCCATACCGGGATCTCTGCAGTCGCCCGCCCCTGGAGATAGGCGAGCAGTGTCGCGTGCAGGCCGGCAATCGTCGTTTTGTCCACCCGCAATGCGCGCGCCAGCGGATGCCGCTTGAGTTGGTCAATCAGGTCGGCGCGCCCGACGATGATCCCCGCCTGGGGGCCGCCCAGAAGCTTATCGCCGCTGAATGTCACCAGGTCGGCCCCGGCAGCGATACTCTCTTGTACCGTCGGTTCTGGGGCCAAGCCATAGACCTGGGTTGACAGCAAGGTTCCGCTACCCAGATCGTCCAGCACGGGGACGTTCTGGGCGTGCCCAACGGCGACCATGTCGGCCAGACTCGTTTCGTGAACAAAGCCCATCAGCCGGAAGTTACTCGTATGAACCCGCAGCAGCAGGGCTGTGCGCTCATTAATAGCCGCGGCGTAATCCCGAGCGTATGTACGGTTGGTCGTACCAACCTCGACCAAAGACGCACCGCTCTGGCGCAACACATCGGGAATACGAAACCCGCCGCCGATTTCAACCGCCTGCCCGCGTGAGACGATTACCTCGCGGCCCGCCGCTAGCGCAATGAGCGCCAGATAGACTGCTGCAGCGTTGTTATTGACGACAAGGGCTGCCGCAGCGCCGGTTAGCTGTTGCAACAACGTATTTAGGTGACTGTTGCGACTTCCCCGCTCACCTTGATCAAGATCATACTCCAGGTTCGAGTAGCCGCCGCCGACCATATGCATTGCCGCCAGAGCAGCAACACTCAATGGCGCCCGGCCCAGATTGGTCTGGATGATCACTCCGGTCGCATTGACGACGGGTTGCAAGCTGGGCAGCGTAAGCTTATCCAGTCGAGTTTGAACTGCCGCAACAAGTTGCGGGATCAGCGATGGCGAAGACTCGCAGAGAGCTTGAGCGCCATCTTTCCCATTGCTCGGCGCTCCGTTCTGTTCCTTTATTTTGGCGCGCACAGCGTCGAGTTCGGCGCGGACAGCCTGGACGATGATCGTGTGGGGGAACGAGGTGTCGCCAATCTGTTGTTGCACCGCCTGCACGAGCCGGTCAACACTAGGGATGTCGCGATATGTTGTCACTACTGCTCAACCATCTCGAATGCCTGGATCGCCTGATCTTCGGCGCGAACGAGGGCAGCGGCTTCGCTATCAGTCGGTGTTGCGGCGCCGTTACGCGGCAAGAGGCCGGTCAACTCGCTGCGACTATCGCGAGTCATGGCGAAAACTGCCCGAAGCATTGTTTCATACTCGGCTGTCAAATCCTGTTTGCGGCGTTGCATGACTTTGCGTGCTACATTGATCATACCATCGATCCGGTATTCGCGAAACACCTCGCCGCCCCAGGTAAAGGGGGGAACGGTTTTAGGCGCCACGTGAACGCCAAAAATATTGCTGGCAGTGCTGATAACTGTACCACCATTCAGATGAAGCCCAATCCCCAGCTTGACATGATCGGCCAGAAAGCATCCCAACTTGAGAGTGCCCGTATCGAACTGCCCGATACCCTCCAAGGTCATGCGCACGCTGCCATAGTTGTTCTTGAGATCGCTGTTGGTCGTCATCGCGCCAATATTGACCCACTCGCCCAACCAACTGTGGCCGAGAAAGCCGTCGTGGTGCTTGTTGCTAAAGCCCTGAATAACGCTGGCCTCGACTTCGCCGCCAATCCGACAGGTCGGACCAATGCTGGTTTCCCCTCTAATCCGCGCGCTGGCGATGAGCGAACCCACACCGATATATGCCGGACCCTGAATAAAGCTAAATGGTTCGATATGCGCCTTATCGTCGATAAAGATTGGCCCATCACGAGCGTCAAGCACGATTGGGCCATCAAGGCGAGCGCTGGGTGCAACATAGACGTGGGGCGCGCCACGCACCGTGACCAGCGGATCGGTTGCGGCATAGCTAGGCAAGCGAGCGGCGAACAATGGCAAGTCATGCACCAGTTGTTCGCCGGTTGCGGCAATGAGATCCCAGGGGTAGGTGAGCAGTTTGCTGTCGACTTCGACGACGCGCACAAACCGACGCAGTTCGGCGAGCGCGTCGCCGGCTTGCTGTTCGCGCAAATAGTAGAGCACAGCGCTAGCCAGCGCCGGCGAGAGGCGCGCGCCCAGCAGAACGCCTTGAGCCTCATAGACCGTGCCCACTGGGGCGTCGAGCAGACTGGGAAGCCAGGTCAGGTCAACCGCACGCCCGTTGACTAGCGTAATCGGCTCGCTTTCGCGCAGCAGCGCGCCCAGGCCGCCATAAACGCCGTAATAGCCCATCAAATGAGGACGACACAAGCCGTGAACCGCCAGTCTCTGCTTGCCCTGAGCCGCAAGACGCTCCAGAAATGCTATAAGACGCTCACGCAAGGTAAACCCGCCGCAGCGCAATTCGAAGAGCGGGCGGGTATGGGCTAGCGGCGCAAAATTACGCCATCCTTCTCCCTCGAATAACAGTATCGACATAGTTGTGGTTGCACGTATTGCGCTATGTATGCTAGGTCGAACGTTCCAACACGCTATCGTCGCTTCAGTAACTCCAAAATTGCTGCTGTCAGTTTACGGTCATCGTGGCGGAGCACGCGCACAGCCCGACTTTCGCCCGGGTTATTGAGCGAAGCCGTATATTGCACCACTGAGCTCGACAGATCCGACTCGATCACCACGCTACCTTCGATCACGACGTGTTGCTGCGAAGCTTGATCACCAGCCAGCACTGCCGTTTCTTCGTATTCCTCTGGTTCGAGATAAACCGGCGCTTGTTGCGCAGCAGCATAGAGCTGCCGGATTGCCGGTTCGATCCGCTGAGCATTGACGAGAACATAGTCGGGAGTAAAACCGCCATACTTTTTGATCTGACGAATATGATCTCCAACATTGTACCCGGTCGTCAATCCTGGTTCAGTCATGAGGTTACAGATGAAAATTTTGCTTGCCTTGCTCTGCTGTATGATTTCACGTAGTTCATCGATCAGCAAATTTGGCAGGATGCTTTCGTAGAGGCTGCCTGGTCCCAACACGATTGCATCGGCCTCGCGCAATGCCTCGCGAGCGAGCCGGGTGAGCGACAGATTCGCAGTCTCGTTGAAAACAACGGATGATCGTGTTAGTCCGTCGCTATTATGAGCTACGCTGTTGCTATCGCCGCCCTCATGGTTCGGGACAATCATAAGCCGGGTGACATGCCGCTCAGCCAGGTTGGGGTCGATATCAACATGCTTGATATTCATGATTGAAGCATCGTCGAGTTCAACATAGACCTGAGTCGGGATTGGCGTCGGTGTAACATAATAAATCTTTTGTGAGTCGAATAAACTCGAAGCGCGCCAATAATACTCGATCTGATCTTGAACCGGAGTAATACAGGTCAAGCGCTCGACCTGTTCGCTCAGACCGGATAAAATGAACAAGCCAGCGCCGCCCGACAACACCGCGATGCGCGGCGGACCGCTCGCTTGTCGATAGCCCAACACGACCTCGTTCGATAGCTCGTCGTCATGCAATGGAATAACAACCATTCCGCCGAGATGCCAAATACCGGCCGCCAACACGCCCAAACCGGCCACGAGGAGCAGGATGCCGCGCGCCGGGTATGGCAAAAACTGGAGGGTTAAAAACCAGAAGAACGAGGGGAATTCAACTGTTCGGTAGGCATGGATGACCAGATAGGTCACACCAAGCGAGAGCAGCACAACCCCTGCAAAAGTCAACGCCAGAGGCCGTGTCAAGTAGAGCAGCAACGAGAATCGTCGCGTCGCGATGAGTCGTCGGATGAGCGTGCGCATAAGTTATGTATATACAATCAATATCATCGCCCATTGTAGCCCCAAAACATCGGGTCATGAGCATATCTTTCGGCAATCAGGCCAATGCCGATTACTCAGCTTTCAGCCATTCCCGCTGTTCTTCGATCAGCGATCGCAAATTGCCGCTATTCCGAGCTATCAACTCAATCAGGAAGAGACCGGCCAGCAGGGCGTCAGGATGGAAGCCATAGCGCCCCAGCACCAGTTCGCCGCCAGCAGTGCAACCAAGCAGCAAATTAGAGCGCTCCTGTCCTTGTAGTTCAGCGATGCGCGCACTAGCATTATTACTCAATTCGACTCTAATGCCAGTTGTGTTTTCCCAGCTACGTAAACCGGGCAAGGTTCCAGCAAGCGGCGACCCGCTGGCGGGTAACGGCCCAATGAGCAAACCTTTATGCCGATATTGGTGAGACAGGTAGGCGGCAAGCAGCAACACCACTTCTAACATATCGGGTTGATCGCCATTCTTGTCTATCACACCTAGCG
This sequence comes from Chloroflexales bacterium, assembly GCA_022360155.1. Taxonomy (GTDB): domain Bacteria; phylum Chloroflexota; class Chloroflexia; order Chloroflexales; family Chloroflexaceae; genus JAKSDJ01. Next base: position 12,532 of record JAKSDJ010000066.1, on the reverse strand, counting down.
CGGTGCCATCGGCGGAAAAAGCCAGCCCCAAGTGCGAGTCGCTTTCGCGAACCAGCTTGCGTAACCGGGTGAGGCCAGACGTGGCGGGTAATGGCGTTAGTTTGTTAAAGAGCGGGTCCGTTTCTCGATTGATTTCGATAGCCCTAGTCTGCCCGCCATCGCTGATCAGCACAGGAACATAACCGGCTGTTGAACCGCTCATTGGGTCAACGAAAATCGTCAGCATCGAGCGGCGAATCAAGTCGACATCGATACGACTACGCAGCATCTCTAGATAGGGACTACGCAGGTCGGGCGACTGGTCAGCGGTGTTGGGTTGCACTTGTGCAGTGAGACTAGGCGAAGGGAACTCCTGATCGGCAAGCGCGCCATCATAGGGATGCAGCAAAACATCCCGCAACGACGAGCCAAGAAGCACCAACCCGTTGCACCAATACGGGCGATTGCGAGCTGTTACGACGAGTGCGCAATGAGCCCGCTGCTGGTCAAGTGCAAATTGAATGGTCGGCAACGGAGCGGGCGCCTGCGCTAACGTTACATTGACGCCTTGCCTGCCAAGAAGGCTCGCGATATCGTGCGCAAAGAGATTAGACATGAAGCGGGTATCATAAGCGACAAGGCAACTCCAGCTTCGTGTCGCCAGGGTTTCACCCAAGCGATAACAGCGCCGGCGGACTTGCTCTAAGGTAAAATCGTTAGTATAAATACCTTCCCAAAAGTTCGGAACGAGTTGTTGATGTGTGCTCATACCTACTCGACAGTTCGTTTAGCGACGACAGCAAGGTCAGTGCCTATTTGCCGCCGGTTCGAGCACGAAATTCCTCGACTGCTTCGAGCATGGTTGCGCGAATCGCCTGCAGCCGTACTTCTGTCTGAGCTTCGAAGCGGGTCGTAATAGCTGCTTCTGTGTTTGAAGGCCGTACCAGGCCCCAGCCATCGCCAAAGTTCACACGCACGCCATCGATATCTATGACAGGATAACGGTCGGCAAAGTATTGACGTACGTAGTCGATCACCCGAAACTTCGTTTCTTCGGAAAAGAACAGGCGCTCTTCCGGCAGGGCCGGGAGCGTTGAGTAGGACGCCAACGCTGCAACAAGCGATGGGGCGGGTATGACTGCATCGCTGTGCAACTGGTTCAGCGCATAGAGCAGATGCGCCCCCGCAAATGTTCCATCATCATAATAGTGCTTGGGAAATGTAGCAAACGTATGACCGCTGAGTTCCCCACCCAGAACTGCATCGGTCTCGCGCATTTTGGCAGAAATATTCGAATAGCCTGTCTTCCACATTATCGGCTCGCCGCCGAGCGCAAGGATCGCATCTTCTAGCACAGTACTGCACTTGACATCAAAAATCACAGCCCCTTTGCGCTGTGATAGCAAATAACGGGCCAAGACTATCAAGTAGCGATCGGCCATCACCATCACGCCATTACTATCAACGACGCCCAAACGATCGCCATCGCCATCGAGCGCTATGCCCATATCGGCGTTGGTCTTTCGCACAGCCGCTATCAAGTCGCGTACATTTTCAGGCTTCAATGGATCGGGGTGATGATTGGGAAATGTCCCATCGGGCTCGATATAGAGTGGAGTGACATCAATGCCGACAGCCTCTAGCGTACGCACACCGAGCGGCCCAGCGACCCCGTTGCCGCCATCGAGAACGACCCGTGGGCGAAAGTGGGCGGGCAAGCGTATGTGGGAGGCGACGCTACGGACATAGGCGTCACTCACATCAGTCTGGCTAAGAGCGCCAGACCCCTGAACGAATTGTCCAGACCGCGCAATCCGGCCAATCTCTTGAATGACAGAACCAGAAACGGGCTCACTACCATACCTTGAGTGGGAAAGGCGTAGCTTCAAGCCATTGTACTGCGGCGGGTTGTGGCTGGCCGAAACAACAGCGCCGCCATCGGCGTGTAGATGCTCGACCGCAAAGTACATCACTGGCGTCGGCACTTGGCCAATATCCGTCACATTGATGCCTGTGCTCCGTAGGCCTTCCATCAGCGCCGTCTGAAAGTGCGGAGAACTGAGGCGTGCATCACGCCCAACGACCATCATCTGCGTCCCGCTTTGGCGAAAATGCGTACCTGTCGCTTGCCCAAGCATGAAGTAGACATCATCGGTCAAATCAATATCTACAAGTCCGCGGATGTCATAAGCGCGGAAAATTGCAGGGTTGATAGGTATCGACATGCGGTCCTCTTTCCAAGCCCCTAGCTATCGAGATCGTAGCGTAAAGGATGGCATTCGTCAAGGTGCTTTACAAAAGCTGAGCTATCGCGTATAATTGCCATCGCCAACGGTATAACCTTCCAACATATAGCATAGTATCTGTTGGCCCGTTAACTGAGAGTGCTGCTCTCAGTTCTTTATTTCAAGCGCCCTTGCGGAGCAGAGCAATGTCGCTCTTCCAAGCTGTTAGCTCCCAAGGTGGTTCGCACAGCGAAAAGGCAGTGATAGCTATGACTGACAAGCCGATGTACCTGACGCGAGACGGTCGAGCGAAACTTGAGGCAGAGCTCGAAGAATTGACAAAAAACGAGCGAAGGGTTGTTGCCGAACGCATCGCCGCCGCAAAAGAATTAGGTGACATTTCTGAAAGCGGAGAATATGAGGATGCAAAAAACTCTCAGGCGCTTCTTGAAGGGCGCATCCGCGATATTAAGAACATCCTCTCGCGCGCCGAGATTATAGAGGAGGACCAGCCCAACGGGACTGGCGAGGTTCGGGTCGGTTCCTCAGTTACCGTGCGAGTTGATGAAGATGATGATGAAGAGACCTGGACCATTGTGGGCAGCGCCGAAGCAAACCCCCGGAATGGTCGCATCTCGAATGAGTCGCCGATTGGCGCAGCCTTGCTAGGTAAGCGAGTACGACAGAAAGTCACTGTCCAAACCCCATCTGGCGTCATGAAACTGACTATTGTGAAAGTAAATTAGAGCATTTTGTCAGCATAACAATCGACAACCTATAAAACACCTGATTGTATGGGGGCGACTGACGTAATATCGGTCGCCCCTGCTGTATTGAAGCCTAACCGAGACCACCCATGTCTTGACGGTTCAGCAGCGCAGACCATATAATAATATAGTATGGGTTTTCTCATCTCCATAGCGGCATGATCGCCTGGGACAGCCGCACCCGTCACTCGGTTGAGGTAGTTGCTTATCTATGGAATTAAACGACCTGCAGGCCCAACGCCTCACCAAGCTTGAACGCCTGCGCGCAGCTAATATTGATCCATTTCCTCCCCGCAGCCATCGCACGCATACGATTGCTACGGTGCTTGAACAATTCGCGAACCTTAATAACTCCGATACAACACTCACCCTTGCCGGGCGGATTGTCGGAGCGCGCCGCGTCATGGGCAAGATCGCCTTTGCCCATATCGACGACGGCAGCGGGCGTATCCAACTTTGGATCAGCCGCAACGACGTTGGCGACGAATCGTTCAACCGCTTTCGTGACGATCTCGATACCTTCGACATCATCGAAGCTACGGGCAGCCTGCGTCTCACCCAGAAAGGCGAAAAATCGCTCTTCGTGCATGATCTCTCGGTGCTGGCCAAGGCGCTCAACCCGCCGCCCGAGAAGTGGGAAGGCTTCAAAGATGTCGAAGAACGAACACGTCAGCGCTACCTTGACCTGATCGTCAACGAAGACCGACGCGATCTGTTCCGCCTCCGCGCGCAGGTGATCCGCGTGATGCGACGGTTTCTGGATGATCGCGGGTTTGTCGAAGTCGAAACGCCGATCTTGCAGCCCATTTATGGCGGCGCAGCGGCGCGCCCATTTACGACCCATCACAACCAATTGCGGCAGGATCTCTACCTGCGTATCGCCACCGAACTCTACCTCAAGCGGTTGATCGTTGGCGGTTTCAGCGGCGTCTATGAGATCGGCAAGAACTTCCGCAACGAGGGTATAGACCGCAGCCATAACCCCGAGTTTACCATGATGGAGTGTTACCAGGCCTATGCCGACTATGACGACATTATGCGCCTCGTCGAGCAAATGCTGCGGATCATTGTCCAGGAAGTAACGGGCAGTACCGTGGTAACCTACCAGGGTCACAATCTTGATTTCGGACCCGATTGGCCGCGTGTGCCGCTGATCGAGGCGATTAGCGAACGCACCGGCATTGAGATCACCCGCACAAGCGACCTTGAAGCGCTTTGGGGCGAGATTCGCGCCGCCGGTCTCAATGTCGAGCGCAAAGCTACTTGGGGTCAACAAGTAGACGAATTATTCTCGACATATGTGCAGCCGACGTTGATTCAGCCTACGTTTATGGTAGACTACCCAGTAGAACTATCGCCGCTGGCAAAGCGAAAGCCGGGCGCGGTCGGTCTTACCGAACGGTTTGAACCATTCGTCGCTGGTATGGAAATTGGCAATGCCTTCACTGAGCTCAACGATCCATTAGATCAAGAACAGCGCTTTCTTGAACAGGGCCGAGCATATGCTTCCGGCGATGCAGAAGCGCACCAAATGGACAAAGATTATATCAACGCGCTGATGTATGGAATGCCGCCAACAGGCGGGTTGGGTATTGGCATTGACCGCCTGGTGATGCTGCTCACCGATCAGTCGAATATCCGTGAGGTTGTTCTTTTCCCGCATCTTCGCGCGAAGGAGTAGTTGTGATGCCACGATCTTTTACCATTGAGCGCGAAAATTTGCCGGATGTTGTGCGTGGTTGGCTACGAGCCGTAAACCTGGATGAAGAAGAAGTCATCGAGCTGATCTTTACCGAAAGCGAAGTGCTGCTCCGGCGGCCAATGAGCCCGCACCTGCGGGCATGGGCTCAGGGTGTTGGCGATAAATACGACAAAGCGTTTCGTCAAATCGCTGGTCTATAAGCAGTTCAGGAGAATATGGAATAAGGGTCGTACGTCTCTGAATTGCTCATTGTGTATAACTATGAATTACCTGACCAAGGAAGACCTGCTCGATCTCCATACCTACGCCGTGCTACGCTACGGCGGCTTGCTCGGAATCGCCAGCCAGGACCGGCTCCAGGCGGTCTTGAATGCACCGCGGCAGGAAATGTTCGGGACAGAGCTTTATCCTGACCTCTGTAGCAAAGCGGCTATTATCACCTACCTCCTGATCAAAAATCGCCCGTTCGTTGGCGGCAACGAAATCACAGCCCTGATGGCGTTGTTGCGCTTCCTAGAGATCAACGGAACGACCCTGCGCTATGATGTCGGCAGTAGCGAGCTTGCATGGCTGATCCGTGCAGTCACCCACTCGGATATGGACAAAGAGGGGCTGGAAAACTGGCTACGCGACAGCCTTGAGACCCAAAACCGGCCATTGCTGACTGACGGCATGTAAGCAAACATTGGCCGTTTCTGTTCTATAGTAGAGTCCCTGCGCGAGTTGGGGGCTGTCCGTCAGACCTACAACGAGCGCGCTCAGTCGGAAGTGGCACTGCGCGCGTTCCTGGCAAAAAGGAGCGAGCTGTGAATACTATGTCAAATGGAAACGAGCAGGTCAATGGCAGCGCCGTAGGCGTAACAGAAAAATTGCCATACTGTGCTGCAACGACACGCAAGGGCCAACCTTGTCGTAACCGAATATTACCTGGCCAGGCGTTTTGTCGCGTCCATACACAACTATCGGAAAATGGCGCAGCGCAACCTGACACCTCCCCGCCGCCCGCCGTCACCCCGTCTCAGCCTATGTCTTGGGATGTGCCCATCACTACTGCTTCACCTGCCGATCAACATGCCGAAGACAAAACGCTTCCGCCTTCTGCGGCGGCGCAGGAAGCAAGCACAGGGGTCGTAGCAACGACGGATAAGACAGCGCCCAGTTCGGTATCGACTTGGCCCGCACCCGGGGGCAGCCCGGCAGATGCAGCCTATGAACTCGAAGTCGAAATTCGCAACCATATCCGAAGCAATGGAGAGGCGCAGGCCGCAGTCACAAGCGATCTTGTTGCGGGAATTTTCCGACTGATTGCCGAAAATCTGGAACGTATGGCGCCGCCCCAAGTGCGGACCGCCCTGGAGATGTTGCAGGGCATCAATGTCAAAGATTACCTTGACCCTGATTTTTGGAAGGGGATCTGGATGGTGGTCAGCTACCAGATCAACGAGCAGATCGCCTTCATTCAACGGCGGTTGCGCGGCGAATACGAGGTCGATCCTTATGGAATGGACCGTGAGTTGATCGAAGTTGCACACCCATTCCTGACGTTTATGTATCGAACATGGTGGCGGGTTAATACCGAAGGTCTGGATTACATCCCCGACTCGAGCCGCGCGTTGCTGGTTGCCAACCACAGCGGCGTGTTACCGTGGGACAGTGTGATGATCACGACTGCCGTCTTGGAAGAGCATTCCTCCGAGCGGTTGGTGCGCAATTTGTTCCAGAGTTGGATGAGCGCGCTACCAGTTACTTCATCTATCCTGACCACGATAGGCCAGGCGCCAGGACTGCCTGAGAACGCGGTGCGTCTGCTGGAAAAAGATGAACTGGTCTGTGTCTTCCCCGAAGGTGAAAAAGGAACGGGCAAGCTCTACAAGGATCGCTACCGGCTCGCGCGGTTTGGCCGCGGCGGTTATGTACAAGCGGCATTACAGACTGGTGCGCCGCTCATACCGGTGGCGGTGGTTGGCGCCGAAGAGATTTATCCGATGATTGCCAACGCCGAGCCGTTTGCCAAGCTCCTCGGGGTGCCCTACTTCCCAATCACACCGCTCTTCCCTTGGTTGGGCGTACTGGGGGCCATTCCCTTGCCAACCCGTTGGAGTATCACTATTTGCCCGCCCATCTCGACGGCGGAGTTTGGCCCCGATGCTGCCGACGATCCCCTGATCGTCTTCATGCTCTCGGAGCAGGTGCGCTGCGTAATCCAGGAGACGATCGACGAAAAACTGAAAACACGGACATCGCTCTTCTAAGCGCAACTAAAGATCCGGGCTTGGGTTATACCGGCTGATTCTTCAGAGGTAGTGATGGGGTCCATCACTACCTCTTTATGTTGTCCCGGCAATTGGGCAGAACTGCTTTACATGAGGTTAGAACGAACGCTCTGGGTTATCGACGCCAAAGCGGCCACAAGAAGAAGATGCTAATCAAGATCGCCATAACGGTTTGGCTAATCACCCAAGCGATCCCAATTCCTATAATCCCATAGGGCGGCATCAACAGAATATTCAAGCTCAGCATCATCGTACACAGCCCGCCCATGACACGCGCAAGCGCCCCCATACGATCCTGCACCCGTGCCACCCCAAGATAAAGCGTGATAATCACGTTGGGCAGCATGCCTATCGCCAGCAAACGCAGCAGCAGCGTAGCCTCCAGCACATATTCGGCGCCGAAGATCGCCAATACATAGGGTGCGCCGATCAACATGACCAGCGTCAACGGCAACGCCAGACGCAGAGAACGCACTAAAGCTCGCTGAGTGTATGTTTTTAGCTGCGCGCGATCATAAGCCGCCTCAACGCGCAACGGGAGTGCGATTGTTCCCGATGCCATCTGCAACGACGCGATGATCAACCAGCACAGGGTAAAATACGCGTTGGCGCTGAAGCCTAAACGATGCGTCACCATCAAGGGTAGTACCGTCGTGATCATAAGCAAAAGCAGCGAACCGGCATAGGCGCTAGCGGCATAGCGCGCCATTCGCCGCAGATTCAGCGGTTCGGCGCACGCTGTTGATGCTACGCTGTGTCGCGGGATCAGGCGGAGGAAAAACAGATAGGCGCAGCCAAGCACCATCACCGATCCCGCTATCGTCCACGCGGCGAAGATTCCCATCGGCGCGAGGGGCAAAGCCAATAGCATAAACAGCACGATTTTAGTTAGCGCAAAAACGGTATTCTTCAGCGGGAGCCACGCGGGATGCTGCAATCCAATCAGAACACTATCCTGGAGGGTAAAAAGGCACCACATCGGCGTGGCAAGCACAAACCAGAACATCATGGCGAGGTTGGCGCGCAGTATGCCCAGCGCGGGCGTCCAAAAAGACAAACCGGCGAGAAAGAGTAGAGCCACGAGCGGTGTGATAATCAGGCTTAGCACATAGGCGCCGCCAACTAAACGCCGGGTCGAGGCGCCTGCACTGGGAACAAAGCGGGTCATCACATTAGTTAAGCTGAGTTGAGCGATACCGGCAACCAAAAACATTGCGGAGATAATCGCGCTCTGCAAACCAAGCGTCTCCGACGGGTAGATGCGCGCAGCGAACGCCCAGAAGCCGATGCTGCTGGCGGAAGCGATTGCCACACTGAGGCTTAGCGGGATGCCGCCACGATGCCGGAGTATATGCATTCGGGCTACGAAGCGAGCAACGTTGCTCTTCTTCATAGCGCCAGCAATTTTCAACATATTCAATGCGATTCCTCTCTATGACGATCCGCTTGCGCCAGGCGCGGTCAGGTGCAGTTGCGCCACGGCGGGCGACGACAACGCCAGCCCGCGCGATAGCAGCCATGCGGGTTGCAGCGCCAAGCAGAATAGGAAATGATGTTTTTGAATAGGGAAATTCTTGACGAGCAGCGGTGTCGAATAATGCGCTATCACGCCAACGTGCGCCCTGATGCGAACACCGTGAAACAAGTGCGCCGCCAAGAAGCACAGAAGCCCAGCGCTTTAGCGATGCTGCAAGATAACAGCGTATCAGCAGTGGAAAATGAAGTGCCATCGACGTTGCTGTCGCCGCATTACCAGCGATATGGGTAATCTGCGGTATGTGTGAATCGACAGCTGAGAGCGCGGCGCTAGGCGGCTGCGTTCAGCTCCATGCGCGCCCGCCGCTGAGCAAGCCCTGTGCGATTAGTCAACATACCTGAACCGGATCTGCTATCCGTAAATAAAACGTAAAGCCTTGACGCATTCACACAGTTAGGAATTCGCGATACGAAAACAGCACTCCACCCGTTTTTGCCAAGTTAAATCAGCGTACCTGGAGCAGGCCATTGATAAAGGTTCTACTGAAGAGCCAGGTTTGATCTGTACCCAACTGATTGCTCGCAGGTAGCGACAATCGTGTCCTGGCGCTTGGGTGGCTTTAGTATGAGAAATTGTGGTATGCTCAAATAGTGGGGGCTATTAGAACGTTCGCCGGTTCGATTTCCATGCAGTTGTGCTGCACACTACTGCATGAACATGGCCGATCACGTTCTAACGTGGGTGAGGGGAAACTTGCAGCGTCCCGAACCACAACCTAACCGCATTACAGACAGTTTTTGCCTTGTATACAAATGAGGAACACATGCGATCATTCTTTCTCTTGGTTCCCCTTGGCCTCGCGCTGGTCTTATCAAGCTGCGCGACGAACGATGCCCAACCGCCCATACCCGCGATCAACACGCCGGTAGACGCCAACACTGCACCGCCAGCAAGCACCAGCAATATGCCTCCGGCCAGTGCAGCGCCTTACACGGGTGGTACGGCTGGACAGAGCGCTCTTGCCGACCTACGCCTCGAATTGGAACCAATCGCCAACGGCTTCGAGCGGCCACTCTATATCACGAGCGCCGGCGACAACAGCGAGCGTCTCTTTGTAGTCGAACAGCAGGGTGTGATCCAGATCGTACAGAATGGGCAGCGCCTGGCCCAGCCTTTCCTCGATATCCGCGACCTTGTCGGTTCGCGCGGGAACGAGCAGGGATTGTTGAGCGTCGCGTTCCACCCCGACTATCAGCGCAACGGCCAGTTCTTTGTCAACTACACGAATCGCGACGGCAACACGATCATCGCGCGCTACCAGGTTTCGGATAACCCCGACAGCGCCGATCTTTCCAGCGCACAGATCATCCTGACCATCAACCAGCCAGCCTCAAATCACAACGGCGGTTTGCTCAAATTCGGCCCCGACGGCTATTTCTACGTTGGAATGGGCGATGGGGGACGGGCGGGCGATCCATGGAACAACGCCCAGAATCGTGCTGTGTTGCTGGGCAAACTGCTACGGATTGATGTTTCGCAAGTCGCGCCTTACTCGGCGCCGGCGGACAATCCCTTCGTTGGTCAGGCCGAAGCGCGCCCGGAAATCTGGGCCTATGGGCTGCGCAACCCCTGGCGCTTCTCCTTCGACCGCGCTACCGGCGATCTCTACATTGCCGATGTTGGCCAGAACGTCTACGAAGAAGTTCACTTTCAGCCCGCTGGGAGCCAGGGAGGTGAGAATTACGGCTGGAATATCATGGAAGGGAATGAATGTTATCCCAGTGATAACGCTTGCGACCGCAGCGGCTTAGAATTGCCGATAGCAGCCTATTCGCATCGAGAGGGCGGCTGTTCAATCACTGGCGGATACGTCTACCGGGGCAACGTTTTTCCGCAGATGGCCGGGCTCTATTTCTACGCCGACTATTGTAGCGGCTACCTCTGGGGCCTGCAACATACAAACGGCGCGTGGCAGAGCGAGCTCTTGCTGCGTACCAACGCACAGGTCAGCTCATTTGGCGAGGACGACGCGGGAGAGTTATACCTAACTGATCTAGGGAGCGGCACGGTGTATCGCCTGGTACATGCCAGCTAGAGCAGGAGTGCAACGATTACCGCCTGATCGATTCGGTTGGCCCTGCTCCCGCACAGTCGGACAGGGCCAACAACCTCACTCCGCCCTTCTTTCTGATGTAGCAAGACCACAGCGCATCAGGAAGGGAAACCGCGTTTGAGCTTCGCCCCTCTGATTGTTATCCCACACATTACTGCCGCTCTTTAACTTGATTTTCCCCTGAAATTCCTTACGATTCTTGTATTTTACAATTGGCCAAGCATATAGCTGTCTTGCGCGATTCTCTCTATTATCCATTCCAATGGCCCATAAAGACACGCTTCGACACAGGCTGCCAGAGGAACACGCCATTTGTGCAGTGTCCATAACTCTTGCACACCTGCAAAAAATATTGCACTAGTAAATATTAAGCCCGTGTTAAGCATATATTATGAGTGCATTATTCATTTATTATATATGTACAACCTCAAAAAAGATATCTTTTCCTCCAATCTGATCGCAACAAGAAAGTAATAGCAGAACAAGCATGCAAAATTACGTTATCGGACCCTCAAGCAAAGGTTTACAGCGCTCCAACAATCGCTTCAAGGCAACAGAACAACAGGCAAATATATTAATTACCCATGCAAGGACAGATCAAAATATACTTTTCAGATTCTTTCTTGCATGAATATGGTATTTTTAGCCAGCTTACATGCTCTGTTCGACAGAGACAAGTTAGAAACAGCGGAGTGGAAACGCCGGAAGGCGGTACGATAAAGCAGATAGACTGCGATTATAGCAACGTTAAGAAAGGAACATTCCCCGTGGAGTATCTGAATCACGCCCAACTCAAGCACAGCTTTACCACTCATGTAGTTCCATTGGAGATGATGGTTAGCATTAAACCACTAACCTATGCCCCGCAAGTCGGAGATATCGTCGTTGCCGAAGTTATGAGTATCGGCAAGCATAGTACCATCGAAACCCGCGACGGCGTATCGAACCATATCTTTCCGGGGGATCGAGTGGTTGTCACATTTGGCAATCGCTATGCCACCGACCAATATGAGGGGTATGTCCCTACACAGCCGGTGATCGAATGTGATATGCTCTCGGTTGGCGGCGTGTGCGGCGAGGTGGTTTCCTGTCACGCAAAGATGGGAACGCCCACCCGGCTACGGCTGCTAGGCGCAGTATGTGATCAGGATGGGCAAGCGATCAATCTGCGAGCCTTCGGGATGCCGCTGCGACTCGATGCGGGTCATGGCGAGGTTATTCTTGTAGTTGGGGCCTCGATGAATTCGGGCAAGACCACAACGGTCGGTACGCTGGTGCGGGCCTTGAGCCAGGCCGGTTTCCGCGTGGCTGCGACCAAAGTGACTGGCACCGCTGCAGGGAAGGATGGACGCTTTTTTGCTAGCTGCGGGGCGCAACAGGTGCTCGACTTCATCGACGCCGGTTATCCTTCGACCTATATGTTGAGCCTGGATGAGCTGATGACCGTCTACCAGAATCTGATATCTCAACTGCGCGCAAACAACCCCGACTACATTGTTGTCGAGATTGCCGATGGCATCTTCCAGCGGGAAACGCGCATGTTGCTGGAAAATCCCCTCTTCCGCGAAACCGTCGATCACGTGTTCTTTGCCGCCACTGATAGCCTGGCGGCGGAATGCGGGGCTCGCTACCTCTACGAGTATGGCCTGCCCCTCCGTGCGCTAGCAGGCCTCCTTACTATGAGCCCGCTGGCTACGCGCGAGGCCGAGGAGGCGACCGGCCTGCCCTGCCTGAACATCGAGCGGATGCTGGCAGGCGAAACGTTGGCATTACTCGAGCGTTTTCAGCTTGTGATTGGCGACCAGCCGACCCACCTGAAACAAGTTGCTTGAACTCATAACCGGTATAAGCCAACAAAGCTCCCAACAACTGCCCAAACAGGCAGTCGTTGGGGCTTTGTTGATTCCCCGCGAGTATATATACTGGCTCCCGCTGACCGATTGCTCCGGCAGCCTGTTGCGTTATAATTGCCGCATCTCCTAACTGCCCTGTGGCA
>JAKSDJ010000326.1 GCA_022360155.1 Chloroflexales bacterium | reverse complement strand
CAGTACTTGCGTTGCGGGTTCGCGATTGGCGTTCGCTCGCCACACAAGCCCACCTGCTTGAGCGGTGGGTTACTGACATTAGCACAGAGGGCGTGCGCAGCGCTATGCGCGCTATGCGGCAGCCTGCCGCTTGCAGGAGCCGGGCTGGACCATGAGTGCCATGGCAGCGCACCTCGACCTTGATCGCGACACGGTGCGGACATAGGCGCTTGGCCCCCTTTCAACCCTCTATGCTCGCACGCTGGAACGCGGGGTGTCACACCGATGCGGTCATCGTGCGCGCGTTGGACGCTCGCGGCTATCAGGGCGGCCGCACCACACTTTGCACGTACATCACGCAGCTACGCAAAGCGGCCGGGCTGCCGCCGCACAAACGGAGTGCCGAGAGCGACGTGACCCGTACGGCTCCCGCCCGACGGGTTCCCAGTTCCCGCCCGTTGACCGGGCTGGTGCTGCGCCCGGCTAACACCCGGACGACGGATGCGCAGACCCAAGTCGATCAACTCCGGCAGGCCCATGCCGAACTGGCCACCGCAATCACGTTGGCCCAGGACTTTGCGACCATGGTTCGGGAACGACAGCCTGGGCAACGCGATGCGTGGCTCGAACGCGTCGGGCGGAGCGGGATCGCGCCGCTTATCAGCGTCGCCAACGGCCTACGACGTGATTACGCAGCGGTCACAGCGGGCGTGACGGTGTCACAGTAAGGGCCCCGCCGAGGGGCGCATCAATCGCCTGAGAATGCTCAAACGGCAGATGTGTGGCCGAGCGAAGCTCAATCTGCTGAAGCAACGCGTCCTGGCTGCTTGACCAGGCGGGAGAGCCGTATCACCAAAAGTGCGGAAGAGCCACTTTTATCTTGGCATTGACATCACTGCCCGCCCGCGCTGCGCGACAATCCAGCTGTCGACGTTCGCTCAAAACACACCCGTTCCGCACCCCGCTGCGCGCACCAGACGCAAGCCAGCGCTCTCAGCCGACACAGCGCAGCGGGCGGGGTATACGGTGCGAACCCAACCGCCTCCCCACACTCGCGGGTCAATCCTGCTATACTACAACGAGTACCCGGGAGCGACTGCGCGCTGCGCCCCGTGCCATCACGCTGCTATCCGTCATGTAACTGTACCCCCGCGACCGCCGGGGCGCGCCGCAGAAGGAGGACGTATGTCAACACCCCAGACTATCGAAACCATCCTGCGCGCTGCAGTTCCAGCGGCCTTGCATCCCCACTTGCCCCGCCTCGCGCAGCTGCTGGCCGACGTCGCCACCGGCGCGCTGTCTCCAGCAGCCGCGCAGGCGCAGTTACGTGACCCGACGCTCACTCCCCTGCTCCATGCCCTGGCCGGCCAGCAGCTGCCGACTGATGCCGCCTTCTTCTCCTTCGGGGCCGGGAACCAGGTCGGGGACGTCACGATTCGCGATGTCGCCGGCGGCCACATCATCACCCTCCAGCCGCGCGGCGATGTGGTGGTGGGCGCCAAGGTACTGACCGTCGGGCTCAGTCTGGGCGCGGCGCTGGCGCTGGCCATCGGGCTGATCATCGCGGTGGGCGGACCGCGCTTTACCCAGATCGGCTTAGATCTCCTGCCCACCGCCGCTCCGGCCCCAACCCCTCCCGCCTTCGCCCCGGCAAGCGACGACGAGTCGCTGATTATTGTGGCGGATTTTGCCGACACTAGCGGGCGCACCCAGATGGTTGACCCCGACCAGTACATCTACCGCGCCCTCCGCGACCGGATCACGCGCGACGGGTTGGCCATCCGCGTCGAACGGCTCCCTGACGTGTTGGACAGCAACACCGTGCGACAAACCGGCGAGTTGTATCACGCAACGCTAGTCCTGTGGGGGGCGTATGACGCCGTCGGGATCACGCCCTATGTCGAGCGCATTCAGCCGGTCAATGCCCAATACACCGATGAAGAAGGTCAAAGCCTGCTCGCCGCCGACCAGGAAAACATCACGTTGAGCCTCATGAGCGACCTGCCGGCCCTGAGCAGCTACCTGGTGCTGTTTACGCTGGGCGCCGACATGAACGCCAACGCCCACTGGGAGACGGCCATCACCTACCTGAGCAGCGCGATTGCAGCTATTCCTGCCGAGAACACAACGGTGCGCCCGGACGAGGCCTACTTTGAACGCGGGCTGGCCCACTGGCGCACCGCGCAGTACCTGGCCGCCACGCGCGACTACGACCAGGCAATCACCCTTGACCCCAACAATGCCGCTGCCTACGCCAACCGCGGCCTGGCTCACGCCACCCTGCAGCAGTATGACCAGGCGCTCGCTGACTATGACCAGGCAATCACCCTTGACCCCAACCTTGCCCGCGCCTACCTCAGCCGGGGGCAGGCCTATACCACCCTGCAGCAGTATGACCAGGCGCTCGCTGATTACGACCAGGCAATCGCCCTGGCCCCCGCCGCTGCCGCATACACCAACCGCGGGTTGATGTATGCGAAGCAGGACCAGCACGACCAGGCGCTCGCCGACTACGATCAGGCAATCGCTCTTGACCCCGCCTTTCACCCCGCCTACCACAACCGGGGCCGGAGCTACGCCGCCCTGCAGCAGCACGACCAGGCGTTCGCCGACTACGACCAGGCAATTGCCCTTGACCCTGCCTTCGCCCCCGCCTACAGCCACCGGGGCCTGGCCTATCAAATCGTAGGAAAGCATACGCTTGCAATGGCCGACCACAATCAAGCGCTCGCCCTCGCCCCTGACCTGGCCCTCGCCTACCACAACCGAGGCTTGACGCACCAGCGCCTGGGCGAGTATCAGCGCGCAATCGCTGATTATGACCAGGCAATCGCCCTTGACCCCAACTTTGCCCCCGCCTACAGCCGCCGGGGGCAGACCTACCTGCTGATCGAGCAATACCCCCAGGCTCTGGACGACTTCACCCATTACACGGCGCTGCAACCCGACGATCCCGTTGGGTGGCATACGGTCTGCTGGTGGGGCAGCTTGGCGGGGGCCGCTGACGCGGTGAGCGCCGCCTGCGACCAGGCCATCGACCTGGCGCCGGCGCCCGAGAGGGCATTCTATCAAGATGCCCGTGGACTGAACCGGGCGCTGCATGGTGACCGTGCTGGCGCACTCGCCGACCTCCGTGCATTCGTAGCATGGGCGCACGCGCTGCCCAGCGATGATGCAGGGGTTCGGGCAACGGTCGTCCGCTACGAAGCCTGGATCAGCACCCTCGCCGCAGGAGACAATCCCTTTACCGAGGCGGTGCTTGAAGCGCTCCGCACGGAAATAGGCGCCATCCAGGGCGATCAGGCAACGCCTTCCCCCCAGCCCACCACGACTAGTACCCGTACTGCCCATGGACCATGGATACGTATCTGTGATTCACAAAACAAGCGGCATTCCGCCGCCCCCTTCAGGGGGCGGCGGAATGCCGCGCTGCGTTCGGATCGCATGATGCGCTCATTTATTCTATAATTCAATATATGAAACTGATTGCCCAACTGAAGTTGCAGCCGTCGCCTGAACAGGCCGTGTTGCTCAAGCAGACGCTTGAAGCCGCCAATGCCGCCTGCAACTACATTTGCGGCGTGGCATGGAGCACGCGCACGTTCGGCACGTTCGCGCTGCAGAAGTTGTGCTATCAGGATATACGTGAGACGTTTGGCTTGTCGGCACAGATGACGGTACGGGCGTTTGCCAAAGTGGGCGATGCCTACAAGCTGGATAAGCAGACCCAGCGCACGTTTCTGCCTTTGGCGGCAATTGCCTACGATGATCGCATCCTCTCGTTCGCACTGCCCGATTCGTCCATTTCGATCTGGACCTTGGACGGACGACAGACCATCCCGTTTGTGTGCGGCGAGCGCCAGCGTGCCATGCTTCGGATGCGGCAGATGGTGAACTGCGCTGCGGTATGCTCCTGCTGGTCAAGGAGGAATGTCACCGCGTCGAGCAGAGTCTGATCGGCACTGGTGGCGTGGAAGGTCAGGGTGCGGGCCAGCCGATAGAGCGTGCTGCGCTGACTGCGGTAGAACTGCCAGACCAGCGGGAGATGGTTGTTGTCGTGGTAGGCCAGCAGCCCTTTGCAGGTGATTAGCAGGGATTGGGTGCGTTCGGGCGGATGCAAGGAGATACGTCACCGGTCTACCGACCCTTTCAAGGGTAGGTTTTTTATTATGCCGCTTTCTGATGCGCTTTTGAACGGACTGGCAAGATGTCATGATTGTCAAGACTTTTCGGCCAGGGCTCAGGGATCAACTGACCTCTCGGCAACGCCCTGCCGCGAATCAAGGTGGTGAGGATCACGCGGATCCCCCGACGAAAGCAACGCACCAGGCGTGGTCGGCTGCGTTGCGTGGTCCGCTGCTGGAGCAGCGCGGAAGGAGGCAGATCGTCCAGCATGGCGGCCGAGCCCCTGCCTGCTGCGTGTCCACCAACGCTCACCACCCA
The DNA here is from genome assembly GCA_022360155.1 of Chloroflexales bacterium. GTDB lineage: Bacteria > Chloroflexota > Chloroflexia > Chloroflexales > Chloroflexaceae > JAKSDJ01. The sequence goes on along the minus strand of JAKSDJ010000326.1, from coordinate 1,344 downwards.
CCGCGTCGCCGCAGCGATGGCCAGCCAGCGGCGTGCGGCGCGGGCAGGGTCAGTCATTTTGGTCTGTTCCCAATGCCACCCACCGCGTTTGGTGTCCTTCAAGCCACATGCAATCCCCGGACGCAAGCCATACCAGACCACATCCGCGTGTGCCGCTGCCCGATCGGTCACGATCACCCAGGCATCCGTATGCCCGTCATCCCAGCGTGCCAACCAGGTACACGCCAATTGGGCCTCCGGGCTGGAACAACAGGTGCCCGCCCCTGCCCAAGGAGCACCCCCTTGGGTCACCACGCACTTGAGCGGACGGAAGCGGGCCTTCCCGCGTGGACGAGAGTTGCCGCCCACAGTGATGCGCAAAAAAGGATGCCAGCCCTGGTTTACCATCGCTTGATAGAGCCATTTCGCATCCAATCCCCGGTCGGCCAACCCGATGACGATCCAGTCGGTCGGGATGACGGCGTCAAGCAGCGGCAGCAAGCCTTCCCAGTGCGATTGCCATTTCCCTTTGCCCGTGGCTGGGACAATGACCCAGGCGATGGGACGAGCGCACTTCCGAGAGACGACCGCGACCCACCAGATGGTGAAGCGCTGGGACACGGTCGCGGCATCCAGCACGCGCGCCACGCGCCGCGCCGCGGCATCCCACCAGGCCAAGACCCAGCCCAGCAGCGGCGCAAAACAGGTCCGCACATCCAGCGCTTGGCGTCGCGCACCCACTTGGTCTGGTGCAGCGTCGGTCCATTCGCGCAGCCGTTGCCGCAGATTGCCTTCGGTCGATCCGGTCAGCCGCGCAAGCAGGGCACAGATGCTGGTTCTCCCACAGCTTTGGGCGATGACCATGCCAAAGCTGGAGCGGGCCAACCCAGCGGCTTGGGGTTTGGAGCGGTGCGGCATGGGGCTTGACACCTCCTCCATCCATGACGATAATCCCGGTGAGCACATCATTGATGATCCTCCTACGTGGTTTGTTGTGAGCTACAAACCCATCATACCAGGATCGTCGGATGTGCTCCAAAAGTCTTTACAACAAAAAAGCGTCATGGTAAAAAACCTACCCTTGAGAGGGGTGGGAGCCGGGGTCGTCGTCTGGACGGCGGTCATAATCGCCGCCTGAGCGGCATTCAACGCAGCGGCGGCGGATTGCTCGCCCGCCAGGGTCTGCTGGAGCGCGGCGGTCACCTGCTGTTCCACCAGGCCGATCAGCGGGTCTGAGCCCGCTGGCGGCGGCGGCAGGGACTGTGCTAACGTCGCCTGCAACGCGGCGGCCACCGCCGGGTCCATCTGGGCCCAGGAGGCTCCCCGTTCGGCCACGCTCTGGCGCGCTGGCGCGTGATACGGCTG
>JAKSDJ010000597.1 GCA_022360155.1 Chloroflexales bacterium | reverse complement strand
TATGAGCCAGTTCGATCAGGATGGCAATGCAACGTTGCCGGCGCTTGGGCCGGATGGCCAGCCGCTGCCTGAACCGACGCCAACGCCGGAGAATTAGGAGTGCTTCTATGAAAAAAATTTTTGGCGTCAAACGGCTGGAAATAGCGCTTTTTACTGGTTTTGGCGTTGCTTATTTGGCGCTCCAGTTCTGGTGGATCCTGTTTATGGTCGGCGTAAATGGCGCTGAACAGAACCCGAGCAAGATGGTGCTCCTCTTTGGCCTGACCGGTATTACGCTGGTTTATACCATTATCTCCACAATTCTAGCCTGGCGCAGCAGCGATCAGGGAGAGCGCCCAGTCGCCCTGTTTCTGATGAAGCTTGGCCTAGCGATGACGATCTATATCAGCGTGGGGCAAATCGCCGCTGTCGCTACACCGGCCTGGCGCACCCCGACTCAGGGCATCCCGGTGATGTACACGTTGACGATGGCCGGCTTTATCGGACTGACGCTGGCCGGTATCGGCGCGAACATGGCCTGGCGTGACCGGCGGATGACTTTCTTGTCCGAAAGGTCAAAAAAGAAGCGTTAACCGCGACTGACGCCAAGACATGCTCTTCAGTTCGTAGCGCACCAGCGCCCTGGCTTGTTGCCGGGGCGCTGGTGTTTGGTGCGGAGCGACGAGAAAGAGTCTCCACAATAGATTCGTCGTTTGTCACGCCCCACGAGCTATCTACTTATCGGTAGAATGAGAACCTTCCGCCGCAACCTGGGGGCGATGGACAACCGCCACCAAGATACTCGCAAAACCGATCAGGCCAATGAGCAGTCCTTCTATTTGACTCCAGGGCGATGTAATCAAGTTTACACCAAATACACCGAGAGCGCTACCGATCAGCAGCAATAGAGTCCGCGTTGGGGTAAGCGGTCCAAACTGACGGGCCAGTCCAACGAAGAGCATTACTACACCGACTGCAATCACCAACCCTGCGTTAAAAAGCATAAGATTATAGCTTTCAAGACCGTACATCAAAGCTCCGATGCCAAAGAATGCAACAAAACTCAGTAGTAATATGGCAATCCCGGCGAACAGAACAGGTGTCTTGAGTTGTTGTCGACCTTTTGCCTGGGGAAGAAAGGGGAGCGCCGCTGTGCTTCCTCTGGGGACAACTGCTACCCAAACCTGAACCAGGCCTGCTATGACCGCAAGTAAACCGAGTAAAGCGGCCTCATAAGGCCATCGAGATTGGATATACAACCCTATGCTTCCCAATAAGCAACCCGTAATCAATGCAACCATGCGTAATAGGGAGAGTGGTCCAAGCTTACGAGCTAAAGTAATAAAAAGCCCTACAACTGCTAGGTTTACTACTAGGCTCCATGTGAATACCCCAACGCTATAGAATTCTAGTGCGAACATGCCACTAAAGACTACACACGAGTACAAGATCAGCACGATAATACCAGCGGCGAGCGTCTGTCCGTTATGAACCACCCGTTGCTCTGGCTGGCTCGCCGCCATAACATTGGCGCGTTGGCTTGTCTCGTTGCGGAGCTGTGTTCGCACGCTACGGGCGCCGGCCAAGTAGCCGCGACAGTATTCACAGTTGCTCAGGTGCGCGGCGATTACCTCGCGGCTGCTGGGACTAACTTCATCCTCGACAAAAAGCGGCAGCAGATCCTGAACCAGCGGGCAGGCGTCTTGGGTTTGCTGCCCCAGATGGATCGTGGTTGACTCGAAGCTTGGCATGTACACATTCCTTTTCATAGCAGTAGTCAAGGCGAGCAGCCTAAGGGCCGACGACTGGCGTGGGTGTGGGCGTTTGTGCTGGCGGCGGCGCACCTTGCGTAGGCAGTGCCGCATAAGGTGTGGGCGTTGCTATTATTGGCATGACCGTCAACTCAATTGGCGTAAATATTGGTGTTGCTGTCGCCATGGGTACAGGCGGCGCTAGCATACTCCGCCCAAACCCAGTTAGGGCGGCAGCCAACCAGAGCGTCCCGATCGTTAGCAAGACCATGCCCAGCAGTCCTTGAAACGATAGCCGATTGCTGACCAGAGGAACACTTGCCGGCGCAGGCTGTCTCGCAACGGGTGGACTCGGCGCTCGCGGCTGTCTGTGCCGCAGATGGCCGCGGGTGCTCTGCGCGCCGGCCAGGAAACCGGCGCAGTGCGGGCAGTTCGACAGGTGCTCGATAATCAGCGAGCGGCTGTCCGGGCTCACTTCGTCATCGAGAAAGAGCGGCAATGTGTCCTGGATCAGGGCGCAGTCCCAATGTTCTTCATGCGCAGTAGTTTGCTGAGATGTTGTCATTTATCGTTCTCCTTCGAATTCTTGGTTTAACGCATTGTAAGTAGCACGAAAGGCGTTGCGAGCCCGGAACAGGTTGACCTTCACCGCCGACAGGCTGATATCCAAGACATCGGCGATCTCGGCATAGCTGAGCCCTTCCTGGTCGCGCAAGAGTAGGATGCTGCGCTGCTTCTCGGGGAGCTGGTCCAAAGCCAGGTCGATCAGGCTGCGCTGTTCCCTGGCCGCATACCGCTGCACCGGATCGCCGGAGCTGTCCCGATCGGGGATCGCTAACAGTTCGTCGGTGTCGATCCGCGTCGGGCTGGAGCGGCGCAAGCTGCCCAGATAGACATTGCGAGCAATCCGAAATAGCCAGGTGGCGATCGAACAATCGCCGCGAAAGGCGAGCAAGCCAACACAGGCTTTGACAAAGGTTTCTTGGGCTAGATCCTCGGCCTGTTCGGCGGAGCCGCACAGCCGGTAAAGGTACTGGAAGACTGGAGTGCGGTAACGTTGGTAGAGATCTTCCAGCGAGAGGTCTTCACGTGGTGCGCAGTAGTTCTGCGCCAATCCCAGGCGTACCAGGTTATCGCTCATCGGCAAATTCCTTTTGCACCGTAGCTTGTCTATATAGGTAGATACAATTGTGGCGCAAAAGTTACAAGCATGAAAATGATAGGAGGATGATATAAAGGCAGCAGAGATGATGAGGTGATGAGGCGATGAGAGGGAGACGTAGGGGCGCCTCACGAAGCGCCCGATAGGGAGACGGGAAGACAGGAAGGTGAAGAGACGAGGAAACGAAGACGCACTGACATCAACTCCTCGCCTCTTCGCCTCCTTCCAATCGGAGGTCCATTACAAGCCGTTGCTGTCAGTCTCAGCAATCAGCTCATCGGCGGCGGCAAGCAGCGCCGCCATGCGCTCGGGGTCGGTTTGCTTCGCCTGCAAATAGATCTCCAGGGCGCGGCGCGGGGTCAAGCCCGCCATCAGCTCGCGTTCAGCTGCGGCGTAGCGCCCCCGCACCTCGCGCTCGACCTCGATGACGACGGCGGCGATGTAAAAGGCATGGGCCTCGACGAGCTGGGCGCGGATGGTTTCCTCGCGAAGGGCGGCAGCTTGCTCGCGGGTGGCTTTCACCTCGACCCGCACTACCGCTGCGCTCAACTCGTGCTTGGCGATGGCATTGGCGACCCGCTCCTGCGGATCGTTGCTGTTACGCACATCGACCGCAATACTGATGAAGGGTCGCGCGGCGAGTTTGTGGAAACGCCACCGAGTTGCTTCCTTTTCTAACTCGACTAACACACAGCCCTTATCCTCGTCGCGCTCGCCAAAGTCAATCCGCTCGATGCTGCCGGGATAGACAATCGGCGGGTGCTCGCCTAGGCATTGGTGGCGATGAATATGACCCAGGGCGATGTAATCGATATGGGGCTGGGCAACCGCGCCGCGGGTCAGCACCAGATCCTGTCCCAGGGTGATATTGCGCTCCGCCCCGACTTGGGCGCCGTCGATCGTGCCGTGAAAGGCCAACACTGCTGGAACTACTGGATCGAGTTGGGCAGCGGAGGTCTCGACGAAGTTGTCGAGCCGGCGACGCAACTCGGCTTCGATCTCGCCGAAAGAAGCCAAGCGCAGCTCCTCTTTTGTCATCAAACTCTGGCGTGTCACCCAGGGCAGGGCAATAATCTGCACCGGACCGGCGCGGGTCTCGATCCGATGAAGCTTAGGGCGGTCGGCGACGGTGACGCCCTCGACATCCAGAGCATGAAAAATCTCCACCGAGTGGGCGCGGCCGATCGAGGGGGAAATATCGTGGTTGCCGGTGAGAATAAAGACGGGCGTACCCGCAGCGCGCAGCCGATTGATCCGCCGGGCGAACTCGCGCTGGTGGGTAGGGTTGGGGGTGCGATTCTTATAGATATCGCCCGCAATCAGCACCAGGTCTACACCCTCAGCCAGGCCAACATCGAGCGCCTCATCGAACCGCGCCAGGTAGTCGAGCAGGCGAGTGTGCAAGCCGGTGGCTGGATCGATCCGGCCATAATTTTCGACGCCGATGTGCAGATCGGCGAGGTGCAACAGTTTGATCATAGCCTCATAGCCATTGGTAGTTCCTGTCCACTTTGGCACGCTTATTCTACTATACTGCCATAAGCCTGGCAACGCACAATCGGGTCAGGTTCACTAATACAACGTTAACACAATGTTAGTGGCGCTCTAATGCTTCCACCGCTATCATGAGCCAGATGTACAATAGAAAATAATGTACCTAACGACACATCGAGGAGATTAGTTTATGTCGTCCGAGCAGGAAACCCTGACCGATCAAGCGCCGACAGCCGTCCCATTTCGTGCTGAAGTGCAGCAATTGCTGCACATTCTGGCCCATTCACTCTACACCGATCGCGAAATTTTCTTGCGCGAGCTTATTTCTAACGCCTCTGATGCACTGCATCGCATTCAATTCGAGATGTTGACCAACCGCGACGTGCTCGACCCGGAGTCCGAGTTGGCAATTTGGATCGAGGCCGACAAGGATGCCCGAACGATCACGATCAAAGACAGCGGGATTGGGATGAGCCGCGAGGAAATGATCGAGAATCTTGGCACCATTGCTCAGTCTAGTACGCGAGCATTTGTGCAGCAGGCCCAGGAAAACGCCCACTCAGCCAGTGAGATCATTGGCCAGTTTGGGGTTGGCTTCTACTCCGTGTTTATGGTCGCCGATCGGGTTACTGTAACTTCCCGCTCTTACCAACCAGATGCCGAGGCGGCGCAGTGGACAGCAACCGGTGGCGATACCTTCGACATCGCCGCAGGTGAACGCGCCGAGCGTGGTACAACCCTGGTCATTCATCTCAAGGAAGACGCTGCCGAGTTTGCCGATAGCTGGCGCTTGGAACAGGTCATCAAGCGTCACTCTGACTTTGTGGCCTTTCCCATCTACGCCGACGAACGGCGTATCAACCAACAACAAGCGCTCTGGCGTCGCCCCTCGCGCGAGATCGAAGCTGACCAGTACCCGGCGCTGTACAAGCAGTTGACCTTCGACCTGGATGATCCGCTGCTGCATCTCCATCTCTCGACTGACGCGCCGGTTGATCTGCACACCATCCTCTTTGTTCCTACAAAACGAGAGCGGGGCTTAATCGAACGGCGGATCGAGGGTAAGATTAAACTCTACTCGCGCAAAATATTGATCCAAGAAGAGAGCAAGGATCTGCTGCCCAACCACTTTCGCTTTGTCGAGGGTGTGATTGATAGCGAAGATCTTCCGCTCAACGTCTCGCGTGAGACGGTGCAGAGCAGCCCTATTATGCAGCGCATCCGTAAGACGCTGACGAGTCGCATGCACAAAGAACTGCAGGATCTTGCCGAAAAAGATGCCGCAAAGTATACTGAATTTTGGAAGGAGTTTGGCGTTTTCATCAAAGAGGGTATTGCCACCGACTATGAACACCGCGACGAGTTACTCAAGTTGCTGCGTTTCCATACAACTCAATCGGGCGATGAGTTGACGACTCTGGCCGATTACAAAAGCCGGGTCGTTGAAGGACAACAGGAGATCTACTATCTATTGGCGGCGGATCTTGAGGCAGCGCGGCGCAGCCCACATCTCGATCCGCTGACGGCGCGCAACATCGAGGTGTTGTTGTTCAACGACATCATGGATAGTTTTATGCTCAACGGGTTGCGTGATTATGAAGGCATGAAGCTGCGAAACATCGACGATGCCAACCTGGAATTGCCCGGTACAGCCGATGATGCCGAAAGCAATATCAGCGATGAAGACTTCGAGCGCCTGCGTGAGCGCTTTGCTGCGGTGTTGGGCGACCGAGTCACCGAAGTGCGAGCCTCGAAGGTGCTGCGCGATAGCCCGGCCCGTCTGGTCTCGTCCGATGCCACGCCTGGACGCGAGATGCAGCGCATTCAGCAACTCCTGGGGCGCGAGTCCACCCCGACGCCACGTTTCATCGAGCTGAATCGGTCACATCCATTAGTGATGCGCCTGGCGCAGCGGGCGGCTGCAAATGCAGAAGACCCCATCGTTGCCGCCAGCGCCGAGCAACTCTATGATAATGCCTTGTTGCTCGAAGGATTGCACACCAATCCGGCAGCGATGGTACCCCGCATCTACGAGCTTTTGGAGGCGGCGGCTCGGCCCGAAACGGGCTCGTCTTGAGGCCGAGCTGCATAACTGTTGTCTTGAAGACCTGTGTACAAGGTGCAGCACTCATGGTACAATAACGAGCAGTGGCGTGCTCTTGGCACGCCACTGCTTTAGTCTCAAATATTAGCACTCACTGCCCAAGAGTGCTAAGACTGCAGCGCAGAGTCACAGGCAGAGATGGAGGTAGTGTGATGGCGGCAGACTTCACCGAACGTCGCCAACTAATCCTCAAGCTAGTTGTCCAGGAATTTATTGAGACGGCTGTGCCGGTCCCTTCTGAGGCGTTGGTGCGAAAATATGGTTTGACTGTTTCACCTGCTACGGTGCGTAATGAGATGGCAGCCCTCGAAGAGATGGGATACCTGACCCATTTACACACCTCGGCTGGGCGGGTGCCAACCGACGCAGGGTATCGCTTCTTCGTCGAGAATTTGATGGATCGCACGACGCTCTTGCCGTCTGAGCAACGTATGATTCGTCACCAGTTTTATCAGGTGCGCGGCGAGCTCGACCAGTGGCTCCAACTCGCTGGCGCTGTTTTGGCGCGCACCGCCCAAAATGCCTCGGTGGTGACGCCGCCGCGCGCCGAGCAGTTGCATTTCAAGCATCTGGAACTGGTTTCTATTCATGACACTATTGTACTAGTCGTAATAGTCTTCCAGGATGGCACCATCAAGCAGCAGACCTTGACGCTCGAAACAGCGCGCAGCCCGGAAGAACTGCGCCGGAGTTCGGCGCAGATCAACGAACGCTGCGCTGATTCGACCATTGAACGCATCGAAGCGCTGATCACCGAGAATCGCCAGCAGCATCCGCCCTTCTTTGATGAACTGGAACAGCAAGTTGTCGAACTAATTGTGCGCGCTGCCCATCAATACAATGAGCAGATCCAAGAGCAGATCTACAGTGATGGCTTGATCGAGATGTTCAGCCAACCAGAGTTTATTCCTGCTCTTATTAAGGAGGATAATACCGGACGAGCGGTCGAACGTATGCGCCGCGCCCTGGAGATACTCAAGAGCGGTCGGGGTCTCGGTACGCTCATTCCCCAGGTGTTGGCCAGTGATGGCGTTCAGGTTATTATTGGCGGTGAGCATAGCACAGACGAGATGCGTGAATACAGCGTGGTCATGGCGCGCTATGGCGTGGATGGCACGGTGGCGGGGGTGCTTGGGATTATTGGACCAACCCGCATGGCCTATCCGCGTTCTATTTCGACAGTGCGTTACATCTCGTTGTTGATGAGTGATCTGCTGCGCGAGCTATATGGCGTCGAAACGCGAATCTATGATGATAGCGCGTAATGCGCAATATGTCCGTTGCTGTCTGTGATGAAGGTCTCGTATCCATAGCGACTAAACAAACTAACTCCTGAAAGAAAGTGTCGTTGGACATGTATCAAAGCACACTTGTTTAGTTGCATTATTATAGATTGCACTATTGTATCGTTCTTGAAGGAGACAACTCCATCTAGTATTCCTAATACGCAGAGAACCCTATGTCATCCGCTCTGTGATCTGGGTAAGGGGAACAAAATGTTTTCTCCAATCACTTTGCTCGATCTAGAAAACGGTGTTTCTCTGGGTTAGCAACTATCTTGACAAAGATATCGCATACTTATAGAGGAGAGTTATGACTGCAGATCAGAACACATTCGACACAATGAACCAGCATGCCCAGGATAGCGGGTCTCCAGATACACAGCAACCTGTCGTCGAGGCAGACGCTCAAGCCGAGCCAAATGGTCAGTCAGCCGAAAGAACGGTGCTGGAGGGAGAGGCGTCGAGTGTCGATGCAGAACTACATCTCCGCTTGGTTCAGGCGGAAAGGCAGGCTGCTGAGTACAAAGACCAGTGGTTGCGCGCCACCGCCGACTTCAAAAACTACAAGCGGCGTACCGAAATCGAGCGGGCTGAGCTCATTCGTAGCGCTAGCGCTGGTTTGATTCTCAAATTGTTGCCAGTACTGGACGACTTCGATCGGGCAATCGCCAATATTCCCCCAGAAGTCGCCGAAACCTCATGGTGGGGAGGAACGCAACTCATTGCCCACAAATTACGTACTATTCTCGAGAGCGAGGGGGTTGCCGCAATCGCGGCCCTGGGCGAAGACTTTGACCCCAATGTCCACGAAGCGGTCCTTTACGAGGAAGCTGAAGGCCAAGACGGGAAAGTCGTCGCCGAGTTGCAAAAAGGCTATAAGCTCTATGACCGGGTGCTGCGTCCGACAATGGTCAAAGTTGGAAAGGACAGTTAGGCGTCTTACGCTGAAGCCTATAGCCGCCAAAAACCTTTTCGGGCGGTGTGCAACTGCCAACGCGCGCCACCCGAGCAGAACAAGCTTTATGATTGTAGCTCATGAAAAACGTTAAGTAGCCGTTGTGCCGCCTTCAGGCAGCTTAAAAACCGCCTGAAGACGGTACGATAATCTACTGCAAGATGATGCCCGCATTTGAGCATCAATACGAACCAGACGGTATTCATCGCCTCACAAAAAGTGTATGCAACACAACCAAAGCCTGCGTTTGACACATGATGCTTCTTTCAGTAGCTTTGCTGCCTGTCACGTATCGCCTTCTATGCTATTGTATATAATATGACAATCAGGAGTACAACAAACATATGCCCAAAGTCATTGGCATCGATCTTGGTACCACAAATTCTGTTGTAGCCGTTATCGAAGGCGGCGAAGCGGCAGTGATCCCTAATGCTGAAGGCGCACGGTTGACACCTTCAGTCGTTGCCGTCAGTAAGACTGGTGAGCGTATGGTCGGCCAGGTTGCACGGCGACAATCCGTAACCAACCCAGATAATACGGTTTTCTCTGTTAAACGCTTTATTGGGCGCAAGTTTAATGAGACGGTCGTCCAGCGTGACAAAGAATTAGTGCCTTACAAGCTTGCCAGCGCCCCCAACGGCGATTTGCGCGTACTGATGGGCGGGCGCGAGTATGCTCCCCCAGAAATCTCGGCGATGGTTCTGCAAAAGCTCAAGGCTGATGCAGAAGCATACCTGGGCGAACCGGTAACGCAAGCTGTCATTACTGTTCCAGCCTATTTCAACGACAGTCAGCGTCAGGCGACCAAGGATGCTGGCAAGATCGCTGGGCTCGATGTCTTGCGTATTGTCAACGAACCAACTGCCAGCGCTCTGGCCTATGGCATGGATAAAAAAGGCAAGGATGAAGTTGTCGCGGTCTATGACCTCGGCGGCGGCACCTTCGATATATCTGTTCTTGAACTCAGCGATGGCGTTGTTGAAGTCAAAGCGACCAGCGGAGATACGCACCTGGGCGGCGATGATTTTGACCAACGCATCATCGACTGGCTCGCCAATGAGTTCAAGAAAGAGCATGGGGTTGAATTGCGCGAAGATCGTATGGCGCTCCAGCGGCTCAAGGAAGCGGCTGAGAAAGCTAAAATGGAGCTGAGCACTGTTCTCCAAACCGAGATCAACTTGCCCTTCATCACCGCCGACTCAAGCGGACCAAAACACATGAGCTATATGCTCTCGCGGGCCAAGCTCGAACAGTTGACGGCAGACCTGATCGAGCGTAGTATGAATCCGGTCAGGCAAGCGCTAACTGATGCTGGTTTGAAACCAAGCCAAATTGACGAAGTGATACTCGTTGGCGGTCAGACCCGCATGCCCGCTGTTCAAGAAGCGGTGCGGAGATTCTTTGGCAAGGAGCCGAACAAGAGCGTCAATCCCGATGAAGTTGTGGCTGTTGGCGCTGCTGTTCAAGCCGGAGTGCTAGGTGGCGAAGTCAAAGATGTCTTGCTGCTGGACGTAACGCCGCTGACGCTGGGTATCGAGACATTGGGCAGTGTTATGACCCCGCTGATCGAGCGGAATACAACCATTCCAACCCGCAAAAGCCAGATCTTCTCGACCGCCAGCGACAATCAGGCGAGCGTGGAGATCCACGTTCTCCAGGGGGAACGGGCTGAGGCGCGGTATAATAAGACGCTCGGACGCTTCGAATTGGCAGGAATTCCACCGGCGCCGCGCGGCGTGCCCCAGATCGAAGTGACTTTCGATATCGATGCGAATGGCATTGTCAGCGTATCAGCCCAGGATACGGCAACCGGGAAGGAACAGCGTATCACGATTACCGCTTCGTCGGGCCTCTCGAAAGAAGAGATCGAGCAAATGGTTCACGATGCCGAGCATCACGCCGAAGAGGATCGGCAACGCCGTGAGCAGATCGAGGTGCGCAATGCCGGCGATGGCATGATCTATGCCGCCGAGAAAACCCTGCGCGAAGCCGATAGCACTATCGACGGCGCCCTGCGCACCGAAGTCGAGGATAAGATCATCGTTCTACGCTCGGTGCTTGATAGCGATGATATCGAGCTGATCCGCAATAAAACTACCGAGCTCTCCATCGCTGTGCAAAAAGCTGGCCAGGCAATGTACGAAGCTAGCGGGTCAACAGCATCTAGTAACGGTTCTGAACCGGATGCCCGACCAACTGATACTGAGGGTGTCGTTGACGATGATGTAAAAGCCGACTAACGACGTAATAATAAGGATAGAGTATGGCAACTGGCACGAAGCGTGACTACTACGAGGTATTGGGGGTCCAGCGCAACGCCTCGAATGATGAGATCAAAAAGGCCTTTCGGCATTTGGCGCGTCAATATCATCCCGATGTCAACAAAGACGACGGCGCCGAAGCCAAGTTCAAAGAGATCAACGAAGCTTACGAGGTATTGTCTGATGAACAGAAGCGGTCGATGTATGATCGCTTTGGCCACAACGCACCTGGCGGCGCTGCTGGCTTTGATCCATTTGCGGGCGCCGATCCCTTCAGTACCATCTTCGATGCGTTCTTTGGCGGGACGGCGGGCATGGGTGGGCGTACCCAGCGCGGCCCGCAGCGCGGCGCCGATCTCCGCTACAATCTCCACCTCAGCTTTGAAGAGGCCATCTTTGGGTGTGAAAAAGAGATAGAGTTTCGCCGCCTGGAAATGTGCTCCTCTTGTCGAGGACGCGGCGCCGAAGCAGGAACCGACCCGGTGCGCTGCCCCAAGTGTGGCGGGTTGGGCGAAATTCGCCAGCGAGCTCCGCTGTTCAATATGGTTACCGTAACGACCTGCGATCAATGTCGCGGCGAAGGAACCGTTATTGCTATCCCCTGTCGTGAGTGTCGCGGTGAAGGACGAGTGCGCCAACCGCGTCGCATCACCGTCAAGGTGCCGGCTGGCGTTGATGGCAACTCGCAGATCCGGATTAGTGGCGAGGGTGAAGCGGGACCACGGGGCGGCCCGCATGGCAACCTCTATGTAACCCTCGATGTTCAGCAGCATCCCTACTTCATGCGCGATGGGAATAACATCATCCTGGAATTGCGGTTGAACATCGCGCAAGCAACCCTGGGCGACGAGGTTGACGTGCCAACCGTTGATGGCAACGAGAAACTGCGAATTCCTGCCGGAACACAAACTGGACAAACGTTTCGGCTGCCCGGGCGGGGCGTGCCCTATCTGCGCCAAAAAGGTCGCGGCGATCAGGTTGTAGTGGCCCGCGTCATGATACCAACGAAGCTGAGTGACCAGCAGCGCCGGCTCTTGAATGAACTGGCCAAGACCTTTGAGCCTGAAGATCCGAGTAGTGCGCGCGATGACGGATTCTTTGGGCGTATCAAAGATGCCCTTGGCATCTAATCCATGGGCGATAAAAGGTTTGGGTTTTCTACATATCTCACCTTGTGCGTTGCTATGCTGCCAAGACGAAGCCGCGTAGCTCTCTTGGAGAAGTAGAGCGCCAGGGCGCGACATACAGGGCGTGAGGCGTGAAGCGGCTACTGCTTTGCGCTTCACGTTTGAGCGTTATGGCAGACTGGCTCTATGGAAGAAACGCCATTCGAGAGGCGTTGCGTGCTCGCCGCCGCCGATTGCAGCGACTTTTGGTATCATCAGGCGCTCAAGAAGTTGGCGCTCTGAGCGAGATTGTCAAACTCGCCGAACAAGCCAACCTTCGGATCGAACGTGTCGAGCGCCAAATAATCGACAAACGGTTTCGCGACGCTAATCACCAAGGCGTCGCGCTCGAAGCTGGAGACTACCCCTATGCCGAAATCGCAGAGTGCGTGGCCTATGCCGAACAACAACGCGAACCGGCCCTCCTATTGCTCCTCGATCATCTCCAAGACCCACAGAATATTGGCACACTGTTACGTACCGCCGAAACGGTTGGAGTCCATGGGGTGGTGCTGCCAAGCCGTCGGGCAGCCGAAATAACTCCTGCGGTTGTGAACGCGAGCAGCGGCGCGACCGAGCACCTGCGCATTGTGATGGTTACCAATCTGGCGCAGACCATCAGTGCGATTCAGCACGAAGGCATCTGGGCGGTTGGCGTAGAAAACGATGATCGGGCCGAGGACTTCGACCAGGCCGACTTGAATATGCCTCTAGCTTTGGTTATTGGCGCTGAAGGTTCGGGGCTGGCCCGCCTAGTACGGGAACGTTGCGACTTTTTGGTGCGCTTGCCGATGCGTGGTCAACTCGCCTCGCTCAATGCATCAGTTGCAGGTAGTATTGTGCTTTATCACGCATGGCGGCAGCGAAGCCGCGACCGCTAGTTGGAGCGGTCGCGGCTCGTAGTGAAACTCTGCGGATGAGCCGCAGGTTGATGGAGCGTATTGTGGTGTGGTTACAGCGGTCAGCCCTCACGATTCGCTCTCTTGATTTCTCGGCGCGAGCGCATGATGATGAATTCGGTATGTGCATATGCTGAAACAATGGCTTGAATCATGCTTCAGTCTGCGTTAGAATGCGAAGAGACGCCGATGTCCCTCATACAAGGAGTAGTACCATGAGCAAAATGCTTGTCTTGTTGCTATTATTAGCTGGAGCAGTGATCTGGATTATGGATCTGCAACGGCGCTTGCAAGCAGCACAAATGCGTGGCGACATGTACCGTGATATTTCAGCGCGGCTTGACCGACGTATCGCTGAACTGACCGCGCAATAGCTAGAAGACGACAATATTTGACCCTTGTTAGTCTGACCAATGAACTGATGCCGTGAATATTGCAATCCCAGTCACTCCCAAGCCGCCCCAATCGACGTTTCAGATACGCTCAGCGGTTATTGATGATATTGACGCAATCCTGACCGTGCATCGCGAGGCGTTCGCCGACAAATTCGGCGGCGCATTCGGGCACAATGGCAGCGTGCGCGGTGCGGCGGCATTGTCGGCTGCGTGGCGACGTCAGGGGGCTCAGGCGTTGCGCGGGATGTATGTGGCGGAATGGGGCGGAAAGATAGTCGGCACCACAACGCTTCGAACCTGGGAAATGGGCCACGAAGACTCTAGCACGGCAGAACTCGCCTTTCAACAAGTTTTAGGGTTGTGGGGCGCAACCCGCTCGATCTTCGCTTTGTCGCTGCTCGACCACCGGATCGAACGACATGAAGGGTTTATTACCGATGTTGCAGTGCTGATGCCCTATCGCCGGCACGGCATTGCGCGGCAGCTCCTTGTCCACGCCGAGGAAGAAGCGAAACGTCGGCGCAAACAGTTCTTAGGTCTGTATGTCAGCGCGGCAAACGACGGTGCGCGCACTTTGTATAAACGGTTCGGATTTAGCGACATCCGCGTGCGCCGCTCCTGGTTAGCACGACTGATCTTTGGCCAGCGCTCCTGGGTATATATGCGCAAAAACCTCGCTTGAAAAACAGCAACCAGACTCCAGTTGCGTAGACATGTCGTGATCGAGTATCATGAGATGCGTTTTCTTGAACGCAACGTATCCATTCTTTTTTCATTGAAGGAGTCAGGACAATGACGTCTACGCAATTTAACCCCTTTCGTATCGCCCAGCACCAGTTTGATACGGCGGCAGAACTCCTCGATTTACCCCAGTCCATTCGTGAAATCCTGCGTGTTCCCCAGCGCGAGTTGAGCGTCAACTTCCCCGTTAAAATGGACGACGGCAGCACCAAGGTCTACGCCGGTTATCGGGTGCAACATAACCTAGCACGCGGTCCGGCCAAGGGCGGCATTCGCTACCACCACGCGGTCGATCTCGATGAAGTGCGCGCGCTTGCGATGTGGATGACCTGGAAATGTGCGCTTGTCAACATCCCCTACGGCGGCGCCAAAGGCGGCGTTGTCGTCGACCCGCGCACGCGTTCGCTGTCCGAATTGGAACGTCTGACCCGCCGTTTTGCCACCGAAATTAGTATTCTGCTTGGCCCAGAAAAGGACATCCCTGCGCCAGACATGAATACCAACCCCCAAGTTATGGCCTGGATCATGGATACTATCTCGATGCATCGGGGCTATACCGTACCAGCGGTGATCACAGGCAAGCCCGTCAATGTTGGCGGCTCGCTCGGGCGGGTCGAAGCGACGGGGCGGGGCGTTAGCCTCATGGTGCGCGAAATAGCGAAGCAAGCCGGACTGAGTCTGGATAAGCTCCAGGTCATTGTCCAGGGATTCGGC
The DNA here is from genome assembly GCA_022360155.1 of Chloroflexales bacterium. Classification (GTDB taxonomy): domain Bacteria; phylum Chloroflexota; class Chloroflexia; order Chloroflexales; family Chloroflexaceae; genus JAKSDJ01. Next base: position 1,789 of record JAKSDJ010000597.1, on the reverse strand, counting down.
AATGTGGGCGGTACTGCAGCGATGCTCCTCGAGCAGATGGGCTGCCGGGTCGTTGGGGTCGCCGACACCAATGGCGGTTATTATCGACGGAATGGTCTGGATATTCAGGCTTTGAACGATCACGCAGCCCGACATCCCTATCGTTCCCTGGAGGGGTATACAGCGGATGGCGTGGAGTGTCCGAGTAATGCCGAATTGCTCGAAATGCCCTGCGATGTGCTCATCCCCGCTGCTTTGGATGGGCAGATTACCTCGCTCAACGCCAATCGCATCCATGCTCGGTTCATTGTCGAAGGCGCCAATGGTCCGACGACTCCGGAAGCCGATGACATCCTCAATGATCGCGGCATCGTTGTCGTTCCCGACATCCTGGCGAATGCCGGCGGTGTTATCGCCAGTTACTTCGAGTGGGTCCAGGGTTTGCAGGAGTTCTTCTGGGACGAAACAGACGTCAATCAGAAGCTGGAACGGATTATTGTCGGCGCATTCGAGCAGATCTATCAATCAGCTCAGGAGAAGAAACAGTCACTACGTACTGCTGCCTATCAACTCGCGGTACGACGGGTGGCCGACGCGACCATTACCCGCGGGATTTATCCATAGTTGTTTTTGTTGTGCGGCGCCACCAGTGTTTCGTTAGATTTGTACGTTTGCAACGTATCGTTCTTCTGCACACTCCCCACTGTGATGATAGACCAAAACCGCAGTAGGGAGGCCAGAAAGTAAAAAGGAACGCCATCGACAGAACCCGCAACGGAGGGAGGATGGCGAAAGACGGTGCAACGCACTACAAATAGTGGTGAAAGACTATTGAATAATCGTCTAAAGTAGTTTACAATTAAGCTAGGCCAAATTTTTCCGGATATCCTGAGGTGTCTGACCACACTACAGAAAGGAAGCTTATGAAGATTCTTCTTGTGGACGACAACCTCCTGATCCAGCAAGTCATCTGTCGTTTTCTCATGGGCCAGGGGTATACAGTTATTGTTACGTCGAATACCCGCGATGCGTTGAGCCTTGCCCGTATGCAACACTATGATCTCTTTTTGATTGATTTGCATCTTTTTGACTACGATGACCTCGATCTTCTTGCTGCCCTGCGCACACACCCCGGATACACCGGAAGTCCGATCATCGCTATCAGTGGTCTTGGCGAAGAGCAACGTCTAAGGGCATATCAAGACGGGTTCAGCGGGTACCTTGCTAAACCGATCGATCTGGATGAATTACTCGATACGGTCAGTCAGTTCCGTGGCGTACGTATAGAACGCGCCCTGGGTGTTTGATTCTAGACGGGCGTACATTGTTTATGCAGAAACTCATCCTTTGGGATGTTGATGGCACATTGCTCAATACAGGCGGTGTTTCAGGTGAGGCGATGCGTGCTGCTATGGGGCAAATGATTGGACCGTTGGACGCTCGCGAGCGTACATTCTACTCGGGCAAAACCGATTGGCAAATCATCCACGAAACATTCCCCGACCTCCCTCTGTCCGTTGTTGGTGAAAAATTGGAGGATTTCAGCACTACGTATCTGGCTGAACTGCAGCGGCGGCGTGACGCGATACAGGAACGGTCACGCCTGATGCCAGGAGTTGTTGCGGTGCTCAAAGCCTTGCACAAGCGTGTCGTGCAAGCCCCGTTGACCGGCAATATTGCCGCTGTTGCCCGCCTCAAGATCGAACACTTTACGTTGCTTCCCTACCTGGATCTGACGGCGGGCGCCTATGGCGATGATCACTATGAACGCGCCCGCCTCGTTCCTATCGCTGCTAAACGAGCTCAACGC
>JAKSDJ010000406.1 GCA_022360155.1 Chloroflexales bacterium | reverse complement strand
GATGTGGCAAGGGTGGGGGCAGCGGGGGATCATCCTGCTGCTCACCACTCTGGTGATTCTGCCGTTAAGCATTGTCCTGTTGGAACTTTTAACGCCGACCCGCGAAATTTGGGCGCATCTGTGGGATACCTTGCTGCCGCTGATGCTCCGCAACACGGTCTTGTTGGTCGCAGGAGTTGGGGTCGGGACGCTGGTGTTAGGCACGGGACTGGCTTGGGTGGTGACCGCCTATCGCTTTCCGGGCCGCGGCATGTTCGATTGGGCCTTGCTGCTGCCCCTGGCCTTGCCTGGCTACATATTGGCCTTTGTCTACATCGCTGCCTTCGATTTCATCGGGCCAGTGCAGACCCTCCTACGCAGTTGGTTTGGGCGGGACGTGTGGTTTCCCAACATCTACACCGGCTGGAGCGCCATCGTGGTGCTAACGCTGACCCTCTATCCCTATGTTTACTTGCTTGCCCGGGCTGCTTTTCGATCGCAGTCGGCCCACACCTTTGATGCCGCCCGGGCGATGGGCCTGAGTCGCACGCGAACCCTCTTTCGCTTGGTGCTGCCTCTAACCCGGCCTGCTTTGGCGGCGGGGGTATCGCTGGCGATGATGGAAGCTCTGAACGATTTTGCCACGGTACGCTTTTTCAACTATCCCACCCTCAGTGAGGGCGTGTTTCGCATTTGGGAAGGCATGATGAACCGGGACGCCGCAATGGAACTGGCGGCCCTCCTCTGCGGGGCTGCTCTGATTCTGATTGTGGTTGAGCGCGCCCTGCGCGGCCAAGCACGGTTCACCCAGACTGGCGGTCAGTCCCTCGCTCCCGTTGTGGTCCGCGGCTGGCGCGGTTGGCTAATGACCTGTGCGTGCAGCCTGGTCTTAGCTGTGGCTTTTGTTTTGCCGACGCTGCAATTGTCGCTCTGGACGCTCGACGAACTGGCCCGGCAAGGGCCGGGCGGCACGCTGAATGTCGCCTTTCAACGCTATATGACCACAACCAGCACCCTAGCTGCGCTAGCGGCTGTAACGGCGGTGTTGTGGGCGCTACTGCTGGCCCATAGTGTTCGGCTCACCAAGGGGCGACTGGCGACAATCGGCACGCGGCTGGCAACCCTGGGTTACGCCATGCCAGGGGCGGTGATCGGCGTAGGCGTGCTCCTGACCCTGACCACGGTTGATCGAGCCGCCGACCGTTGGGGGCTGATCAGTGGGTTGCTGCTCACGGGCTCTATTGCCGGACTGACTTATGCCTATGTCGTGCGCTTTTTGGCCGTAGCGCACAGCAGCGTTGAAGCGAGCTTGGACACCGTCTCACCCGCGCTGGAAGAAGCTGCGCGAACACTCGGGGCGGGACCGCTGCGCGTGCTATATCGCATTCACCTACCCCTCGTCAGTCGAGGTCTGTTCACGGCGGCCATCTTAGTGTTTGTCGATGTCATGAAAGAACTGCCGATCACCTTATTACTGCGTCCGTTTGGGATGGACACCCTAGCAATTTGGGCCTATCTCCTGGCAGCCGAAGGTTTCTGGGAAGCCGCTGCCGTACCGTCATTGAGCATCCTGGTCGCTGGGTTGGCGCCCGTCTTTATCTTGGTACGGCTCAGTGGGCGTAGGTCACACTAGATCAAAAAATCCGCATTAATCTGCGTTCCTTTTCCGTTGTTGGCTAAATACCAACGTTCATTTGGCTCAATGAGATCGATATTCGGGGGCGCAAGTAACTGTCACTTCTTAGAAGCTGTCTGAAAAGCCGTTTGACCCGGCAAGAACGGGATCACAAACTGGGAAAGAGCGGAGCATCGGCACGTCAACATGTGGAATGCGCAAGCCGTGCTTGCGCGCGGCAGCATGGCTGCCGCATTCCATACCCCTT
>JAKSDJ010000290.1 GCA_022360155.1 Chloroflexales bacterium | reverse complement strand
TTCTCACAGCGTCTTGCGTTGCTGCTTAAACTCATAGGGTGCTATCGACGGAACGATAGGCTTCATCGAAGCGTTTCGCTTTGTGAAGCAGTAATCTATGCGACTTCACGTCGCACGAATGAACCGTATCCCTTCTTTCGTGACTTAAACGTGGAAAAGCCGACTCGTTTCCCGTCTTTGCGGCGTATGCCGCGCTTACGCTTCGTGATATCGTTAAAGGAGTTCGCCATGGCTTGCTTCAGGTCGGCGAATGCCTGCTCCGATGCACACTTCGTTGTCTCCAGCACAAATGGGAATTGCTCATGCTTGATACGGTTAAACTCAGTCTTTAAGGTACCGACCAGCGGTAATTTCGTCTGATCTTTCTGAGCTTGACGCACCGCAGCAACCGCCCAGTTCCAAGCAAACCAGGCATTGCCTGCTGCCTGGCGAAAATACTGTTCCTGTTCAGGCGTCGGATTGAGCCGAATCTTGTGTGCTCGTTGTATCGTGTGCATCGAGTTCATTTGTGTCTATCATTGAGTAGGTAATGGCTACTAGCTCTACCTCCATTGTCTGCTTGGCGGGCACATTGAGCGTGGCGGCTCGACCTTGCGCAACGAGTGACTCTACATTGAGCAACTGGCCGTTTACAGCGATACGTGCAGCGATGAAGGGAAGCTCCACCGTCACACCTTCCAGATCGCGGTCGCTATCATTCGTAATCGTAAAGGACAGCGTCGACTCGCTGCTCGGTTGATTTGGCACAGCAACGCTTTCAACACGCAATTCCGCGATAGCGGCTTGCCAGTCGGCAATGTCGCTCAACGGCGCGATCCACAGGTCCGATTGATTGGCGGTATAGTGCAGCACCCGTTCCCAGGCGGCAATCTGCTCGGGGTTGGTGACTTCTTCGGTGTGGGCCCACAGGTCGATCATCCCGCCCACCTCTAAGGCGCGACCAATCTGCGCCATCGCCTGATCGGCAGTCCCCGGCGTCAAATAGAAATCGGGGCAGGCCAGGATCGCCTCGTGACCGGGCAGGGCTTGGCAATGCGGTTCGGTAACGAGGCCCTGCGCGTCGCGCGGGAAGAGGCTGTACTGGCCCTGCAAACTCGTTCGTGTTACGGAACGTATCCCGGCGGCTTCGAGTATGTCCCAACTTGCGTCGCTCATACCGCCGCTGCCGCTCCAAGGGAAAGCCAACGAGCGCGCCGGTGGCACACCATGATCAGCGGCGACATCGGTCCAAGCGACGATATCGTCCTGCCAATCCTGGGCGCGTACGAAGCCGCCGTAGAAATGGCTAAAGGTATGACTCTGGATGTCGTGCCCCTCGTTTTGGAGCAGCGGGACCAGATCACCAAAGTACCAGGCCGGGTCGCTCTGAATAGAGCCATACGGGTCGGGGGCGAACCAGGGCATGGTCTGCCACTGGTCCGACAACCAGCGATTCTCGCGATTGGCCCAGGCGTAGGTCGGGTTGCCCATAAACTGGCGACGCTCAGCGTTGCCCATCAGAAAGTTGTACCCGTTGGCATAGTACGTGGCGCGAATGCCATAGGGTCGAAATAGCTCAAGCGTCGTAGTAATGCCCTCGCGCATCCGCAATCCCCGCTGCACCGGGTCGCCATCGAAGTTGGGGTCGCCCACCGAACGCGAGTGGATGAGGCCGCCCATTGCCGTCTCCCAGTCAAAGGTGAAAGCTAGGGCGGCGCGTTTGCCGTTGGGCCAGGCGGCGATGCTGATTGGCGCTTGCTCATCAGCGGGCAGTACTTGAGCGCCGAGCGCCAAGCGCTGCCCGCCTTGGCGGACGTGCATCGCATCGAGATAGATCCGGTCATCGGAGGCGGGATGGAGGCGAATCAGAAGCAACGCTGCTGCGGGCGGCGCCTGGAACGCGGCAATGATGGATGACCAATGTTCCGGCGGAGCTTCCGCCTGCCAGAGCACCACGCGCTGCCACGGCGTCATCATCTCTGACACAGATTGATTTGCAGCATCATACCAGTTGAACGAGACACGCACACGAGTGCTCGAACCCAGGATGGAGTCGGTGATAGCCAATCCGGTGAAGCAGTAGCGCTGACCAGGGCGCACTTCGATGGGCGGTGTTTGCACGTAGTTGGCGATCCCAATCAGTTGCAGCGCACGGCCATCGCCATCAACAGCGGATGAGACCAGTTCGACGCCGCCGGCGGCCCGATTCCATCCCTGCGGCATACCAGGCTGTTCACCGGGCAATAGCGCTGCGTTCGACAACAATTCGGCGGCGAGGAAAGGAACATAGGCGCACTGTTCGATCCGCTGCTGGATGTAGAGCGCCAGGCCCGACGCTCCGACAAGCAGGCAAACAACCATTGCGCCCAGTAAAAGACGTCGTGATACCATTTAGTGCATAAGACGAAACACGTTTAATGACATATAACAATCACAATCGGTTATTCGGTAGCCGCAGGTATTGCGGGTAGAGCAATTGTGCAGTTTCTACCCGAAGAGTGAAAAGTCCCGAGCTAGCATCAATCTCATCTCAACTTGCTAATCTTTTTTGCCGTCCTATTATGTTATGTCTGACTGTTGTGTCCGAGCGGCTATTCTAGCACAAGGCAAGGGGCTTGACAAAAACCAGCGCCTGTCGGGCGCAATACCAACCGTTCACGGTCAGTCTTGCAATGGCAGGCTGATACCGCCAATAGTCAAGAACGGACAATGGACAATGTGCGGCTGTAACGTACCAACCCCTGTCCTGAGCGTAGCGAAGGATGCCAACGTGTACGTGTCAACCTGCTAACCTGCTAACCTGCCATCCTGCGAACGGTGGCGCACATGCACCGGCCACACCCCAAAACCGATCAAGCGCGCCGGGATATCGCGCACGAAGGGAATACGCAGCAGGAAACGTACGAGTGGCGGCACGGTCATGACTTGCTGCGGGTTTAACCCATGCGCAATGACCCGCTCCTGGATCAAAGTCTGAATCCCCTGGATGACCCGCGTCGGTATCTCGCGACGGCGTTGCACCGCCGCCAGGTGGCAGAGGCTCACCCGTCCGGCTCTGAGCGGCGCGCTCAACACATTTGCCGCCACCACCGCATCCTGGATCGCATAGTTGATGCCCACCCCGCCGACTGGCGACATGGCATGAGCTGCGTCGCCGATCAGCAACAGGCCGGGTTTATACCAGCGGCGCACCCGGCTCGACTCGACCGAGAGCAACGAGAGTTGTTTCCAGTCCTGGAGTTTGTCCACCCGATCGGCTAGCGCCGGCATCAGTTCGACGATGGACTGGCGCAGCGACGCCAAGCCGGCTGCACGCACCTGCTGAAAACTCCCCTTCCAAATCACATAGCCAAGCTGCCAGGTATCAGTACGGTCGAGCGCGATCAGCAAATGTCCTTTCGCAAAACGCCCCATCCCGCCCTCGGGATCGCTGGGTTGGCGCGGCAGCTTGAACCACAGCACGTCCATCGGCGGTGAGGTCTTGATCGGCTCAATGCCCGCCAGCTTGCGCACCCGCGAAAAACGTCCATCGGCGGCAATGGTGAGCGACGACCGCACCGCGTAGGCGCCATCCTTGCCCTGGAAGCACACACCGCAGATCTTTCCATCCTCGATGATCAACTCGTGAACATTCGCGCCCATCATGAGTTGGAAATGCGGGTAACGCTGGGCCTCGCCAGCAATATATTCCAAGAAATCAGCCTGCGGCAACATTGCGACATAGGGATAACGCGTCTTGAGCCGGCTGAAGTCAACCAGCGGATTCTTGATCAGGCCGGGCAAAGCCGCCTGGCGGATCTTGGTATGGCGGAGCTGCAGCACCTGCTCGGCCATACCCAACTCGTCTAGGATTTCCAACACGGAAGGATGCACCGTATCGCCGCGAAACTCGCGGTCGAAATCGGCGTGAGCTTCGAGCAAAATCACCTGGATACCTTGCCGCGCCAACATCAGGGACAGGAGCATCCCAGCCGGGCCGCCGCCAACAATGCAACACGTTGTGTGATAGACAGCGCGGAGGGGCTGATCATCGGGCGGCTGACGGACGGCTGGGGGAATCGTCGAGAGAGACGGGTCTTGCCGTGTATCTTGGTCTTTGTAGGTTTGCATTGTTCAACCTCTTTATTGATTAATCAGTCAATCAACAATATTATAGCAGATGTGTCAAGAGCAGGCGCAGAGGAGGCGGGAAGATGAGGAGGCGACGAGAAAGCGGGCGCTTCGTGAAGCGCCCGCTTTCTCGTTTGTTTGCCGTTGTTCTACTGGCTATGGTATATTGCTTAAGCGTCCTGATCGTCTATCTCAAAGTCTGTTTGGGATATGATCGCGCCCTAAAAAGATTGCACTTAGGTGGAAGATGTTTTTCTAAGAAGCTGTCTGAAAAGCCGTTTGACCCGGCAAGAACGGGATCACAAACTGGGAAAGAGCGGAGCATCGGCACGTCAACATGTGGAATGCGCAAGCCGTGCTTGCGCGCGGCAGCATGGCTGCCGCATTCCATACCCCTTTTCAGACAGCCTCT
>JAKSDJ010001042.1 GCA_022360155.1 Chloroflexales bacterium | reverse complement strand
GGCCCACATTGGAAGCAGTATAGCACATACGTTCATTGCCCGCAATGCTCTGGCGCAAGCCGCCGAGAAGCCCGCCTAACCGCGCGCTCAAGCGCGGCGGCTTGCGGCGGGCTCCCAAAGGTCAGGAAGCTAATAATCTATACTTTCATACCTGCGGTGTGTGCGCCGTACTTGGGGTCTGATAATGAAATGACGCAAGCTCATCCTGTTCATTATACTCTAATACTACAACGAGACTTCCAGACGCACCTCGTTGGACCGCCATCGAACGTGTCACCCTGAACCCTTCGGCTGCGCTCAGGATACACGCAACGAAGGTGCTCGCACCCGCTTCCCAGGAGATTCTTCACCACCTTCTTCAACAGCTTCGATAAACTGCATTTCATACGCAATGTATGCCCGTAACGCCTTGTTGAGATATCGAGCAACCGCCATAAGAGCAGTGGAAAGCAGGAGAACTCATTGCCGTCCACTGTCTCGCCACCTCGCCTCATCCTCGTCGCCTCACTCCCAGGCGCACACACTGGTGAGCCACTACCACGCCTCATCCCTTTTACCCGATCACCGCTTCGGCCTCGATCTCGACCAGCATCTCCGGGTTGATCAGCTCAGCGCGAACGAGCGTACAGGCTGGGCGAACTGTGGCAAAAATACTGCCGTGCGCGCGAGCAACGGCCTCCCAGTCGGCGATATTGCGCACGAAGATCCGCGTCCGAACGACATCGGTTAGCGCCGCGCCCGCTTCGAGCAGTGCAGTTTCGATCTTGCGCAGGATATACGTGGTTTGCGCTGCGGCGTCGCCGGAGTGTTGGACCATACCGCTGGCGTCGGAAGCAGTCGTCCCGGCGACATAGACCGTGTGCCCCACCCGAACCGCGCGTGAATATCCGGCGAATGCTTCCCAAGGGGTATTGCTTGAAATGTTTTGTCGTTGCATACAATGCTCATTTCTGTTGCAGATTCGGTTCCAGCCAAGATAGCTGATTGTAGCACAGTCGCGGCGGCGCAACGTCAGACCAAATTCGTGTTCTTACGGATCATTATGTCACGTATACGTCAAAAGACGAGCCTGAGCGTTTGCTGAATACAATTCGTAGCTTGACAACCTTTAGCCACGCAGCGCTGTCACGTGTGTATGACTACTTTCAAGATGAGCGTCATACCTATGTCATGATGGAGTCGAGGGCCAGATTCTTGGCGATGATCTGACTTACAAAAACTCCCTGGCGGCGCACATAAAGCGCAATCCCTGGCGCTGACGCCAGACGGTACACGCCTGATTTCCGCCCTAAACGATGGTGTCATTGTTGTCTGGCGTATTGCGGCAAGGATCTCGGGATCTTAAAAAACGCGCGGACGATGGCAAGCCACGTCGGTCTCTGCGCCGCTGCGTCGCCTTACCTCGTCTCCTCTGCGCCTCCTCTCCTCTGCGCCTCGCCAGAAATCCCACATCCTTCATCTCCGACCGCACGTCGTATCAAATCAATGCTACAATGGAGTGAGGAAGACTGATATGGAAGACCTCAATGAACGAAATCAATATCGATGAAATATGTGCTTGGGCACGCGCGGGCGGCGATACTGCTCGCAAGTATTTCAATCATATCACTGGTAAACGCAAACCCGATCGCACCTGGGTCACGCAGGCTGATATAGAGATCGAGCAGTTCTTGCGCGCGCAGATCAGCGATCTCTACCCTGAGCACGGGATCATGGGCGAAGAGCAGGGCATTGGCTCAATCGATCGCGAGTTTGTCTGGTCGCTCGACCCGCTAGATGGCACAGCCGCATTTCTGGCGGGACTTTCTACGTGGTGCATCTCGATTGGGCTTCTGCGCTGGGGCGATCCTTACGCAGGAGTTATCTACTTGCCGATGCTCGATGACTGCTACTGGACCGACAGTAATGGCGTGGCGTATCGCAACGACAGCGTCATCCGCGTCAGTGACACCAACGTAATCGATAATAACGATTGGATCTCAGTATCATCGAATGCCCACCGCAATTTCCGGATTAGCTTTCCTGGCAAAACTCGTTCGCTGGGCAGCGTTGCCGCCGACTTTTGCTATGTATCGCGCGGCAGCTCGCTTGGCGCTTTGATCGGGAGAGCCAGCCTGTGGGATATGGCCGCAGGGTTGTCAATCCTGCGCGCTGCGGGCGGCGTTGCTGTCACTCTGGGAGGGAAGCCAGTGGAAACCAAGCCGCTACTTGGCGGGCTGACGCATAGTGAGGCGATCCTTGTTTCCACGCCAGTTTTACTCGATCAGCTACACACATATATCCAACGCGTTGAGCGCTAGGATTCCTTCTCTGTTACTTATTGGCGAACCTGAGCAAGGTCAAGGCGACCGCATTCGTTTCCGCATACAGTTTTACCGCAATCTATCGCCCGCAAAAAACCTATCAGCCATCTGCGGGTTAGTTCACGGGATATCCTAACGCCAACCAAAACTGCTCAGCAATCACTTCGTGACCCTGGCGGTTAGCGTGAATATCGCCAATGAGAATAAAGGTGCGGCTATAGGCGCGCCCGCCATCGAAGGCGGCATAGGTATCAGCAACGACCATACCGCGCTGCTCGGCTTCGCTGCGAATCGCCGTGTTGAGCTGGGTCACCCAGTAGGCTTCGCTATTTTCCTCAGCCGGATCGCCGCCATAAGGGTTATAGTAGGTCATCACCGCAATATCAGCGCGGTTGCCCGCAGCCTGGCGCAGTTCATCGAGAATATGCGCCAGATTGAGTTGGACTGTTGCGATAGTAGTGTAACGTTGTTCAGGCGTACCACGTTCCGCATTGCGCAAATCATTGCCGCCGATGTCGAGCGTGATCGGGCTAACCCGCCGCCCAGCCTGGCGTTCTCGATCAATTAAGGCAAGCGCCTGCGGGAGTTGGCGGCGGATAAATGATACGCTCGTCTCACCCGGTACAGCAAGGTTTACCAACTCGATAGGCTTTACTACAGCGATCTGGCCTTCGAGCAGGGCAGGATAGCTTTCAGTTTGAGGTTTTTCCAACCGAGCGCCCCACGCCAACGAGTCGCCCAAGGCCAAATAAACCTCGCCCGGTCCATTGGGATAATAGGCTGCTGGTGAGGCCGGCTGGAGTCGCCACACCGCGAGGGAGGTTCCCAATGTCACGATGGCCAGTGCAACCCAAATCTTATAACTACCTAAAAATTTAAGCATAACAATCAGGAAGAATGGGTTCAGGAAAACGTAAAGGCTCCTGTCTTACGACGGGAGCCTTCACTAGTAAAAAGGGCATCACCAAGATGTTGTCCTAGCGGACTTCACCACTGGTAACACCCATACGCTCATTATTACTCATGGGCATCACCTCCTTCTTGCCTGATCGGCATTCCTGATATTTTTGACACAAGTAATATACCTGAACACAAGATCCTTGTCAAGGTGTCTGGGTTACAGAAGTTGTAACTGTTTTATCATTCACTGGTGTTTCAGCAAGCGGTGTGCGTAAGCGCGCGGGGATGATCAGCGCTTGGCCGACCTGCAACGCATTGGGATCAGTCAGGTTATTGGCCACCAGGATCTCTTCGACGGTGATATTGAATTGTTCAGCCAGCGAGCTTAATGTGTCGCCATCTTGTACGACATAGAGGCCGGCGGGCGTGAGCGTTGGTCGCAACTGGCTCGCAAAGGCTGTTGCAGTTGCATCCGTATCGAGGGTCGGCGCAGGGGTGATATCAAGAACCGCCGGAAGAGTTGGCAGATTGGTCTGTGTAGGCGATGGCGGAGTGCAGGCTGTCAGCACAACACTAAGAACTCCAAGCATGCCTAAAAAGCGAACACCGATCGATCGCGCACAATGTGAGTGACTCGTTTTTTCGGTCAGCACTATACAATCTCCGGTCAGGGGCGCATCCCAATTCGCCACGCAGAAACTGATTGGAAGCGTACAACCAGCGTCGGTTGTCACCTGCTCCATAAGGAATGCGGTGTCACGCGGCAAAACTGCGAACATTCCTCCTCCACTGTCCAACGAGGAATTGTAGCAGCAGGTATTATCCCTGTCAAAACTGCTGGACAGGAAATTGCTCGCTGATGTGCTGGAAGCAAACACATAAGTCCCGTCAAAGAAAACCTCTCAGAAGCTGTCTGAAAAGCCGTTTGACCCGGCAAGAACGGGATCACAAACTGGGATGGAGCGGAGCATCGGCACGTCAACATGTGGAATGCGCAAGCCGTGCGTGCGCGCGGCAGCATGGCTGCCGCATTCCATACCCCTTTTCTGACAGCCTCTAAGAGCGGTTTTGCGTCTGGCCCGAGGTGGTGTAAACTATCCTGTAGAGGTTCCGCATACTGAATAATCCTGGAGGTAACGATGCACGGGGGCGATTTGATCGCCAGCGTCCTGGCGGCGCAAGGCGTCCAGTTCCTGTTCACCCTTTGCGGCGGTCATATTTCGCCGATCCTCGCTGGCTGCAAGCAGCGTGGCATCCGTGTGATTGACACCCGCCACGAGGTAACCGCCGTTTTTGCCGCCGATGCGGTGGCCCGGCTCACGGGGCGACCTGGGGTGGCGGCGGTAACGGCTGGCCCTGGCCTGACCAACACGATCACGGCGGTCAAGAACGCCCAGATCGCCCAATCACCGCTCGTGTTGCTTGGCGGCGCTGCGGCAACCATGCTCAAGGGGCGGGGCGCGTTACAAGATATCGATCAGATGGCATTGCTCAAGCCTCACGTCAAGTGGGCGCAAGCCGTCCGCCGCGTCGCCGACCTGGTTCCCGCCGTAGAGCAGGCCTTCCGCGAAGCCCAGCGCGGTGTACCGGGGCCAGTCTTCGTGGAGTGTCCAGTTGACTTGCTCTACGACGAACAACTGATACGCCAATGGTATGGGGTTGGTTCGAAAGGGCGATCCCTGTCCGATCAGGCCATGAAGCTCTACTTCCAGTGGCACACCCATCGTCTCTTTACTGGGGCTGGCCAGGCGCCGATCTCCGGGCGCATCGAGACGCTCGCACCTGAGCCGGATATCGCCAAGACTGTCCAGGTTGTCGAGCAGCTCCAGAAGGCAGAGCGCCCGCTGCTGCTCATCGGCAGCCAGGCCTTGCTCGACGCACCAATGGCAACGGCGGTCGCCAACGCCGTCGCACACCTGGGCATCCCCGTCTACTTGTCGGGAATGGCGCGCGGGCTGCTTGGCAAGGATCATCCTTTGCAGATGCGTCACCGGCGACGCGAAGCGCTCAAGGAGGCCGACATGGTCATCTTGGCTGGCGTACCTTGCGATTTCCGCCTGGACTACGGACGGCACATCCGTCGCAGCGCGTTCTATGTCTCCGCCAACCGCAGCAAGGCCGACATGATGCTGAACCGGCGCCCCAATGTCGGTGTTCTCGGCGATGCCGGGCGGTTCCTGCGCCATCTTGCCGCGTTGCTGCCCCCGATGACACGCTGGGCGGCGTGGCAGGCCCAGTTGCGCCAGCGCGACCAGGCGCGCAACGCGGAGATCGCCCGCCAGATCCACGAACGAACCGACAAGATCAGCCCGGTCCATCTCTGCAGCGAGATAGAGTCCTCGCTTGGTCCGAATGCGTTGCTGGTCGGTGATGGCGGGGATTTTGTTGCAACGGCGTCCTACATCGTTCAGCCGCGCGGGCCGCTGGCCTGGCTTGATCCCGGCGCGTTCGGGACGCTGGGCGTTGGGGCGGGATTTGCGCTGGGCGCCAAGCTCTGCCGCCCCGATGCCGAGGTCTGGGCGCTCTTTGGCGACGGCGCGCTGGGCTACAGCCTTGTCGAGTTCGACACCTTTGCGCGCCACCAGATCCCGGTGATTGCCGTGGTCGGGAATGATGCCGGTTGGACCCAGATCGCCCGCGAGCAGGTCGAAATCCTGAAAGATGATGTGGGCACTGTATTGGACTACACCGCCTACCACCGCGCTGCCGCAGAACTCGGCGCGGCTGGTTTCGCCCTGGAAGATCCCGAATTGGTCCCCGATGTGCTGCAAAAGGCCCGGTATGCCGCGGCAGATGGCCGGCCCGTGCTGGTCAATGCCATCCTGGGCAAGACCGACTTTCGGAAGGGCTCACTTTCGATGTGAGGCGGGTGGAACGTTAGCACGTTGGAACGTTGGCATCCTTCGCTGCGCTCAGGACAGGGCTTGGCGCGTTTGAGCGTTACAGTCACAACTTTCAATTCTCAATTCTTAATTCTTGGCTATCGGCTATTTTCGCGTTGGTGGAGGTTGTAGATGAATACATCCAACGAGCAGGCAGTCTCGGCAACATTGAAGCAATCCGTGATCGACACCTATCATGGCATCGATGTGGTAGATGAGTACCGTTGGTTAGAGGATGCCGATGATCCTGTGGTGTGTGAGTGGACCGCAACCCAGAACCGGTATACACGCGCGATTTTAGACGCCATCCCAGCTCGGGCGGCGATCTACCGGCGCTTGCACGAGTTATACACGGCCAGCTCTGCGGATTACTATGCCCTCAGTAAACGTGGCGCGACACTCTTTGCAATCAAGCTTCAGCCGCCCAAGGAACAACCGCTGCTCGTCGCTTTCCAATCGGTTGATGATCTCAGTTCTGAGCGGGTGATTCTTGATCCAAACGCGCTTGATCCCAGCGGCGCGACCACAATCGACTTTTATGTGCCGTCGCGCGACGGTAGCCTCGTTGCTGTGTCGTTGTCCGAGAATGGCAGCGAGGAAGGCGCACTGCACGTGTGCGAGACCGCGACCGGTCGCGATCTCGGCGATCTCATTCCGCGTGTGACCTACCCCACGGCAGGCGGCGATGTGGCGTGGAACGCAGACAGCACGGGCTTCTTCTATACCCGTTACCCACGCGGGAACGAGCGACCGCCGGAGGATTTCAACTTCTACCAACAGGTCTATTTTCACCGGCTTGGCACGCCCACCGAGGAGGATACGTACGAAATTGGTCGAGCTTTTCCGCGCATTGCTGAGGTGGAGCTTCGTCCTTCGGCGAACTACCGCTATCTTCTTGCCAGTGTGGCGAATGGTGATGGCGGCGAATATGCACATTTTCTGCGTGATTCTGAGGGGAATTGGAGCCAGATTACGCGCTTCGAGGATCAGATTACGCAGGCTGAATTTGGCTTGGATGATACGCTGTATCTTTTATCGCACCAGAATGCCTCGCGTGGGAAGGTGTTGCGCCTATCGCTTGCAAATCCTACTCTGGCATTTGCTCAGACGGTGATTGCGCAAGGTGAGAACGCGATTCAACGTGTTACGCCAACGGCATCGCGACTCTACGTCACGGAACTGACCGGCGGTCCGTCGCATATTCGCGTGTATGGGCACAATGGCGACAATCAAGGCGTGCTCCCGCTGGAACCAGTCTCATCGATCGGTGAGGCGCTTCACCTCGACAACGACACGATTGTGTTTCGCAGCGCCAGTTTTATCATGCCGCCTGCGTGGTATCGCTTCGATCCCGCCGATGAAGAGCCAGTCAAAACCGCGCTTGTTGCCACATCGCCCGCTGATTTCAGCGATGTGGAAGTCACACGCGCGTTTGCAAGCTCCAAGGACGGAGTCCAGATTCCTCTCAATATTATCCACCGCAAAGGCATAACGCTGAATGGCGCGAATCCGACGATTTTGTACGGCTACGGCGGCTATGGCATCAGCCTGACACCAACGTTTAACGTCCGGCGCAGGCTCTGGATGGATTATGGCGGCGTGTACGTCATCGCCAATTTGCGTGGCGGTGGCGAGTATGGCGAGGATTGGCATCTGGCGGGCAGTCTGACCAAAAAACAGAATGTGTTCGATGATTTTATCGCCAGCGCCGAATACCTGATCAACAATGGCTACACGCAGCCCGCGAAACTGGCGATCGAGGGCCGCAGCAATGGCGGCTTATTAATGGGCGCGGCGCTCACGCAACGCCCTGATTTGTTCAGGGCTGTGATTGCGCACGTTGGCATCTATGATATGCTGCGGGTCGAACTTCATCCAAATGGCGCATTCAACGTCACCGAATTTGGGACAGTCCAGAATCGCGAGCAGTTTGAAGCCTTGTATGCGTACTCGCCGTTGCATCGCGTTGTCGATGGCGTCGCCTATCCCGCCGTGATGTTTGTCACCGGCGAGAACGATGGGCGCGTGGATCCAGCCAATTCGCGTCGTATGACGGCGCGGCTGCAAGCAGCGACGAGCTCTGGCTGGCCGGTGTTGTTGCGTACAAGTGCGAGTGCAGGGCATGGCATAGGAACGGCGCTCAATGAGCGAGTTGCCGAGGACGCTGATGTGTTTGCATTTTTGATCGATCAACTGGGGATTGCATTATGATCCGTGGGCGTCTGGCAGGTCTGAGGATGTGAGCAAACAACGCTCTCCCGACTCCCCGCCTATTCCCTCCACCACATGGCTTTGACGCGCCAACGCGCCAACATAACCAACCTGCAATCGAACGCTTATGCCGCCGATGGACGCGGATCACCGCCGATCGAACGTGTCAACGTGCCAATCTGCAGACCTCTGCTTAACAATCCAACTTCACACCGCAATTGATCACTCAGATCAACGATGGGCATGCTACAGGAAGAATCACTCAGATCAACGATGTGCGTTCTGCCTATCAGTGCTAGATTCGTCATGCCTATGGGATGAATGTGCTGAATGAGCTTGTATTCCTGGACCTGTATCAAGCTTAAAGCAAATTGCCAATGGGAGAATGTGACAACTCCCAATCCTAAAAGATTGGGCTTCTCGGCTCGACCGGCAGCTTATCGGCCACCGTCCCCGAAGGCAGTGTCCCCGCCTTTAAGATATTCTGGGCGGCGTTCACGTCACGATCAGCGACATACCCACACGAAGGGCAGCTATGCGTCCTGACCGACAACGATTTTTTAACCAACGCGCCGCACGTGCAGCATGTCTGGGTCGTGTAGCGCGGATTGATTCGGATCACCTGACTGCCAGCACTCGCAGCCTTGTCCGTCAGGATGTTCAGAAACGCGCCCCACGAAGCGTCCAGAATGCTCTTTGCCAATCGACTACGCGCCAGCGCGCGGATGTTCAGATCTTCAATAACGATCAGCCGGTAGGCATCCGCATACCGCTTCGCGGTCTTGAAATGCAAGTCGCTGTGCTGGCGCTCAATCTTCAAGTGGGTCTGCGCGACCGATCGGCCATCGTCCGCTGACGCTTACTGCCCTTTGTGCGGGCACGCCAGCGCCGCTGCTTGCGTCGGCGTTTGGTCTGACGGGCACGATAGGAGCGTGGGTTCGCCACGGTGTTGCCGTCCCTATCGGTCAGGAAGGACTTCAAGCCGACATCAATGCCAATGGCGGGCCGCTCATCGGGAT
>JAKSDJ010000128.1 GCA_022360155.1 Chloroflexales bacterium | reverse complement strand
TCCATACCGCTGTCTTCCCACTCGACCGACAGCGGGCCAGTATAACCGATGCGCGTCAATGCTCGGAAGATCTTGTCCCAGTTGATGCCGCCATGGCCAGGCGAAACAAAATCCCAGCCGCGCCGGGCGTCGCCGAAGCCGAGGTGCGATCCCAGAATGCTGCTCCGCCCGTTCAGGTTGCGCTCGCTTTCCTTCACATGAACATGGTAGATCCGGTCGGCAAAAGTCTCGATGAACAGCACTGGGTCGACGAACTGATGATGCAAATGGCTAGGGTCGAAATTGATCCCGAAACCAGCGCGCCGCCCAATCGCAGCCAGCGTTTGCTCGGTCGTCACAATATCATAGGCGATCTCGGTAGGGTGGACCTCCAGACCGAATGTAACGCCCGCCGCATCGAACGCATCGATGATCGGATTCCAGCGGTCGGCAAACTCGCGGTAGCCAGCCTCGATCATGGCAGCGCTGGTTGGCGGAAAGGCGTACAACATGTGCCAGATAGGCGAGCCGGTGAAGCCATTGACCTGGGTGACGCCAAACGTTTTGGCGACGCGCGCGGTGTTTTTCATCTCCTCGGCGGCCCGCTGGCGCACCCCTTCGGGGTTGCCGTCGCCCCAAATGCGGGGCGGCAGAATGCCTTTGTGGCGCGCGTCGATGATCGCGTCGGCAACGCACTGGCCGACCAGGTGGTTGCTGATTGCGACGCACTGCATGCCGTGTTGTTCGAGCAGTTCGCGCTTCTCGCGCACATACTGGTCGCTCTCCAGCGCCTTGTCGACCTCGAAGTGATCACCCCAGCACGCGAGCTCGACCCCGTCATAGCCCATGGTTTTGAGCTTGGGCAGCAGATCGCGCAGCGGAAGATCGGCCCACTGGCCGGTAAACAGGGTCACGAGGCGTGTCATGTCATGCTCCTTGTGTTGTGCTTCGAGTCTTCCTCTTGCCTGTCGTGTCACGAGTAATCTGGCTCCACCCAGCCGCCGCCAGCCGCCGATTGCGTAACCGCTTCCAGCACTGCCTGACAGCGCATACCGTCCTCGAAGCTTGCTGGCGGCGATTGCCCGGCGGCGATGCCACTGAGCAGATCGTAGACGCCGTGGGTGAAGGTGTGCTCCCAGCCGATGATATGCCCGGCCGGCCACCAGGCGCTGAGATACTTGTGCGCACCGCCGTCGGTCGCCAGCACGTTGCGGAAGCCGCGCACCTCCGGCGCATCATCGTCGAGATACACGTTGAGCTCGTTCATACGCTCCAGGTTGAACACAATACTTCCCTTGCCGCCGTTGATCTCGAACGAGTTGTAATTGGCCCGTCCCTTCGCAAAGCGCGTGACCTCGAAACTCCCCGCTGCGCCATTGGCGAAGCGCGCCAAGAACAGCGCTGCGTCGTCTACCGTTACCTCGCCCATCTCAGCGCCGGCCTGCGCATTCAGCCCGCCAGCGGTGGCGGCCAGCTTCGGGCGCTGCTTGATAAACGTCTCGGTCATGCCGCAAACCGTCGTGATTTCGCCGACCAACATGCGCGCTAGGTCGATGATATGCGCGCCGAGGTCGCCCAGCGCCCCTGTCCCGGCAACACTCTTGTCGAGCCGCCAGACCAATGGGAAGTTGGGGGCCATGATCCAGTCTTGCAGATAGACTGCCCGCCAATGGTACACCTGGCCAATCCGCCCGTCGTCGATCAACTGCTTAGCGAGTTGTATGGCCGGGACGCGGCGGTAATTAAAGTTGACCATGCCGACCACACCGGCTTTCTGGACAGCCGTGAGCATGTCCTTGGCCTCTTGCAGGGTATTGGCCAGCGGTTTCTCGCAGAACACATGCTTGCCATGTGCGGCGGCGGCGATAGCGATCTCGGCATGGATGTCGCCCGGCGTCGCAACATCGATCAGGCCAATATCATCGCGCGCGACGACCTGCTGCCAGTCGGTCGCGTAGCTTTGCCAGCCAAACTGCTGGGCCGCCTCTTGCACCGTCGCCGCGTTGCGCCCGCAAATCACCTTCATCTCCGGCCTGAGCGCCAGATCTGGAAAGAAGTGTGCGACCTGCCGGAAGGCGTTTGAATGGGCTTTGCCCATAAACTTGTACCCAATCAGTCCAACGCCTATCGTTTGCGCCATGCGTTCCTCCTCATAATAGAATTCAGAAGTCAGCGCCCCACAGCTGTTTGCTCCCGACTAGGGCATAGTGAGCGCGCGGTCTGTGTCGCGATCCCCATAGTCAGCCCAGAGCCAGACCATGCTACGCAGCAGGTCGGTATTCTGCTCCTGCAACATCTGAGGATGCCGTTCTTGCTCCCAGGCTGTACGGATCGGTGTTGTGCGCGGACGATCAACGAGCGGAAGCCAGCGTTGGAGTGTCGCCCGAAACTCGGCCGCGCCGATCATTGCGACCAGCGCCTGGGCGGCTTTCCGCTGGGGGCGATCAACGCGGAAGACAAGCTCATCACCGACGGTAATCTGGGTTTGCATAACGTGCTCCGTTTCAGGTATGTACTCTTCCCAGTGCAGGTCGCCGGTGGATATACGAACATTAGTCCCGTTGACAATCCTAGTATACTAGATCGTTGTGACAGGAACTATCACAATTTGACATAAGTTTAGTTACGCAGTATATCACACTGTTTAGCTTTTCTTTGCCCAAAAGCGAGACGTATGCGAGATTAGCATGTCTTTCGAATCTACGCTCATCTGCACGTCTTTACATCATCTGCGCGTTCTTGCAGCAGGTTGGTGCCGCCCTATGCTACATAGCCGGAAAGCCCATCCCGCGCTCACGCATGCTCACATAGCGCCCATGCCCGATAACAAGATGATCGAGGACATCGATATCAAGGAGTTTGCCGGCATCGGCTAGCTGGCGGGTAACTCGCACATCTTCCGGCGAGGGTGTGGGATCGCCGCTAGGGTGATTGTGAACGACGATAATCGCGGTGCTGTTGAGCTTGATAGCCTCTTTGAAGATCTCGCCAACGCGGACGAGCGAAGAATTCACACTGCCAACATAGACTGTATGCACCTTCTGCACCCGGTTTTTGGTGTCGACACAAATGACTCGAAGCTGCTCGTGGTCGAGGTGGCCCATTTCCAACTGCATCAGTTGGGCGACGTCGGCGGGCGATTTGATTTGGAAGCGCTCGTCGTGACCGAGCAACGCCAACCGTCGCCCAATCTCCAGCGCTGCCTTGAGTTGCGCTGTTTTGGCCTCGCCCATCCCGCGCCAATCCAGAAGATCTTGAAAACTAGCCCGTTGCAAGCCGCGCCAACCGTTAAACTCGATCAGCAACTGTTGGGCCAGCTGCACTACGTTAGAACCAGTGACACCGACACGCAGCAGGATAGCGAGCAACTCGGCGTCTGACAACGCGGCAGGGCCATAGTCGCGCAATCGTTCGCGTGGTTTTTCGTGATCGGGGAACTCACTGATGCGCAGGTGATATTCAGCCATGAAGGCATCCTTTACAACAAACGAACATGCTGCCACACTGGCAGCCGGCTATGGATGCTACCGTCTACCGTAGGGAGCGGTTACGCCGGATCACAGTCGGCTGGCGCGAGTATTGCTATCGTTAACGTTCCGCGAAGAGTATTATGCCTGCATTAAGCGGAGTTTATACGTTTGTGATGCTCATGACCAGCTTGCAATTCAAGCCGGATCTCGCTATTATACGGCCACTTTTGGCTGTCGACTGGAACAAGCAGGAGAATACTATGCGCGTTCTGATATTGGGTGGCGACGGGTATCTAGGCTGGCCTACAGCGATGCACCTGTCGCAACGAGGTCACGACGTCGGGATTGTGGATAATATGGCGCGGCGGGCTTGGGATCATGAGCTTGGCGCAGAAAGCCTGACGCCGATCGCCTCGCTTCAGGAACGGGTTGCCATCTGGGAGGCAGTCACGGGACGACGGATTGAGACATTCGTGGGGGATCTGACCGATTATACCTTCTTTGAGCCGGTGATGCGTCAGTTTCTCCCCGAGGCGATTGTTCACTACGGTGAGCAGCGCGCCGCGCCCTATTCTATGATTGATCGTCGCCATGCAGTCTTTACTCAGGTGAACAATATTGTCGGCACTTTGAACGTACTCTATGCGATGGCGGACTATACTCCAGATTGCCACCTCGTCAAACTTGGCACGATGGGCGAGTATGGAACGCCAAACATCGACATCGAAGAGGGGTTCATTACCATTACGCACAAGGGCCGCACCGATACGCTGCCCTACCCCAAGCAGCCTGGTTCAATGTACCATCTCTCGAAGGTCCATGATAGCCACAACATCATGTTTTGTTGTAAAATCTGGGGCTTGCGTGCGACCGACTTGAACCAGGGCGTGGTGTACGGTGTTGACACCGACGAGATTCTGTTCGACGAGCGCTTACGAACACGCTTCGACTATGACGGGGTGTTTGGCACGGTGCTGAACCGCTTCCTTGTGCAGGCAGTGGCGGGTTTCCCGCTGACAGTCTATGGGCGCGGCGGACAGACTCGCGGCTTCCTTGACATCCGCGATACGCTAGCTTGCGTCGAACTAGCCTTGCTCAACACGCCAGCGCAAGGAGAATATCGCGTCTTCAATCAGTTTACCGAGCAATTTAGCGTATTGCAACTCGCACAGGCGGTGCAAGAAGCAGGGCGCATCATGGGCTTGAACGTGGTCATTGAGAATCTGCCCAATCCCCGCGTCGAGAAAGAAGAGCACTACTACAACGCAATCAATACTCATCTCCTCGACCTAGGCTTACAACCGCACTATTTGAGCGACACCTTGATCGAGTCGGTGATCAAATTGGTGCAACACCACCGTGGCCAGATCAAGGAGCAGTTGATTTTGCCCGCAGTAAATTGGCGCCAGACTGGCAGCCAACCGCTGGCCGAGCAAATGTTCAGCGCCGATTAGAGCCAGGGTTGCGCTTGAGGCGCTTGGGCTGACCGTTTGTTACAGGTTGCAGGTTATTGGGCGCCGGAGCCTGTACCCTGCAACCTGTACATCGTGCTAGTCAGGTTACGGTCGCGTTCACGCGACCGCGTGCCCGCACTGACACCGCTGCGGCGCAGCGCCCGTCGTGCTTCCGGGGTGACTGACGTGCATCCCACTGCGCCGCAGCGCAGGACCGTCGCAACGACACAGCGTTGCACCGTGCGCCTTTGACCGGGCGACGGCTCCTGCGCCCGAACCGGTATGACTCAGTGGTGCATGTGCAGCCGGTTCCGCGCGGCGGCAAGCGTTGTGCCTTCCTGTCATGGCATCACAGTGCGAACGAATGTTCAATGGGGCGCCATGACCGCATTCCCCCGCCGCGAGCTTGTCGAGCGGCGGGGGAATGCGGAGGTTTTTATGGTACAGCGTGATCTAATCTTGCTATCTCCAAGATTCAATCAGATCTCACTTCATAACCCAGCTTGCGCCGCCGCAACTGGACACGCTGAAACAGCCTGATGGTCAGGTGGTAGTAGTCGATCAACTGGTCCATTGTCGCCTGCCAGGAGCGGCTTTTGGCGTGGAGTAGGGCGTTTTCAGCCAGTTCCTCGCGGAGGGCGGGATTGTCACGCAGTCGTCGCATTAGGGGACCGATCTGAGCTGGCTGTTCCGGATCGAAGTAGAAGCCGTTGATCCCCTCGCTGACGATATCGACCACCCCGCCAGCGCGGGCGGCGATGACCGGAACCCGGCAGGCCATCGCTTCCAGGGCGACCAGGCCAAACGTTTCGGTTGTCGAGGGGAAGATGAATGCGTCGGCGGCCCGATACGCCGCCACCAAGTTGTCGCCTTGCAGGTAGCCCGGAAAGACCGTCGGCGTGCCGCGATAATAGGCCCTGATTTGATCGTGGCTTGGTCCCCCGCCAATCAGTGCCAAGCGCACACCTGGCGCCTGGAAGATCGGATCGCGGATACTTTCCAAGTTCTTCTCCGGCGAATGTCGTCCCACATAGACCAGCAGAAAATCCTCAGGATGACCGTCAGTCAGGCGGGAGCGCATCTCTGCGTCACGCGGGCCAGGGCAGAAACGTTGCGTATCGATCCCGCGCTGCCACCACCGCACCCGACTAAAACCTTGTTGGCGCAGCTCGCTGAGAGTTGCCGTCGACGGGCACAGGTTGAGATGCGCCTGGTTGTGTAACATACGAATGTACCACCAAACCAGGGGAGAAATGAACCCGCCGCCGTAGTGTTTCACGTAACCAGGGACGTTGGTATGAAACGAAGCTAAAATCGGCGCCTGCAAGCGGCGGGCATAAGAAAGGCCAAACGGTCCCAGGAAGAATGGATTGACAACGTGAACCAGGTCAGGGCGAAATTCCTGGACGCGCCGCCAGATCCGGCGGCGTGGAATATTGATCCGCAATTCGGGGTAAAATGGCAAAGGCGGGCCGCCAACCCCAACGATTTCAGCGCCGGCGTATTCCGCAGGACCGCCGGGCGGCCCAAACAACAATACCTTGTACCCGCGCTCATTGAGACGCTGGAGCATCAAACAGAGTATGGAAACAACCCCGTCAATTTTGGGCAAGAAGGTCTCCGTGAAAACGGCGATTTTGAGCGGCATGGCTCTCTCCTTGGTGCGCAATCTAAGCGCGCATACAGCAAACCGGCACACATGTCAGGTGCGTACAGAATACCATGAAAACAGGGGATCGCGATGAAGGTCTACCTGATTCGTCATGCCCAGAGCGAGGAGAATGCGCTCGACCTGAAATCGCGCCTGACCGTGCGTGACTACAATGAATTGCTGCGCCGCTCGTATGCCACTCCATTAACCGCACAGGGTGAACAACAAGCCCGCGCCTTGGTCGAAAAGCTCAGCGGGGCGGGTATCGAGCGGATCTATAGCAGCCCGTATACCCGCGCCTTCAAAACGGCAACCTTCCTCAGCGAAGCGCTGAACCTAACCCCGACGATCGTCGATGATTTGCGCGAAGTGCTCCCCCGACCGCTCGATGAACGCCTGCGCGATGCGCCGCTGGGCAGCTTCTTCGTCCGTTCTTATCTGGGCATGCTCTTGCCCGGCGGCCAATCCGAGAACCTGAAGGCAGGATACCGTCGAGCAAAAGCGGCCTGGGCCGCGGTGACAGCCGAGCCCGCCGCAGCCATCGCTGTCGTTGCGCACCGCGGCCTGAACGGCTTGATCTTATTCGCCCTGCAAAGAGATCGCCGTTGGCGTGTGATCACGCGGGATCTATCGAATGGCGGCGTCTCGCTTATTCATCAGGTAAAAGCACTGCCGGCAGGGTCGCCTCCTTGACCAGCGTATTAAACGCCGCGACCTGATCGCTTATCACCTGACGCAACTGTTCACGCTGGTCGTCCACCTGCGCCGCCAGATCGGAGAACAGGTCGTAGGCTGCCTGGGTCGGCGCATTGTCAGAGCTGCCTACTATCCAACCCAGGAAGGCCAGCTTGGAGTTGAGCATCGCCGGGAAATTTAAGGTATCCTGCATGCTCTGCGCCTTGACCTGGATGAGCTTGCCTTCGATCGCGGCGAGGCTATCCTGTACCTGTTGCGCCGCTTCGCCAATCTTCTGGCTGTGCGCTGTCTTCGCAGTGTGATTCACCCAGTGCTCGATTTGCGCACGAATGCTGCGAATCTGGTTGATAGCGGCGTGGGCCTGGCTCAACTTGTCGCGGATCTGTAAATGCAACTCAAATTGAGCAGCAAACTCCGCATCGGTGGTTATGATGCGCGGATCTCTTAGGATGGCAAATGACTGAGTGAAATGCTGATCGCCAACCGTGAGCCGAACCTGGTAGGCGCCGGGGACGGCTCTGGGTGCGGTGTTGGCGTCTTTGTCGCCCGATCCTGTTATCACCTTCATCGCCTCTGAGTAGCCCATATCCCAAACGAAGCGGTTGAAACCGGCTTGGGCGGGAATCTTTGGCTCTTTATCCTCGGGCTTTTCCTCGCCCTCCTTCGGCTTGGGCTCGCTCGGAGGACGGCTGTAGAAGGTCTTGATTTCCTGGCCCTGTGCATCGAGGAAGGTCAGGCTGATCTTCTCCTGCGGTTGCTCCTGCAAGCGATAACAAATGACTACCCCATCGGATGGATTGGCGCCGGCGTCAAGATAGCTGCGCTTCTTCGTTCCATCGGGTGTTTCAGTGAGGTTGTAGCTGGTGATCATACCCGCCGCAAGGACATAATTCCTGCCGACGATCGGCTCATGCCCAAAGCCAGGGAGTTTGCTCAAACGATAGGTATCACGCGGCTTGAAGAGCTGTATGCCCTCTTCGTTCCTCGCGTCGACCATTTGCTGAAGCAAAGTCAGGTCATCGAGGATCCAGAACGAGCGCCCATGGGTGGCGACAACCAGGTCGTTATCTTTGATCGCCAGATCGTGGATGGGGACGACCGGCAAGTTTCCGCCCAGGCGCAGCCAGTTCGCCCCATCGTCAGCCGAGACATAGATGCCCGTCTCGGTTCCGGCGTAGAGCAGCCCGCGTCGCGTTGGATCGGCGCGGATCACCCGCGTAAAATCGTCGGCGGGGATGCCATTGGTGATCTTGGTCCAGGTTGCACCGTAGTCACTAGTCTTGTAGAGGTATGGTTGGAAATCATCGAGCTTATAGCGCGTCACCGCAAGGTACGCCGTCGCCGGATCGTGGGGCGACGCCTCGATAATACTGATCAACGCCCACTCCGGCAGGTCTGGTGGGGTGATCTTGGTCCAGGTTTGGCCGCCGTCGCGCGACAGATGGACCATACCATCGTCACTGCCCGCCCAGAGCAAGCCCCGCACCAGCGGCGATTCAGCCAGGGTAAAAACCGTGCCATAGACCTCGGCGCCGGTGTTGTCCTTCGTGATTGGCCCGCCCGACGGTTCGAGCGTTTGCGGGTCGTTGCGCGAAAGATCGGGACTCATCGCTTGCCAGGTTCCGCCCTCGTCGGTCGAGCGAAAGATCATATTCCCGGCGGTATACAGGACATTGGGATCATGCGGTGAAAGCAGGGTTGGCGAGGTCCAGGCAAAGCGGTACTTCTGGTCTTTCGCGCCCCAACCGCTGAAATGTTCCGGCCACACCATGATGTTGCGCAACTGGCCGCTCTCATAATCGTAGCGGGTCAGGTAGCCCTGGAAACTACCGGCATAGACGATGTTGGGGTTATCTGGTCGCACCGCGATATAGCCACTCTCGCCGCCGCCAATCTCACGCCACTCGACGGTGGTGATGGCGTCGGAATTCGAGCGACTCGGCACGCTCATCGTGGTGTTGTCCTGCTGCGCGCCATAAACGCGATAGGGCATGCGGCTATCCACTGTGAGGTGGTAAAACTCGCTCGTGGGTTGATTGTAGAGCGATGACCAACTCAAGCCGCCGTTGAAACTCACGGTTGCACCGCCGTCGTTGCCCATCACCATACGTTGCGGGTTGTGCGGGTCAATCCAAAGTTCATGGTTGTCGCCGTGGGGCACGGGCGCCTTCTGGAAGGTTTTGCCGCCATCAATCGAGCGCCAAGTCTCGACGTTGAGCACCCAGACCGTGTCAGGATCTTGGGGGTCGGCAATGATATGGCTGTAATACCAGGCGCGCTGGCGCAG
>JAKSDJ010000136.1 GCA_022360155.1 Chloroflexales bacterium | reverse complement strand
GCCGAAACCTGCGAAAAATCAGTTCACACAGCTGCAAGGTGTGATCGAAAAAGGCGATGCGGGCGGAGCCTGACAACTGCAGCGCCAATGAAAACGCCGGCTCATCCGTAACCGCAACAATGAGCACCAGGACGCGGTGGAGATGGTCGCGCGGCGCATAGACGCAATACCGGTACTGGTCACACAGGGGCAGGGTCTGGGGCTCGCGGCTATAGAACAGAAGCGTGCGCGCACTGTGACCAGCCGCCGCAGATGCTCGCGGCGGTGATCCGCTAGGCCACACAGCGGTATCACGCTCGCGGAAGGCGATAAGCATCTGCGATGGGTCGACGCTAGTCTGTTGCACGACCTGTTGGATATCGGCGCAGGTCAGGTCTGTTGGCGCGGCCGCCGTGAAAGTCCACCTCATAGGCATGATCATCCCGATGATCTGCGCACCTGGCGGCTCAAGCGCGGTTTCGCGCGACGGGATAGCAGCAACATCGGTTGCTGCTTCAACCTGGGGGCGATTCAACTCGATCTCGGCAGCATCCATCAACTGGCCGGCGAGGCAGGCCAGCATAAACCCATCGGTAGCGGCCAGATCCTCTTCTCGCACCAGATCGGCGGGCGAACGATGGTCTCCCCGCTCGATCAAACTGGCATATTGCTTAACCGTTTCGGCTGCCTCGATGGGACGATAGCCGTGTTCGACCAGTTGTGCGAGCGTATACAAGCGCCGCAAATCGTTCAAGGTATAGAGCCGCGGTGATCCGGGGGTTGCCGTCGCTTTCGCCGGGTGAAGCGCTTTGAGTTCCTCGAAGTAGCGCACCTGGCCCTCGCGCAACCCGGTCAGCGCGCTGGCCCGTCCAATGCTGACCGAGAGCAATTCGCGCCATTCGTCCATCTGCTGGCTCAGCTGTTCGATAATCGCGAGCAGTGCAGGCGACACACCATTGTCATCCCTGTCGTCTCCCGAGTCCTGACTGACTGGATCCCAATCGGTTTTGCGTTTCCGTGAAGCCGCTAATGATGCCATGCAACTCCTCGATTCGATTTTGTGTGGAAATAATAAGCCCCGTTGCCATGCTTCCAGCATATGGACTCGGAAATCGGCGTAGCGCATCGCTCTGGCATCGAAACACGACAGCTTTCCCGCGAAGTTTCCATGCGGTGCTGCTCATGCCGATCATCATTCCAGACGATCTTGCCAGAAATGCTTCATACGAAAGCTACTCCCGCGGTTGCCTCTAGAAGCCGAGGGGGATACGCAACGGCGGGTGTGCAATCGACATACCCACTTTACGGTAGCGCCGCAATGACGCCATCGCGTTCTGGGACGAAGATGGATATAAGGATATATTAGATACAGAGTATAACGCTGATGGCAAAGGAAGTCAAAGTAAACGAGATAGATATTTCGCGATCTAAGAGATTGGGTGAGGATATCTCAAAAAACGATAAACTAGGATAAGCAGTTTTCATACTTTGACTATCAGTTAGCGCTGTAGTGCTTTCGAGCGGTTTTGCAGCATCACAATATATCTATACGCCGCCTGTGGGCGAATGAGAGACTCGGCGGCGGTACACCGCCGCAATGATGGTACTCCCACACCCGAATTCCATTTCAGCCACAGCCCGTGGCACCCCGCTGCCCGCGCGGGGTCGGCCCCCCGCACCCGCGGCGAGACCAGCCCCGCCACCCCGCTGCGCCCCCCACACCCCCCACGCAGTTGGAGGCCAGTGACGGTTCGAGCGCGTCGTGCCTCATGCCGTCCGGTGCAGCGCACGCGCGGAAGCAGGCGCATGGCCGTTCCGAGACGAGGCGACGAGGCAACGAGGCGACGAGACGACACCGCGCGGACGCCGAACAAACAGCTATGCGCTGCCAATAGTCCGTCCGCACCTGTGCGCATCCAAACCTCTGGGCGAAGATACGATTTGAGGCATTGGGCTGAGTGTGTTGGCCCTCACCCCCGACTCCTCTCCCGCCCCCCTTGCCCCCGCACGCGGGGGTTGCGGGCAAGCAGCGCCTCTGACGCAGCGCGTAATGCCCCCTTGCCCCCGCACGCGGGGGTTGCGGGAGAGGGGTGACTCCCACGTCTGTGGCATCTAATTAGGATCTAGTGTCATCGCGAACATCTCTACTGCCTGCCCCTGAAGCGGGGAGCGTGAGGGCGGCACCCTGCGCAGTGACGAGTGATGCGTGACGAGTGACGAGTCGGGCGCGAAGCGTCCGGCGGCTGCGCAGCCTTGAACTGACGTTCAGGCTGAGAACCAAAGTGCGCTGCAACGCACTGCAAGCAAATCGGCTGAAGCCGACTTGAGCTGTGAGCCCGCACTTCAGTGCGGGACGCTGCGGCCATGCGCTGACAATCGCCCGTGCATACATGCCGCCAGGCAAACCTCGCAGCGGCGGCATGCGACACACCCCATACGCACGCCGACCACGTCACTTCCCCCGCACGCGGGGGACCAAGGGGGGACTGCGGAGGGGTCTGGGGAACCGGCACGGTTCCCCAACGGGAGTGTGAGGGGCAGCGCCCCTCAGATCTGCGAGATACCACGCATCGGGGAGGTGTTTTCCTATTTTGGTGCGCCAAACGCTTGAACCGCGGGGAGCCTGCGGCGCGGAGGCTGCTCGGATCTGAACGCACCAGGCATCGGGATTATGCAACTCTACGCCTGCATCGTGCTCAACGCCCGCAGCCTTGAACGCAAGTTTAGGCTGAGTCGGCTTCAGCCGACGTGCGTATTGAGCCCGAACTTCAGGCGATAGATGTGCGGATGAAATATCCATTGTCCATTGCCCACTTGCCACTGCTGACAATCACGACAACAGCGGAAATGGGCAAAGAGGCGGTATAATGGAGCCACACAGAAAGGGAGCGTCGTATGTCCGCAACTATTGCGGTTGACGATCTGATTTTGCAAATGGACGCCAGCGGAATTCCAGTTCGCATGGAATACGTGCGCGGGCGAATGAAATGGGAAGCCAGCCCGGCGAGTCGTCATCAACGCCTGATTGATCGTATCCGCGCCACGATCCAGCCACAATCTGGGAACCCATGGGCATGCGACTCGCTCACAGATGTGCTGATTCGCTTCAACGACCCGGATCAATCGCTGAAGCGTCCCGATATTGCGATCTTTTGCGCCGTGCAACCCGATCAGGACACGGCCTTGACCACCATTCCCGACGCCGTGCTTGAGGTGTTGAGCGTGGGCTACGAAGCGAAAGACCTGGGGCCAGACGGTGCGCCCTTCTACATTGCCAACGGGGTGCGTGATGTGCTGGTGGTGAACCCGCACAACAACACGGTGATCCATTACCAACCGGGGGCGCCGGAACAGACCACGCCGCTGCCCTGCACTGTTGCCCTCGCGTGCGGCTGCCAGCTGACCATCCCTGCGCGTTAATCGTTTCGCTGTGGATGCTTCCCGTTCGCTTCCCATATCAAAGCAGCGGTCTCGCAGCTCTGCATCGCTAAAACGTTGTTTCACGATTCGCTGTAGCTCGGCCTGCAGTCTGGCATCCATCACTTTCATTGTCTGGGCTCACCGCTGCGTTGCAAATCACCCGCCTGGAGGCACACCAGGTGCTTTACTACTCCCGCGTCGCGG
>JAKSDJ010000967.1 GCA_022360155.1 Chloroflexales bacterium | reverse complement strand
CCGCAGCAAATCGCTGAACGGCGGGGCGATCCTTCACCCAGAATTCAAGGTCGGCAAGTGGATGTGGAAAATGTACTCGCTCTCCGGCCTCTTCGACAACGACAAGCCCATCCGGGACTACACCGCCGAAGAGCTTCATGCCCTGCTGTACGGCGCGGATTTGAAAGTCTCTTTTGGCGAATTTAACTCGAAATACGAAGGCCTGGTTGAACGCTTCACCCGCATGTACATCAAGAAGGACGCGGCAGCTATGTCCGAACGCAACCGAGCGGTCTTCGAGCAGTTCACCACCTCGCAGAGCTGTCCAGTCTGCCACGGCGCAAGGCTCAACCAAGCCGCCCTGAATTGCCGGATTGGCGGTCGGAACATCGCCGAACTCTCTGACTTGGAAGCGACGGAATTAATCACATTCTTGCAAGGTTTTACCGATCCAGCCGCCATAAAACTAGCTGCCAGACTCACCGAGCGGATACAGCATCTGGTGGACATTGGGCTGGGGTATCTGAGCCTCAGCCGAGAAACCTCCACCCTGTCCGGCGGCGAATCCCAGCGCGTGAAGATGATCCGGCGCCTCGGGAACAGCCTGACCGAGATGCTGTACATCCTCGACGAACCCACGGTTGGGTTACACGCGAGAGATGTGGCTCGTCTCAACAATCTGCTGAAGAAATTACGCGATAAGGGCAACACCGTGCTGGTGGTCAAGCATGATCCCGATGTCATGGCCATCGCAGATCATGTCGTAGACCTCGGTCCCCAAGCAGGAACACACGGTGGAGAAGTAGTGTTTGAAGGGAGCTACGAAGCCCTCAAAGACGGGGGTACGCTCACAGGGCAATACCTGAAGCAGCACATGCCGATCAAGCAGAAGGCGCGGCAGTCAAACGGGCAGATGCTTATCAAGAACGCCAATCTGCACAACCTGAAGAACGTCACAGTGCATATTCCCATCGGCGTACTGACTGTTGTGACGGGTGTCGCCGGCTCTGGAAAAAGCACGCTGATCAACGACGTTTTCTTGGCTCAGCATCCAGACGCGATTGTGATCGACCAGTCTCGCGTGACGGCCAATAGCCGCTCGGCTCCGGCCACCTATACCGGGATTATGGACGACATTCGGCAAACATTCGCCAAGGCCAACAAGGTTAGCGCCTCGCTCTTCAGTTTCAACTCGGCGGGCAGTTGCCCCAACTGCAACGGGCTGGGCGTGGTGTACACCGATCTGGCGTTCATGGAGGGCATTGTTTCCACCTGCGAAATCTGCGAGGGCAAACGCTTCAAGCCAGAGGTGCTGGAGTATCACCTGCGCGACAAGACCATTAGTGACGTGCTAGACATGACCGCCGAGGACGCGCTGACCTTCTTTATCGAGAAAAAGCTCAGGGCCGTGCTGCAAGCCATGAATGACGTAGGGCTGGGTTACCTGAAACTGGGTCAGCCCCTCAGCACCGTGTCGGGCGGCGAGGGGCAGCGCCTGAAGCTCGCCACCGAACTGCACAAGCAGGGCAGCGTGTATGTGATGGACGAACCCACTACCGGGCTACACCGCTCGGACATCGGAATGCTGATGGGTATCATTGATCGGCTGGCGGATGCCGGTAACACGGTCGTCCTGATCGAGCACCATCTAGACGTGATCCGGCAGGCCGACTGGATTATCGACCTCGGCCCAGAAGGGGGCGGCGCCGGAGGTGAAGTGTTGTTTGAGGGGCCGCCGCAAGCATTGAAAAACTGCAAGCGCAGTATCACGGCAAGGTTCATTTGAAGGCAACACAGTGCAATGCGACGAAGACCGCAGCTGTCAGCCGTCAGCCGTCGGTCATTTTCAGGCATCAATGTGCTAATCTGCTAACCTGTCCAAGCCTCTAGCGCGGATGCAGCAGCATCCAAACGCCGTTCCCGGCGTGCAGCGTAACCATCGGGCGCGGAGGCGCCGGGTAGCCAGGGATAAGATCCAGCCGGTAGCGCTGGATCACCGTCGCCAGAATGAGATGGGCTTCCATCAGGGCAAAGTTGTTGCCAATACAGATTCGCGGCCCTCCGCCGAAGGGAAAATAGGCGTAACGTGGCCGTGCGTCTTGCATCTCAGGCGAGAATCGCTCTGGGTCGAATCCTTCGGGGTTCGGCCAAAACTCCGGGTGGCGATGCGTCACATACGGGCTGATCAGTACCAGCGCGTTGGCCGGAATGCGATAGCCCCCCAACTGTTCCTCGGCGATTGGGCTGCGTCCGATGATCCAAGCTGGCGGGTAGAGGCGCAGCACCTCGTCGATCACCATCCGGGTGTAGGGCAAGCTGGCCAGATCCGCGACAGCGGGCGTCCGACCGCCAAGGACAGCGCTGACCTCGGCATAGACCTTACTCTCTACAGATGGATGGCGCGAGAGCAAGTAGAAAGTCCACGACAGCAAGTTCGCCGTCGTATCGTGTCCCGCCAGCAAGAGCGTAATGACTTCATCACGCAACTGTTGATCGCTCATTTGCGCGCCGGTTTCCTCGTCACGAGCCTGGAGCAGCATCGCAAGCAGATCGCCTTGATCGACATCGCTGCGGCGGCGCGCTGCAATAATCCGAAACACAACATCGTCGATGGCAGCTATCGCCCGCCGAAAACGAATATTATCCGGCGTTGGCGCACGCTCCGGCATATTGATGAACGACCAAAAGCGCCGCTCGGTTATAGGTAGCGCGATATTGAGCGAGCGGCGGATGATCTCCGCATCGTTGCTGGTATCGTGACTAAAGAGTGCTCGGCTGACGATCGTCAATGTCAGCCCCATCATGGCCGCCGCGACATTGATGGGCTCGCCGTGCGCAGCACGTGGTTGCCAATCTGCGCACAACTCCTCAGCCGCACCGGACATGATCGCGCCGAAATGCGCCAGCCGCTGGCGATGGAATGCGGGCTGCATCAGCCGGCGCTGACGACGCCAGTGATCGCCTTCGCTCGTCAAGAGACCATCGCCGAGACCGGCGCGCAATTTCGAGAGGAGGGGGCCTTTATTGTAACGCCGCTCGCTCGCATGCAGGATGTTCTGAATATGCTCTGGGCGGGTAACGAAAAACATCCTCTGATCGCCAAGCTTGACGACATCACCATAACGGCGCTGCACGGCGGTGAGCAAACGGAGCGGATCGCGGCGCAGATACGGCAGCACTCCAACTAGCGGATAACCGCGGGGGCCAGGCGGCAACGGTAGGGTCGTTGCTCTCGACGGCGGGTTGACAGGAACCGTGGTAGACACATTTAACTCCTTTTAGAGTCGCAGATGGCGGACGACGCGGTAAGCGAAGGATGCGATAGCCTTGGCTCTACGCCTCTACGCTTCTTCATCTCTTCGCATCGGCACGGCCGCCGCGAATGTCCGACGAACAGCAGTACCAGAAAGTATTATACCGGACTTTGTAGGATATGCGATTCTTTTATGGAGCGTTAACCCTAACTTAAGACCAATTTAACATTTTACTAACGCACCCCGCTTAGGATGGTCTCGTCCAAAAACGCACATCAATCATAATGAACAACATCGATTTGGAAGGGAGGAGTTCATGCTCGTCATCCGCCGCTGGTTGCCACTGCTGCTTGTCCTGCTTGCTATTGTTCTTGTCGCCCCCCTAGCCCAGCCGATCTTCGCCCAGCCCGGCGCCGATCGGGGCCAACTACAACGCTTCGAGTTCGCCCTGATCGGTGACTTACCCTATGACGCCGAGCAGGAGCGCAAGTTTGATAACCTGATCGCCGATATCAACAACAACCGGATTCTCTTCACCGTCCACGACGGCGACTTCAAGAGCGGCTCGTCGCCCTGCTCCGACGAGATGTTCTCCCAGCGCTACGAACTATTTCAGACGTTCAAGAACCCATTCATCTTCGTCTTTGGCGACAACGAGTGGATCGACTGTCACCGAGTCGCTGCCGGCGGCTACGCTCCGCTGGAGCGGCTAGACAAGCTACGCGAGATCTTCACCGCGGACGACAGCAGCCTTGGCCAGCGCGCACTGCCCCTGGAACGCCAGAGCAAGAACCCGGAATATGCTACATTCCGCGAAAATGTACGCTGGGTCATCGGCGAGGTGATGTTTGTCGGGTTGCACGTTGTCGGCAGCAATAACAACCTGGGGCGCACGCCGGAAGCCGACGCAGAATACTATGAGCGGAACGCCGCCAACCTTGCCTGGATGCGCGATTCGTTTGTGCTGGCTACCGAGCAGGATATGCGGGCGGTCATGCTGATCATTCAGGCAAACCCCAACTTCGAGCGGCGTAATGACCCAGGGTCTGGCTTCAAAGATTTTATTGACGCGCTGGAACGCGAGACGCTGGCGTTCAAGAAGCCAGTCGTGCTGGTACACGGCGACTCGCACTACTTCCGCATCGACAAGCCGCTACTTGGTTCAGCCAGCAATCGCCGGATCGAAAATCTCACCCGCGTCGAGACCTTCGGTTCGCCCGATGTTCACTGGCTCCGCGCAACAGTCGATCCGCACGACCCCAATGTATTCACGTTTCGCCAGGAAATTGTCGAAGCTAATCTGGTCGAACACTAATGCATCGATAAAGTGTGGAGCAGACGCACCGCCGGCCACAGGTACGGGCGGCGGTGTGTTAGCAGCGGATTGCTGCTGGGCTATCGTTTGCCTATGGGCCTAGGGGCACACCTTTCCGCTGTGTGGTGTCTCGCAAATCTGAGGGGCTTCGCCCCTCAGGCTCCCCGTTGGGGAACCCTAACGGTTCCCCCAACCCCGCCGCAGTCCCCCCTTGGTCCCCCGCACGCGGGGGAAGGGGCGTGGTCGGCAGGTCGTGTGGCTGTGGCGCATGCCTCCGCTGCGCGGAT
>JAKSDJ010000159.1 GCA_022360155.1 Chloroflexales bacterium | reverse complement strand
CAGCAACCGCGGCGCTGCCGGACGGCACGGATGGAGTCGATGGGGCGGATGCAGCGGGAAAGCGCGTGCTTTCCCAGCCATCGTAGGATGCTGAAAGGAGCAGTGATCATGGGCTTTTTGACCCGCAAACGGACACCGGACACAGCCGAGGAGTTGAATGGGCTGGATCGCTTGACGAAGACGGCGGCGCTGAACTTGTCGCGGCGCGGATTTTTGCGAAAAATTCCCGCTTTGGGGATAGGTGTGGGTTTGGGGTTGATGGGCGTGAGGGCTGTACAGGTTGATGGAGGTGTTAACGGATGTTGGGTAGCGGATCCCTGTGTGGTAGTTGGAACATGTATCAGTGGAGCACCCAAAGTTAAGGAACGCTGGTGCTGTACCGATAAACCCTGTTATTTATCTACTGGCTATACGTGTGGTATATGCTGAGAATTGCCAGGTAACAGGACGGCTGCTGCGCGCGTGTCTTGTCGCCTGCTTGGAAAGGCCATCAATGCTGCGCTCGATGCCGCTTACCATGCTCCTGGGGGTGCTGCTGGCGAGTTGCGCCCTTCCCGCGCCTGCCCCACGCCCTACGACTGTGCCGCCATCCACAGCGGTGGCGGATCCCAACATGGTGCGTGACGCCCCCCAGACTGGCCCAGCCGCCACCATTACCTTTGGGGCGAGCGGGAGTGACCGTATGGGCTTTGAGCCGCTTATTGAGGCTTTTCAGGCCGCGAACCCCGATATCCAGGTACAGTTTGTGGATCTCGATCCAATCTATCGCGATTTTTTTCAAGACGGCGGCGCTGATCAGGATATGGACGCGTTGATTAAACGCTTGGCCTCTGCTGTGGACACACTGCCTGCGCCACCCATCACGAACACGGCGATTCGCAACGGCTACTTCCGCGATCTGCAACCTTTAATGGATGCGGACGCCGGGTTTCGCCCAGATGATTTCTATCCGAGGGCGCTGGATGAGATGCGCCGTGCGGAGATCACCTTCGGTGTGCCGCGGGTCTTGCACGTGCCGCTCCTCGTCTATAACACGTCACTCTTCGCAACGGCGGGGTTGCCGCCGCCGCCCCACGACTGGATGCTCGCCGATATCAGTCGCGCCGCCGAGCACCTTGCGCTGAAGAATGGCGGTTTGATCCAACGCTATGGCGTCTTGGGCTACGATATTCCGCAGATGATGTTCCACGCGGAGGCCGCTGCACAAGGCGTCGACTTGCACACCGCCGCCATCGATGCCGTGCGTCTCGATACGCCCGAACTTGCACACGCGGTCGAAACCATGAGTGATCAGGTGCGCACTAGCGCCCTCTATCTCGTGCCGCCCTTTACATCGGCGGGAACGCTCGTGACCATTCAGGATTTCATCGCGCGCGGACAAGTCGGCATCTATGAACCGGGATATTTCGGGCTGGACCCGACGCAGCCGGAGTCTGCCGCGTGGGACTATCGGTTGCGACCAGTGCTGGCAGGGGACTATGCCGGAACTACGGATAGCTATGTGATGAGCGGCGGTACGCGGCATCCGGTAGCCGCCTGGCGCTGGTTATCCTTTTTGAGCCAGCAATATGTTACGCTGCTGGGTGATGGTCGTGAACATCCGGCAGCCGTCTTGCCGGCCCGACCGTCCATCGCCGCACAGATTGGGCATTGGGAGCAAGCGCCTGTGAGTGTGCGAACTGCCCTGGAATCAGCGCTGGCAACCCGCAGCCTACCGCTCACGGTGCGGGAGTTGGACGAATCGCCGCAGCAGTTGTATTGGCCGTTGCTGGTCGAGGTCATTCTGGCGGTCGCGCAGGACGGGCAATCTCCCGACGTAGCGCTGCGCGATGCGCAAGCGGCGCTCGACGCACAGGTGGTTGCTGCCCAGGCGCAGCCCAGTCCCACTCCTGACCCGCAGCCCTTAGCGGTCGCCACCCCGGTTCTGCCCACATCGCCCCGCGCTGGTCCGCCGCTTCGCTTCGGCGTCACCCGTTTCCGGGCGGCGGCCATTCGGCAGGCGGTCGAGCAGCTCAGCGCCCAGCAGCCGGACCTGGCGATGCAGCTTATCGACCTGGAGCCGACCACTCTCGCCAGCGCCGCCCGCCAGAGCGACTGCTTCAGTTGGTCCGCCCCGCCCGCACCCGCCGACCTGACCGATGCGGTGCGTGACCTCCAGCCCCTGCTCGACGCCGACCCGCGCGTCGCACCCGCCGACCTGCCGCCCGCCGTGCGTGCGCCTTTCCAGCGGGACGGGCGCTTGCTCGGGCTGCCCGCCACGGTCAGCCTGCCCACCCTCAGCTACCATCCGCAGCACCTGGCCGACGCTGGGCTGGACCCGCTCCGCGCTGATGCGTCTCTGGACGCGCTGCTGGCGACAGCGCAGCAGCTGACCAGCGGATGGGGAGACCAGCGGGTCTATGGCTATGCGGCGGCGGGGGCGCTGACTGTGGATCTGGACTGGGCGCTGCGGCGGGCGGGCGTGTCCCTGACGACGGGCGCTGCGGATGCGCTGCAGCCGGCGCTGACCGACCCGGCGATGCGGGCGGCAGTGGATTGGTTCGTGACCTTGGTGCAGACTGCTTCGCCGCACCAGCGGCTGAGCGGCTACACCCAGCCGCCGCTGGCGGACGCGGGCGTGCAGGCATTCGATCAGGGGCGGGTCGGGCTGTGGCTGCACCACCTGACGAGCTCGCCGGTCAGCCTCCCGGATGGGATAACCCCGCTGCGCGGCCCGGCGCCGCTAGGGGCGGGGCTGACCAGCGCCGACCTGCAACTGAGCGGATTGTACATCAATGCGACGACGGATCAGCTGGCGGGATGCTGGGCGGTGCTGCAGGCAGTTCAGGCGGCGACAAGCGACCTGGGCGCCGGTCTGGGGGCGTTAACGCTGCCCGCCCGCCAGGGGATGGCGGTGGCGGGGCTCTCGCCTGCAGATGCGGCGCTGGTGGAAGATATACGGCAGGCGCTGGCGACAGCGCAACCTGGTACTGTGGATCTTGACCCGCTGGCGCGCTACTGGTTCTACCGCGCCGTCGACCGGGCGTTGCAGGGCGGCGACCTGGCGCGCGAGCTGGACGACGCCCAACTCCTCACCGAGCAGTACCTGGCCTGCGTGCAGGGCGGCGCGGCGGCGGGGACGTGCGCTCGCCAAGTCGACCCGACGTATCAGGGTTTTGCGGAGCGGTAACATTGGGAGACTCTGATGGGTTTTGCGGATGAGGGGATTTCTTGAACCAAACAGGAGTGTCGATGCGTCGCTGCATATCGGTTTTGGTAATGCTGGGCATGATCCGCCTCCTGTGTGCCTGTGCGCTTCCGGCGATGCCAGATTTGGTCAGCCCGTCCCCTGCACCGGGGACTGCCGCCCCGAAGGTGATCACCTTTGGGGCCGCCGAGCGCGAACGCCTGCACTACGCACCCCTGATCGCGCAGTTCAATGCCGACAATCCGGACCTGCGCGTCCAGTTCGTCGCCCTCGATGAAGGGGCGCACATTGCAGTCGGGCCGGAAGCGGCCCTGCAGACGATCGCAAGTAGTGCCGATACGGCGCTGGTTGCGACGTGGCTCGTCGCCCGCGCCCCGCATCCGGCTGCGGCGCTGTATGATTTACAGCCGCTCATTGCGGCCGATCCTGCGTTCGACCGAGCTGATTTCTACCCAGGAGCCTTCATCCCCAACGCCCACGCGACGGCGACCTATGGCATGGCGCGCGAGGTCGGGGTGCGCCTGCTGGTGTATAACCAGGAGTTCTGGGAGCAGGCCGGATTGGCCCCGCCCGCCTTAACCTGGACGTGGGACGATCTCCTCGCTGCGGCCACGCAAGCGGCCCAGCAGCAGAAGGATGGCATCACGGCCTATGGCTGGCTGGATGAGCGGGGT
>JAKSDJ010000153.1 GCA_022360155.1 Chloroflexales bacterium | reverse complement strand
TGCTTGCCGGGTCAAACGGCTTTTCAGACAGCTTCTTAGATACGCTTGGGCTGCGCAAGCATGGCTAATGTTACCTAGCCGATAGCCGATAATCTTGTTTTCATGCAGCAGGGTGCGCACCGCGCATAGCGTCTCACATAAAAGCGCCGACAGATCGGCGCGTGACTGTGATTCGGAGGGGTGGTGACCGGCAGCCGCCCAACATCGGCGGTTCAAGGCTCCAGAGTTGGCGCTCCATGCGCTTGGGCGCCGGGTTATGCCTGTGCGGCGATATTCGCTAGTTGGGCGATGTGCGCATTGAGGTGGTTGATGTAGTGTTGGGTCAGGTCGGCGAGTGTCATCCAGCCGCGGGTCTTGTGCAGGCCTCGGCGCTGCCAGTCCTCCGGCGCAACCTGCTTGAGCAAGGTCACGGTGGAGCGGCGCAAGACGATGGTCAGCGCAACGGCCTCTTCTGCCGAGGCGTGGGCGTAGTCCAGACGGGCGGCCCAGGCTTCCTGTTCGTAGTACAGCAACGTCGGTTCGTGCTCGGCTAGAAGCTGACGAAAGCATGCAGCACCGACGATCTCCGAGTCGGCCAGATGGATCATCACCTGGCGGGCGGTCCACTCGCCGGGGGCGGGCGATGTGTCGCGCAACTCGGGCGGAACGATGGCAAGCAGGCCGCGCAACTGGGTTATTCCGGCTTCGTACTGGTCTAGCAAAGCATTGGGGTCAAGGGACATGATCTCTCCTTCAGCGCCTGCGCTTATCTGCGCATCACAATCTCGATCAGATCACGCAGCATCGCCGCCGTCGTGCCGATGGGGCCGTCTTCGAGACTCGTTGCCACCGTGCGCCCGGCGATGTCGCTCTGGTAGACGATGCCCATCTCACCAAGGCCCAGCCGCGCCAGCGGATGATCGGCGGCCAGCGTCGTCGGGGCGACGTTCAGGCGGTACGCGCCGTCGGGTTGCGCCTCGGCCAAGCCGACCAGCGACACTCGTCCCCCCGCGGTCCACGCTGCCTGCAACTGCTTCTGACTCACGCCGCGAATCCCCGTCACGCTCAGGTCGCTGAGCGTCGTCGCCTGGCGCAGAACGGCGTTGGCGAGGATCACGAGCTTGTTTGCCGCGTCCCAACCTTCTACATCAAGCGATGGGTCGGGCTCGACGATGCCCATCTGCTGGGCTTCAGCCAGGGCTGCATCGAAGCTCTGGCCCTGCGCCATCAGTTGCAAAATCACCTGGGTCGTACCATTGACCACCATCTCCACCCGGCTGATCCGCGCGCCAGATAGGTCGCGCCAGCCGATGTTGATCGTTGGCAATGCGCCGCCCACCGCCCCACTGAAGCGCAAACAAGGGGCTTGCCGCGATTCTGAGCCCAGATCGCTGAGCGCAGCTAGTTCTTGGTAGGCCAACACCAGCGGCCCCTTGCTCGCCAGCACGGCGTGCATACCGCGCCGCAACGCAGTGCGCACGATGTCGAGACCAGGCTGCCCGTCCTTGAGATTTGTCGGTGAAGCTTCGATCAAAAACTCCGCCTTGGCCTGCTGCGCCAGTTCAATAGAGCTTCCGCCTGGTCGACCCTGGGGGAGTTCAGCAACGCTGCGCCGCGCCCGCTTCAAAGCTATGATCCGGGCCATGTCCAACCCTTGCGGGTGGTACGCGCTGCCCGCCGAGTCGGAGGCGCCAACCAATTGCAAGGCAATCCCATAGCGCTGACGCAGCAGATCTGCACGCGACAGCACTGTCTCGAGAAAATTGCGCCCAATATTGCCCAGACCGATGATGATAAAACGGTATGTCTGCATATAAATAACGAGCTATGGCAGCGAATGACGAGTGCTCCAGTATACCATACGCTTCAGGATGGGGCGGCGAAGCAACGACGACGCGCAGAGATGAAGAAGCGCAGAGAAGCGACGAGGCAACGACGCATGTGGCAGCGGCTTGCCGCCGCTCTGTCCAGAGGATACAGTCGCCCGCACAGAGAGTCCCAGCCGACTAAGTAAAAACACCCATTCCATTGAGTAGGTATCGCCATGCACGCTGCGTGTCGCCTGGGCAAAATTGGCCCATGACGATGAGCCGTTTCCTTGATGTGCTATTTGCGCCGATGGGGTATGCTAAAAACATCGAAAGTCAAAGAAATTCGCCGCTAAGGGAGATCGATTGTCATGAATGCTACGCAGTGGCATGTTGCAGGGACAAGAGGGCCGGAAATAGGATTATACGCGAACGAAGACATTCTGGTCGAAGGACTCCGCAATCGGGATGAAACTGCCTTTGACTTCCTGTTCAACCGCTACCACATGTCGCTGACTCGTTTAGCAATGGCCTATGTCCCCAGCCGTGCTGTTGCCGAAGAGGTCGTTCAAGAAACCTGGATGGGCGTGCTGCAGGGGATTGGTCGCTTCGAGCGACGCTCGTCGCTGAAAACCTGGCTCTTTCGCATCCTGACCAACCGAGCTAAAACGCGCGGCGAACGCGAGGGGCGCAGCATTCCTTTCTCGGCGTTCGATGAGGGCGGAGATGACCACGCCGATGTAACAGGCGAACCCGAGCGCTTCTTGCCTGCCGAACATCCCAACCGGGCGGGGCAATGGACACACTCGCCCCCAAGCTGGGAGACGATACCCGAAGATCGTCTACTCTCTCAGGAGACGCGCAGGCAAGTCGAACAAGTTATCGTCAGCTTGCCCCCCAACCAGCAGATGGTGATCACCCTGCGCGATATCGAGGGCTGGAGCGCCGAGGAAGTGTGCAATGCACTTGCCGTAAGCGAGGCGAACCAGCGTGTCTTGCTCCACCGCGCTCGTGCCCGAGTCCGTCGCGCCCTCGAGCAGTATCTGGCCGAGGAATAGCGATGAGGAATGAACGATCCGCGTTGATCTTGGCTCAATCTGATCGACTGCGCAACAGTTTGCTCGTTTTGTTGCGCGCCATTCCCCAGCTTGACCACATATCCGCCGAAAAGCGCCTGCTAGCGGCGCCAGCAGGGACGTATAGCCATAGCCCGGAGTTGGTAGTGCTCGATTGCGACGGCGCCAGCCCGCAATTGCTGCTCCAGCTTGTCCAACTCAGAGCTTGCTGGCCACAGACTCGGCTGATTGCGCTGGTCGACCATGAGATGGAACAGCATGCCGTTCAGGACGCCGGCGCCGACGTAGCGCTGATAAAAGGCGTGCTCGCCGCGCGCTTGCTGACGACGATCGAGACGCTGCTCGACGAGTAAGAGCAGCGCCAAATGACGAACAGCCTTGTCGCATCGATACGCGATTTTCAAGCCGTTTGAGACGAGGCCGTTAATCGGCTCGGTTCCACAAAGACACGGGGTAGCGT
The DNA here is from genome assembly GCA_022360155.1 of Chloroflexales bacterium. Taxonomy (GTDB): domain Bacteria; phylum Chloroflexota; class Chloroflexia; order Chloroflexales; family Chloroflexaceae; genus JAKSDJ01. Next base: position 26,646 of record JAKSDJ010000153.1, on the reverse strand, counting down.
AGCGAAGGTGTCCATTCCATCAGCGCGATAAATGTAGGTGCGTTCTGGGGCAGTGCTGATCGTATAATGATTGCCGTGCCGGGCGAGAGCGACCATGCTCATAATCGTCTGAGCTGGATCAGAGACAAAGGCGAGCAGATCAGCAAATGCAGTTTGGCAGGCCGCTTCGAGCGTGTAACCTATCTGAAGATATAAAACAACACTGCGTGCGGTGCTAGCGCGAATTGCCAATTCTCCCCAGCCGGTACAAGCCGCCGCGCCAAAACGGTCGTCGGCATAGTTCCCGGCGCCGATCACCGGCGTGTCGCCTAGCCGGCCTGGGTATTTCCAAGCCCAGCCGCTGGTACTGACCGCTGAGGCAATCCGTCCTTTCTGATCCTGGGCGATGAAGTTGACCGTTCCGGCAGCCCGTTCAGGGTCGGTCGCGATGTGGGTCGCCTGGCGCAACATCGACTTGATCAGTTGACCGCTCCGGTCACGAAAGTGTTCGGGTAATTTCCCGTTCAACCCCTCGCGCCAGACATTAGCGGCCACGTCGGTCAGCAATTCTTCGCGCGGCATCCCCAACTCGGCGGCAAAGCGCGCCGCCCCCTCGCCGACCAGAAAAACGTGAGGCAGCTCCTCCATCACTTTCCGGGCGACCGTTATCGGATGACGATACCCGCGCAACGCCCCGATCGCCCCGGCCCGCAACGTTGTTCCATCCATAATTGAGGCATCTAGTTCGACCTCGCCGAGCAGGTTGGGATACCCGCCATAGCCGACAGTATGGTCCTCCGGGTTGTCCTCGACCAGACGAGCGGCGGCTTCGACCGCATCCAAAGCCGTACCGCCCTGTTCCAGTATGGCCCATGCGGCATCAATACCAACATCACCGTTGCTGCTTGCAATGATAACCACAGTTCATTCCTTTTTGCTGGCAGTATTGTTGTGCATCGTGTACTATACCACAATTGGAAGTAGGCGTTGATCTATTGGCGGAGAGCGCTAGCGCCATCAGATGCGCAACCGCAGTCGACGCCGCTGGCGCCAAGTTTCAGGCAGCTTTGCAGTACTGGAAATGGGGGAGGGAGCATGGTATTGACGGAGCGCCAGCGCGCTTTTTTAGACGAGGTCCACTATGCTGTCGTCGGAACACTCAATCAGGACGGAACAATCCAGCAAACCGTTGTCTGGTATATGCTTGACGCGAACGATATTCGCTTTAACGTCGCCGCCCACAGCGTCAAGGTGCGCAATCTTTCGCACAACCCGCTAGCAACGCTCACCGTCGTAGCGGGAACCCGCTATCTGAGTTTGAGCGGCAGCGCCATTGTTGAACCGCTCGACGCCGATCTGCGCTATCGGATGGCGGTACGGTATCTTGGGTCCGAACAGGCCCGCATCTGGGTCGCCAAAAGACCGGAATTGGAACGAGCAAGCGTGCGCTTGACCATTCGCCAGGTGTATGGGCAAGGCGTATAGTTCCCACGCACGAACCCGGCTGAGCTGGGGAATGCAGGCGCACGATCGCAGAAACATATCTACATATTTGGGAAATGGCTATGAACAAGCAATTGGCACAACTTGTTATGGAACGGATCGAGATCCTGGCGGAATTCAGCGTAGAACCGGGCCGCTTGACCCGGCCATCATTTACCGACGCCCTGCGCCAGGCTAACAATCAAGTGTCGGCATGGATGCAAGCCGCCGGTATGACCACCTATGAGGATGGAATTGGCAACCTGATCGGCCACTATCCGGCAGATCGCTCGAACGCCAAGGCGTTTATCCTCGGCTCACACCTGGACAGCGTGCGCGACGCGGGCAAGTACGATGGGCCATTGGGTATCCTGGTCGCCCTGGCCGCCGTCGAAGAACTCCACCAGCGCGGGATGCGCTTGCCCTTCGCAATCGAAATCATGGCCTTTGCCGATGAAGAAGGTCTACGCTTCCAGAAATCCTTCGTGGGCAGCAGCGTTATCGCCGGACGTTTCGACCCACAGTGGCTAGCGCTTACCGATGCCGACGGCGCCACCCTGGAAGCGGCAATCCAGGCTTTTGGCGGCGATCTGAGCATGCTGGAACAGGATGCCAAGAATCCCGTTACCCTCCTGGGCTACTGCGAGGTTCATATCGAGCAAGGCCCATTGCTCGAAGCCCAGAATCTGCCGGTGGGAATTGTCACCGCAATTGCCGGATCGGGTCGAGCCAACCTGCGCTTCGACGGAACCGCCGGGCACGCCGGCACAACACCGATGGACCGCCGCTACGATGCTCTGTGCGCCGCCGCCGAATTCGTGCTCGCCGCGGAGGCATTAGCATCCAGCCAGCCCGGAATGGTTGCCACGGTCGGCAAAATCGCGGTACAACCAGGAGCAAGTAACGTTATCCCCGGCTGCGCCCAATTGAGCCTCGATCTGCGCCACCCTGACAATACCCTTCGCGATGAAGCGCTACTCCAGGCGCGGACCCTGGCCGAGCAGATCAGCGCAAAGCGGGGCGTCGCTTTGGAATGGAACGTTGTGCAGGCCAATCCAACCACGCTTTGCTCGCCGAAGCTGAACGGCCTGCTGGCGCGCGCCATCGAGACGACGGGCCATTCCGTCATCGAGTTGCCCAGCATGGCTGGACACGATGCGATATCGCTTGCCACAATCACCGATGCGGCTATGCTGTTCGTGCGCTGCAAGGACGGCATTAGCCACAACCCGGCGGAGTCGGTGACAACCGAGGATGTGGCGGTGTCAATCGAGGTGATCAGCCGCTTGCTGGAGTTGCTGGCCCATGAGTGATAGTGATGCGGGGGAACACGATCCTCAAGCTCGCCCCGCCCCCAGCCAAGTTCAGAGACAAAAATGACAGAGGGGCGCTTCGCGAAGCGCCCCTCTGGGTCTCACCATCTCCTCTGCTCTACGCCTCAGCGTCTCGCCTGCTCCTCGTCTCACCCGCTCATCGCTTCCTCGTCTCCGCAGATCATCCGCCCCGCGCATCATTCGAGACAGCGCTCGCCCCAAGATGTTTGACCGCCAAGCGCTTCATGTGGGCCAGAATCGCATCAATCCCGTTGAGGCGCTGTGGCGTCAGCACCGTGTCCAACCCCATACCCCTGTAGAAATGCACCGGCACCTGCAGCACCTCTTCAGGAGCAGCGCCGTCCAGCCCTTCGGCAAGCAAAGCCGCATAACCGCGCACGGTCGGCGACTCGGGCGGCACATCGAATTGAAAATGCAGCTTGCCATTATGATTTTCGGCGTGAACAAAGACCGGAGTCATACATTCATGCACCCGATCCATGGTATCGTGGTGTTCGCGTAACCAATCAGGGAGCGCCGGCATTTTCTCCGAAAATTCCAGCAGCAACTCCAGCTTTTCTTCGCGATCACTGACGTGAAAGTCTTCAATGATCTCCTGCAAACGGGGCGGAATGGCCCCTGTCGTTGCGCTCATCAATCACTCCCGGCTTTGTTAAAAAGATAGCCAACCTTCATCCCATTATAACGTACTTCCAACCTGCGAACATGTCGAGGTTCAAATCTGCAATGGCATGCTGAGATCGCTGAGGCACGCCGATCAACGCAGATAGAATGTTCAAACCCTTGTCCTGAGCCCTTCGGCTTCGCTCAGGGCTGGCACAGCCGAAGGATGCCAGCGTCGGTTCTTGCGCCGTTTGCTCTATATTGCCTGTTATACCAATTCGCTCCTGCTCCGTGTTCCCGTTGAATTGAGCCGCCATCCTCGCGTTGCCTGACTGTAAGAGATGATCAAGGTCCGTATAAGCTCCTGTGTACCGTCGCTCCCGGTAGCGCATACAGGGCTGTCGTTCTCTAAATGACAAAAGTTTCACCATTTTAACCATAACTTTTATGGCAAGTCTGTGTTCCTGATACAGATGCACTGCATACGGTAGTGCATCTCCTGCGGAATATCTGCATGAAAGGAGAAAGTCTTTGAAACGAGTCCTCGTTACGCTCGTCCCTATTCTGGTGAGCACGTTCCTCGTGCTCAACCTCGCAGCGGCGCCACTGGCAAACGCAGCTGTCCTGCAACAGGTGCCATCGCCAACACCGACTGCGACGGAGACGCCAACGGCGACAAATACGCCGACGGAGACGCCAACCGCCACCGGAGTTGCGCCGACACTGACGGTCACGCCGACACTGGCGGTCACGCCGACACTGACGGTTACGCCGACACTGACGGTTACACCCACAGTAACGGTCACGCCCACAGCCATCGTTACCCCAACAGTAACGGTCACGCCAACCCCAGGCGGAGCGCCGACAACAACGGTCACGCCCACAGCCGCCGTTACCCCAACGGTGACGGTCACGCCGACATTGACGGTTACGCCCACAGCGACCATGACATCAACAGCGACCGTGATGCCAACGGTGACGGTCACGCCACCGGCAACAGCTACGGGCATGCCAACCGCAACATCAACCCCGTCAACACTCCCGCAGGTCATACTCTCTAATGGCTTTCGAATAACATTCCTCGGAGCTACGTTCAACGGCGATGGCTCTTCAGATTGGAGATACCAGGTCGAGAAGTTATCAAACGCCTCGAACTTGGATTATTGGGTCTTAGAGTTGCCCTTGTCCTGTTCCCGTATCGTACGGGGCGTTCCGAGCAGCTATACAGAGGCAAAACCCGACCCGAACACAGGTATCACTGGGATCAAGTGGGATACGAATAACAGTTTTACCAGTGGGAACTTCACCGTCAATCTTACCGGCAAGTTGACCACTGGCCTGGTACGCGTGGCAGCCAAAAGCTCCAACGCCGCTCAGGGGCTGCTGGTTGGGCCGCGTTGTGCAGATGATGATAAAAAGCCACTGCCGCCGCCCGCTATCATCAAGATCGAACTGCCGGAAACACGGATCGTGGTCGAGAATAACATCACCTTTGTTGTTGTTGTGTTCAATATCAACAACAGAGGCGGGCGCGCCAAAGGCGTCTTCCTGATTTGCAACCTGGACGACGACGATGATGATGATGATGACGACGATGATGATGACGATGACGATGACGACGACGACGACCGTGTCAAATTAGCTGACCTGAAATTCCTTGAGGGCGCCGGCTACGTCAAAGAGATCAAAGGCCGCCAGGTTGTCATCGGCGTCGGCCAAGACAATGTGATCAACCAGGACGGAACAATTAAGATCGAGCTCAAGATCAGGCTGGACGATGACGACGACGACGATGAGTTCAAGCTAAAATATAAGCTCGAATACAACGACAGCAAGGGCGTGCAAGAAATGGGCCAAGAGACGATGAACGTGAATCTTTCCAGCACCACAGCCACGTCTCCAACCGTTACACTGCCTCGCCTGTCAGTCGACACCATCGATATTCGTTTCCGGTCGCGATGGGAAACGGGCGGTGGGATGCGCATCTACGGCTTGCCGCTAACCGGGCCGATCACCCGTGATGACGGAATCACTGTGCAATTCTTCGAACGGGCGCGCTTCGAGTATCATACCGACCTGGAAGGAACCAGGTTTGTCGTGTTACTTGGACGACTGGGGTCAGAACTTGGGTACGCCCAGCCTCCAATACCGCGCCCTGACGATGACGACGATGATGATGATGACGACAGGGACTGGTACTTCAGCGCAACCGGACACCTCATCGCTTCGCCGTTCCGCACCTTCTGGGCAACGCGCGGCGGCCTGGTAACGTTTGGGTATCCCATCAGCGAGGCGTTCACGGATGATGACGGTCTCCTGGTTCAGTACTTCGAGCGGGTTCGCCTTGAAGTACATCCAGAGTTCGCCGGAACCGAGTACGAAATCTTGCTGGGCTTGCTTGGCGAGGAAGCCCTGCGGATCGACCTAGACGACGACGATGACGATGATTAGTCCTCGGTAGTTCGCACGTTGGAACGTTCAGAGGGGCGACCGACTGGTCGCCCCTACGTTGTTGCTGACAGCCAAAACTTTTGCCGCCTATTGCACCTTCTCGTGTTCGTTGCCTGGTGTGAGTTCAGCCATCACATCATTGATAAACTTCAATGTCGCCGGCAAAGCCATCATAATCCCCCCCGGCACCGTGAGCAACACTGACAAGATGACCGCTCCGCGCGTAGCCAGAACAAAGCTGCGCAGGAGCATTTCGCGTGAAGAAAGCGCTAGGTCCAGTGTTTGCTGGTGCATGGCGATCTGCGCCGATCCGACGCCTGTGGCCCAGACAGTACGCATATCGCTGCTCCAGTCAATGATTGTTCGACCCACGAGTTGTCCTTCGATGCGGGTTTCGACCCAGGCGTAGTGGGCGATTTGCCGATTGATACGCTCGACAAAAGCACGAAACTGGGCATTGGCCCGCTCCCAACCCTCTCTTATTTGATCGGTCCCGCCAAAACTGATGCCAAGATGATCCACAGCAAGCTCATCGATAAGCTGCAATACCGCTTGCTCAGGCGACGCAAGCCACGCACCGCCCAAGACGATCCGTGCGGCTGGATTGCGCATTGATACAAGGTTGTGCAGCCGCTTCTCGACTAGGTCCAATGCCTGTTGAGAAGACTGCAGTCTGGTTTGCGCCGCAGCGAACTGGTCCGCAGCAACGGCAGGGTTAGCCGATATGTTCGCCCGCCAGTAGGTTATGTCGCTGTCTGGATTGGCGGAGGTTCCGAATGACACAGAGCTCGTATCGTTAGGATATCTGGTCGCCCACAAGTCAATCATTGCTGGCGTATCGGCTGCAACTGGATCGTAAAGCTCGAATACAGCGCGGTTCGTCGCGATCATCATCGCTAGCGCTGTAATGTGCCCAGCAGCCCTGAAACCATGGACACCGCTGTCTGAAGCATCTCGGTGCGATTCGCTTGGGCTTGCCGAACCATCTCGGTGTGGACAGCCCACAGCGCCTGATCGAGTTCGCCCTCTTGTTTGGGCACGCACAACACAATATCTTGATCAAAGCTGATGCGCGTGAGCGCACGCAGGCTGGTGTTGCCGACAAACTCGCCGTTCTCGTATTTCACTTCCGCCAAGTTGTCGCTCACATAGGTGCGCACTTCAAGGCTACTGGCGTCATCAATCGCCCGCGTCAGCGTTTGACCCAGTTGCTCGGCAAACTGTTTGAGCGTATCGACCAGGCTTTCTTGCACCTGCTGGATCTTGTTTTTTGAACCAAAGAGGCCAAACTGCACCGCTTCGTCGCTCGGTTCGACGCTGGCAGACTCTGTGAGTACGGGCGCTCCGTCACCCGATCGCGCCGGATGTGTGGGCGGCGCAGGCGGCGCAGGAAGTGAAGGCGGCGGATTGGTCGGCGCCGGAGGAGGCGCAGGCGACGGATCGGTCGTCACAACCGGAGCAGGCGTTATCGGTGAATCGGTCTTCGGCAGAATCGGAGGGATCGCGCCAATCGTCGGACGTTCGGCAGAAGCTGCATCTTTGTTGCCCACGGGCAGGCGCACCGCTGGATCGCCAAGAATCACATAGCTGCGCGCGTCGTTGTTGGCGGTCCACATCCCAACCAGCGCTAGTTCATTCGGGGTTTTGTTGAAGAACTGAATGTTTTCTAATTCCACGCTCAAATCACTGGCGAGCTCGGCATAACGCTCGTTGAAATACTCTAGTGCGGCGCCGACGGTGTGGCCATCGCGAAGTAGGTCGGCCAGCATGCTCTCGAAAGCGACCGTGTGGGCGCCAACCCCCTCCCACATAAACGAGTAGCCCCAGGCACGCTCGACGTGCCCGACAACAGCCAGCGCTCCGCCTTTCGGATGCCCAAGCATCCGTTGGGGCAACCGTGCGCTAAAATCGTGCGGTGCAATTGGTTTAGGCTGGCTATACGCCCGATGGTTGAATTCGTCCATTGCAGGCGTACCCGCGCCGTAGCAAGCAAAGAAGATTGCGATCAGTCCCAGTAGTCGCGCGTTGCTGTCCAGATCGTCGTGGGCGAAGTAGTAGTCTTGCGGGATCTTCTCGCGCCACTGGAGCGGGCCGGGCCAGTCCTGACAGAGTAGTGCGCCCTGATGCTCGAGTTGGCGCGGGTCGCCGAGGTCAAACCCCACGCCGTGACTAGCAGTAAAGAGCAGCGCTGGGGTTGCGTCGCCGCCAAGCAACTGGGCCAAGTGAGCCTTGGTCGCCTCGTTTTGCAGCAAGAGATCGATATTCCACTGCGGCTTGCTCTGCCAGCTTGCCCCAGCCTGGATCTGCAACAGTTTGTCGACCATCGGCTTCACCAGGTTGTCGGCGCTGAGGTTGGTCGACCGGTCGTCGACATTGCGCACGCCAAAGAAGGCGGCGCGGCGGGGGAGTTGCGCTGCCGCGCCGGTTTCCGCCGCGATCACGCTTTGGGCATACTGGGCGTACTCTTCGGGCGTGTTGAGATGGAGCCGCCCAACAGCATACTGCACATCGAGTTGATATTGAAAGCGATAGGGAATCTGCTGCGGATCGCCGACGAGCAGCAAATAGTAGGGCATCTTCTCGGGATCAGCGGGGCCGGGGGCGGCCTTGTAACGACGAAAGAAGGTCTGTTTCGTATCGTTGGGTCCAAACTGGTATTCCTGATAATAGTGTTCTTTCGCTTTGGCGGCCTGCGCGCGGCGGCGCTCCAACAGCGGCTTGAGCGCCTCTTTGATCAGCGGGTCGATGTTGGTTGGGAACACCACGCCCCAACCGGCAGAAGCCAGATCATTGGCGTCTACGCCGGACGCAACGCCGAGATGGCTACCCATCTCGGAGCTGCGCTTGCGGGCCTCTAGTTCCTGAAAATGGTCGTCATCTCGATCAATCTTGAGGCCTTGAACAACTTTGGCAATATCTTCGGACTTGAGATCGGGCGTGAGATAAGCTCCGCTGGAGCCATTGACACCGTTCAAAGCAAGCGACTCGATACTCATGGCGATCTGTTCCTCCCTATTCCGACGAGGTCAGGCGTATCAACGTATCATTATAAGGCAGGAATGAATGGCTGAACAGTGAAGCATGCAGCAACCCTGCTGCTGCATTGCCCATCGATGGCAATTCTCTTTATATCAAGCTGATTGGAACGATGCTCTAAAAGCAAGAAACAGGCGTTGTCAGTCATAAACGCGCGGTGTGTAGAACAGCTATAGGCATATCGCCGCCGCAGTATTGTTTCCCGCCGCATGCCTAACATTACAACATAGGGCTCTGCATAGCACCGCACCAAGACAACAGACTCTGCGAGGTTGTTTGAAAAGCCGCCTGAACCGGCAAGCGCTGGACCAACTGCTTGGACGCAGCAAGGAACAGACACATTCGGTTGTGGAGTGTGTAAGCAATGCGTGCGCGCAGCAGCATGGCTGCTACACGCTCTACATACGTTGTCAGACAGCCTCTAGTCTCAATACTTTTCAGATAAGCGCGATAGAAGACCTTTAAGATCTTGGGGAAGGCGTCCAAAAGCATCTCTTCAAGACCTTAGAAGCTGTCTGAAAAGCCGTTTGAACCGGCAAGAACGGGATCACAAACTGGGATGGAGCGGAGCATCGGCACGTCAACATGTGGAATGCGCAAGCCGTGCTTGCGCGCGGCAGCATGGCTGCCGCATTCCATACCCCTTTTCAGACAGCCTCTGAGTGTTGGCATTGCGGGCAGTGAAATGCGCCCGCTTCTACGACGGCCTGCGCGTACCGACTGCCACACGCTCCACAGTCGCGTTTCGGCGCAACACCACGGATGTCTAGCGGCGTGAATAGTTCTGCCAACGGCAGCTTATACTCCAAGAGCGGGAACACGGTACGTGAATTGTCTGGCTGCGGCGTACGGCGCTGCGGGCTCGGATTCGCACTGCGATAGCCGATGTTCTCGAATGCGCAGATGGCGTTGTACGTTCGGCACAGAGCGACGATGGCATCTGCCAGACGATGGGCATGCTCTTTTGCTGTGCGGTGCGTTGGGTTGCGCCGAGCCTGTTCTACGGGCGATTGATTCTCCAGGAGCCGGGCGATCTGCAGTTCGTCGAGTTGCAATGTCTCAACGACCGTGCCGACCAGCGTACAGACCCCGATAAACCACCCGCAGTGGGGATTGATATGGACGCCGACAAGATGTTCGGGTTGGAGGTAACGCTCCGGCTTCAAGCCGATCGCCAGCATCACGTCAACCCACCACGAGTCACGCTGCTGATCATAGTGCGCTTGCAGTTTGGCCGAGCGCACGGCGCCGCTACACTTGCCCGCGCCTTTCCAGCGGTCGGCTTCTCTGCGGGCACGGTCGAGGAGGCGACGCTGATGGGCGGCGAATGCTAACGCGTAGAGGTTGGCGATGCTTGGTTTCTGGCGGCCAGCGAAGCTGATGTCAGGATTGTTGACCTCCACAAGTTCGCCGCGGATCGGCATAGGTCGGCAATGGCGTGACTCTGCATGGAGAATGTGCGCAAGAAAGAGGTATCGGCGCGCCCGGAGATCGGAGAGGAGTGCGATGTCACGACTCTTTATGGCGCCGTCAGCGCGATCCCATTGAAGCGTGACATCGCGTGGCGGATTGGTAGCGGCATAGACCCGACGTTGGAGTGCCTGAAAGCGTTGTCGCTCATGAGCGGTCAACCAACCTTCGGTTGTTTCGTCATCGGTGGGTAAGGTGCTGTAATCGTGAAGCGCTTGTCGACAGGTATCCTCAAGGTCGCGGCGCCGCTCAAAAGATAGGACTCCACTCTGTTTGCCGGGAAAATTCGGCGGCATGAAGCGCAGAAAATCCTGGGCGATCTTGCGCAGCGTGTCTATCTGATCCATACGATCGCGATCACGCTGGACGAGGAGTCTGAGCCGACGCCAGGGTTGCGGACGCATCGACCCGAGCGGACGGCCTTTGCGTCGACCTGATGCCAGGCGATATGCCTCGGCTTCCTCACGCAGTAGGTTGTCTTCCGGCAAATCGTTGAGGAGCACGTCCAGATAGCGCAGTGACTGCTCACATTGCGCTCTGGTGGATTGAAGAAACGCGAAGCCGAAGATGATATCACGAGCCAAATCTTTAACCGCCTTGCCTTTGTGTTTGCCAAAGGGCGCCATGTATTCGGCACATGTGCGATAGCGTGCTCATACGCCCTTCTGTTCAGCCGCGGTCATCTTTTGGAGCCACCCAGAGATGTCGTTCGCCAGATGGGAGCAGAGCCCGCCAAACACGGTGCTGTTCAATGTAAAGCGCGAACGGATGATCGCCCGATAGCGCCGGTCGATCGCATCGGCAATTCCGGCGGTATGGCAGCTGGTGCGCTTTCGTTTGCGGTAGGCAGCGAAGAGGTGGAGCGGGTCGTGGCGGCGGATATCGCGGAGCATCCACTGAGCGGCTCTGGTGGCAATAGCGAAGACCTGGAGATGGGCCGTGGGTTTACGTAACCCGATATTGTGCAGCTTCGCGCTGACAGTGACGTAGACAACATCGCGATGGGCGTGGCCGGCGCCGACATTGCCATCGAGGCGGCCCAAATGGCCTTGATGCGCGACGACTGGCGGCTCGTGCCGGAGGTTTTGCAGATCGCCCGGCGCACGATGCGGGTCGTCAAGGCGAACATTGGCTTCACGGCGATCTACAATCTAGCCGGGTTGTCGCTGGCCGCCTTCGGCGTGCTGCCGCCCATCCTGGCCGCGGCGGCGCAGTCGATACTCGACCAGGGCATCCTGGCCAACTCTTCGCGGCTGCTGCGCCAGAAGACCCTCCTGCCTGATGCTGCGCCAGGCATGGCCCCTGCCATCCACCCCGTGCGATCAGTTCCACGTGCGGTGGCCCCGCCGACCGCCGCTTCCCTGCCGCAGCAGGGTGCCGATACTGGATGTTGCAGGTGCGGTGCGCCTGCCAAGTGAACACGTCTACCTCGCGTCGCGCTAGGGGAGCTGTTCTCCCACAGCTGCTCGTGTCGCCCGCCCAAGCAGCGCCGACGAGGTTTGCGGGACGCCGTCTGGCTGGCGTCCCGCCCGAAGCTGTGCGAACACGGCCTCTTTGAAGCGCTGCAGCGCCTCCACTTCTCGCTCGCGCTCGACGGCCTCCAGCCAGCCGCGCATGCCGTGGGACCAGAGCGAGGCCCACCAGGTTTCCTCGTCGGCGTAGACGAAGCGCGCCGTCTCGACGCTCACGGCGACCGCGGTGAAGCCGGCACGAGCGAGGAGTGCCGTCAGGCCTTCTGGGGTGTCGAACACAGACGGCTCAGCACCGCTACAGGCCGGCGCGGCAGGCAGTGGCAGCACCGTGCGTTGGAGCAGTTCGAGCCACTGAAACTCCGGGCCGAATGGGCTGCTCCAAGTTGATAACGCCAGCCGCCCGCCGGGCTTCAGCACGCGCTGCCATTCACGCAACGCCGCAAGCGGATCTGGCAAGAAGAAGACCGCAAATCCGCATAAAACGGCGTCAAAGGTCGCGTCGTCAAAGGCAAGGGCGGCGGCATCCATAGGTTGGAGCGTGATGTTGGCGCTGCCCCGGGCTATGGCGTCGGCCTGTGTTGCCGCAATCATCGCCGGGGCGAGATCGATGCCAGTGACATGGCCGGAAAGGCCAACCGCTTGACTGGCCGGAAAGAGTGCCGCGCCACGCCCGGTGGCGATGTCGAGCACAATTTCGCCGGGCGCAAGGCGAGCCAGCTCCACAAGCTGGCGACCGAAGTGGGCGAAAAACGGCGGCCCAACCTGATCGTAGGTCGCGGCGGCCCGGTCGAAGATTGCGGCGAAGGTTTGTTGGGTGGTGTGCTGCTGCGCTTGTTGCGGGGTCATTATGATCCTCCCATCAAATGTAATTGGTGGTGCTACTGCTGGCGGATGCTTTGAGCCAGCCAGGCTAGCGCGAAGCAGGCCGCACAAGTGAGCACAATCGCCGCTCCCGAGGCAACATTGGCGTAGTACGAAGCGTAGAGCCCCACCAGCGCCGAACCCACTGCGATCGCCGAGGCCAGCAGCATCATGCGCAGCAGACGGTTGGTGAGCAGGGCCGCCGCCGCCGCCGGTGTGACGAGCAGGGCCGAGGTGAGGATCACCCCTACCACCTGGATACAGGTCACCACGGTCAGTGCCAGCAGGATGAGCAGCAAGAAGCGCAGCCGGTCGGCGTTGAGGCCGATCACCTCGGCATAGGTCGGGTCGTAGCTGGTCAATTCCAGCTCTTTATGCAGCACGAAGAGCGTCAGCAGCACCCCGACGGCGATCGCGCCGATTAGCAGGAGATCGGTCGGGCGCACGCCGAGAATGTTGCCGAACAGGATGTGGCTCAGGTCGCGGAAGCTGTTGGCCCGGCTCATCAGCAGGATGCCCAGCGCAAACATGGCGGTGAAGAGCACGCCGATCGCGGTATCTTCGCGCACCACGCCACGCCGCGAGACCCAGCCAATGCCTATGGCGGTCAGCAGTCCGGCGACGATGGCGCCGCCGAAGAGGCTGAAGCCCCCCATGTAGGCCACCACCAGCCCCGGCAGCACCGTGTGGGCGAGGGCGTCGCCGATAAAGGCCATGCGCCGCAGCACGACGTAGGCGCCCAGGACCGCGCAGGTGATCCCCACCAGCGCCGCCGCCGCCAGGCCGGTCTGCATGAAACTGAAGCGAAACGGTTCAATCAGCCAGTCGATCATAAGGATGTGGTCGCGGTCGGGCAACTGCGTCGCCCGACCCGCGACGGTGTTATACAAGGTGTGCGTGCGCCGCCTCCAAGCGGCCATCCGCCAGCGTGAACACTTGGTCGAACTCCTCGTCGAGCCGGTCGACGAGGTGGGTGGCCACCAGGGCGGCTTTGCCCTGGCGGCACAGCGTGTCGAGGGTGCGGGCGATCACCTGGCGGCTGGCGGCATCCACTGCACTCAGGGGCTCGTCGAGCAGGAGCAGGTCGGCCTCTTGCACCAGGGCGCGGGCGAGCAGGGCGCGTTGCTGCTGCCCGCCCGACAATTGGCTGATCTGCCGGTCGGCGAGATCGGTCAGCCCCAATTCATCGAGCACCGCCGCGACCCGCCGATGGTCGCCAGTCCCCGGCCGGCGCAGCCAGCCGAGGTGGACGTAGCGCCCGGCGAGTACCATCCGTTCCAGGGTGACCGGGAAGCGCCAGTCGATCTCGCCGCGCTGCGGCAGGTAGGCGACCCGGTGGTGGCAGGCGCTTACCGGCTGCCCGGCAATGCGAATGGTTCCGCCCTGGGGTCGCAACAGCCCTGTCGCGGCTTTGAGCAGGGTCGATTTGCCGGAGCCGTTGGCGCCCACAAGGGCGGCCCGTGTGCCGAAGGGCACCATCAAGCTTACCTCGCACAGCGCCGGCTCGGCAGCGCCGGGATAGGTGACGCTCAGTCGCTCCACTATGAGGGCCGGCGCACCAGGCAGCCCATCGATATGGCGGCGTCGGCTGTAGGGAAGGTCCATTGTCGCTCCGTTACACGCCCAATGCCGTGACCATCGTGTTCACGTTGTGGCGTACCATCTCCAGGTAGGTTGCGCCGGCGCTGCCCGGTTCGCCCAGGGCGTCGGTGTAGAGGGTTGGGGCGAGTTCTACGCCGGCCTCGCGAGCGATCGTCTCCATCAAGGCCGGGTTGGCAATATTCTCGGCGAAGATCGCCGGCACCTCCACCGCCTGGATCGACTCGACCAGTTCGGCGATCTCGCCCGCCGACGGGTCGGCCGCCTCGGTGGTGACCGAGCCCAGGGCCGTGCCGACGATTTCAAAGCCGTATTGTCGTGCGAAGTAGCCGAACGTATCATGGCTCGTCACCAGCTTACGGCGCTCCGCGGGCAACTGGGCGACCGCCTCGACAATGAAGGCATCGAGAGCTTGCAACTCAGCCAGGTAGGCGTCGGCGTTCAGGGCATAAGTGTCCGCGTTGCTCGGGTCGGCGCCGACCAGGGTGTTGCGAATGGCCTCAACCATCACCATCGCATTGTTCGGGTCGTGCCAGACGTGCGGGTCGTACTCACCGTGGCTGTGGCCGTGCTCTTCGCCCTCGGCATGCTCTTCGCCCTCGCCGTGTACCTCACCTTCGCCATGCTCCTCGCCTTCCTCGTGGCTGTGCTCCTCGCCCTCGCTGTGGCCGGCCTCTTCCCAGACGAGGGCGACGCTCGCGTCGGCGCCGGAGCCGAAGCTGATCACATAATCGCCGGGAGCCAGATCGTAGGTGTAAACGATCGCAATCGCGGCGCATGCATCGGCGACCGGCTCGACCAGCTCCGGCTCAACCTCGGCGTCGGCCTGGCTTACGGTGAACGGTACATCGCTGCCCAGGAAGAAGCTCACTTCGGCGTCTTCTTCCCGGCTCAGACTCACCGTTCCTGCACCGTCGGCGAGAGTGACGATGTAGTGGGTGTGATCGGCGGGGATCGTCGCCGTCGGCGTGGCTCCGCTGGCATCGGCAGTCACTGCTTCAGGATCGTCTTCGAAGTATTCGCAGGCGTGAGCCACGGGATCTTCCTCATCGTGGTTGTGGCCGTCAGAGGAGATCAGGTCGCTGATGCCGTCGGCCATGGCGACACGGGTAGCGGTCGAGCCGGAGGCGGCGTAGAGGTCGTCGATCCAGCTCTCAAACTCCAGGCCGTTCTCGAAGAGGATATCGGCCTCCGCCAGGGCCGCGCTGTCGCGGGGCGTCGGCTCGTAGGTGTGAGCATCACCGCCGGGGCTGACGAGGACGGTCAATTCGATCAAGCCGCTGTCGCCGACGACATTCTGTACCAGATCGCCGAGAATACTGTAGGTCGCGACAACCTTCAGCGGTTCGGAGACTGCGATCGGTGGCTCGGTTGAGGCAACGGTCGGCGCGGCTGGCGCGACCGGCGCTTCGGTAGGCGCCGCAGGCGCAACAGTCGGCGTGGCCGGGGCGGCGGTCGGTTCCGACTGGGCGGTGGGCTGCGCGCCGCAGGCCGCCAGCAGCAGGGCGAGCAGCGCCACCAGGCTCAGCGTGTTGAGATGCCGGATGATGGGTGTGATCATTGATGAGACTCCTCCTCAAAGTGCGGTTCGTATCCATCCGACGCCGCCAGCTGGCAAAGCCGGCAACGCCCGTAGAGTTCCAGGTGCTGGCCGCGCAACTCAAAGCCCAGAGTACGCAGACGGGCCTCGAGGAGCGGGGCCAACTCCAGTCCGGTGAGCGTCTGCACCCCGCCGCAGCCGGTGCAGACGACCTGATGAGCACCGGGCAGGCTGCGGGCGTAGGCCCGGTCGCTCGTCTCAGCGTGCAGGCGGAACAGCCAGCCAGCGCTGCGCAGCCACTCCACCGTGCGGTAGACAGTTGGGCGGCTGCCGTGATCCCAGTCCGCCAGTTGCTGCGCGATGGTCTCGGCGGTGAAGGGGCGCTCCGCGGCGGCGATCCAGTCCAGCACTGCATTGCGCGCCGCCGACGTTCGCAGTCCCGCCCCGCGCACCGCCGCCTCCACGGCTGCACGCCAGTCGGCTGCGGTACTGTGCTTGAGCAAGTAGGCCGGGTTGTCTGGACGGCACATCGGCTCCTCCGTCATGTCAGCTGAGCGTGAGCAGGGCCACGGTGCCATCCGCGCCGCCCACCGCGAGCGCCCGGTCGTCGGGTGAGAACACCAGTTGACTGATTGGTGTGTTGAAGTCATGCCGGGCCAGTGGCTTTTGTCCCCGCGTCGGACGCCACAGGGCGACCAGGCCGTCCTGCCCCGCCGAGGCCAGGAGGGCCGGCGCGTCCTTCGTCTCGCTGTGCTGGTAGGTCAGCGCACTCAGGTAGCCTTCGTGTAGACCGAGCATCACTGGCTTGCTCCCCTCGGGGCCTTTTTTGCCGGCCCGGGTGTCCCAAACGACGGCGTCACGCCCACCGCCGGTCGCCAGGTAACGGCTGGAGGGGTTCCAGGCTAATTCGCGCATCTTGGTCTCGTAGCCCCACATCTGCAAATCGAGGCCGCTTTCGGCGTACCAGAAATGCACGGTCTGGTCCTGGTCGCCGGTGGCGAACATGCTGGCGTCGGGGCTCCAGGCCAGCACCAGCGACGAGCCCTTCCATTCATAGCGGCGCAGCGGCTCCGGCTGGTTGAGCGCCCAGAGCGTGGCGCCGCCGTAGGCCACGGCGGCGATCTGCTCGATGCCCGGCTTCCAGGCGATGTCGGCGATGGTCGAGGCGTGATCGCGGTGCGCGCAGACCAGGTTGCCCAACCCGTCCCAGACTCGTAGCTCCTTCCCCGCGGCGGCGGCGAGGTAGCGTCCTGACGGGTGGTAGGCCACCCGCTCGACCCAGCTGGTGACGTGGCGCAGGGCCTGGGTCTGCACGCCGTGCGCGGTATCCCACAGGCGCACGTGGCTGTCCTGCCCTGCTGAGGCAAGCAGCCGCCCCTCAGGGCGCCAGTCCAGCGCCGTCGTACCCATGGTGTGGCCGGGCAGTTCGTGGAGCCGGTCGCCGGCGGTGGAGAAAATGGCGAGTGGCCCATCGGCGATGGCCGCGGCGAGCTGCGAGCCGTCGGGCGAGAAGCGCAGGCTGATGACGTGCCCGTCCAGCACGGCGCTCCAGCGGCACTCCAGGGTGACGGTCGTAGGCGGCGGCACGGCGCGGCCCTTCTGGCGGAAGATAGTCATCGGCGTTCCCCTATGTCAGGCAGGCACGGAAATCGGCGTTGAGACCCTCGCGGTCGAGGTTGCGGCCGATGAAGATCAGCTTGTTCGTGCGCGGCTCCCCGCCCCACGCGCGGTCGGGGCGGCCGTCGAAGAGCATATGCACGCCCTGGAAAACGAAGCGGTGCGCGTCGCCGGCAATGCTCAGGACGCCCTTCATGCGGAAGATGTCAGAACCCTGCTCGCGCAACAGCCGCGAGAGCCAGGCGTTCAGCCGCTGCGGGTCGAGGTCGCCCGGCACAGTGATCCCCACCGAGCTGACCTCCTCGTCGTGCTCGTGGTCGGGCTTGTAGGCATGGCTCAGCTCAGGCTCCGGATCCTTGCCTGCGTAGAGCAGCCGCAGGTTAAACTCGTCGGGGCCGTGCTCAGTGAAGAGGGCGTAGGCCCCGGCGGCAGGGATCTCCAGCGCAAAGTGCAGCGGGGTCTCCCAGAGGTTCAGGCGGTACAGGGTGCTCCCCGGGATCAGGGTGGCGCCCGGGTCGAGCGCCTGCTCCTCGTCCGAGAAGACGAGCACGGCCTGCTCCTGCACCGCCTCCAGTGCCGCGCGGGTGGCTGCAGCGGCCGGGAGCAGCGCCAGCTGCATCGCCGGATCCGGACCCTCGTCCAGGGCGATCGTGTACGTCCCGGCCTCCAACTGATAGATGCCGCCCCACTCGAAGGGGTATTCAGGCTCCATAAACTGCGGGTCGATCTCCATCGCCCGCTCCAGGTTGAAACCGCCCACGTTCAGCACCGCCTCCAGATCCACCTGGGCATTCTGGGTGCGATAGAGCTTCGCGGCACTGTTCATCGCGAGGATGCGCCGCTCCAGGGCGTCGAGCGCGCCGGTCTCCACCAGGTCGGTCTTGTTGAGCAGGATCACATCGGCAAAGGCGATCTGCTCCTGGGCCTCGGGCGCGTCGTCGAGATGGTGGACGATGTGCCAGGCGTCGACCAGGGTGACGATGCCGTCCACGCGCAGCTTCGCCCGCAGCTCGTCGTCCATAAAGAAGGTCTGTACCACCGGGCCGGGGTCGGCCAGGCCAGTGGTCTCGATTAGGATGTAGTCGAAGCCGTCCTTGCGCTTCATAAGGTTCGAGAGAATGCGGATCAGGTCGCCGCGCACGGTGCAGCAGATGCAGCCGTTGTTCATCTCGAAGATCTCTTCCTCGGCGTTGATCACCAGGTCGTTGTCCACGCCGATCTCACCGAATTCGTTTTCAATCACGGCGATGCGCTTGCCGTGCTGCTCGGTGAGAATACGGTTGAGCAGGGTCGTCTTGCCGGCGCCGAGGAAGCCGGTGAGCACGGTCACGGGCGTGCGCGGGTCGGCGGTGGCGTTGGCAGTCGCAGTCATCGGGCTGTCTCCTTCGTGTGGTCTACCAATTCCTGTTGAGCAGGTTGCCTACGCGATTGGGCCAAAGCGCATCGGAATGGTGTGAACCCTGCTCGTCACTCATCACTCATCGCTCGTCACTCGTATGACGCGTCGGCGGCGAAGAGGCCGCGAATATCGTCAGCGGTGATCTCGGCGGTAGCCTTATGCAGTTTGCGTTGCTCGGGTGCAGCACCCGGCCGCATGACGGCGATCACCGTCTCCAGGGGCGGGCAGCCGGGCTCGGCGCAGCGCAGCTCGGTCACCATCACGGTCACGTCGTCGGGCAGGGCGAGGGTCTCGGCCACCCAGCCCTTGACGGTGGCGAGATGGGCCGGGTCGGGCCGCGGTTGGGCGCCAAACAGGTCAAGCATCGTCGCACTCCTCGTCAGGGCAGTCGCTTAGCTCCATCGCCAGGTGATGGTGGCCCAGCTCGATCTGGTGGCTCGCGTGGCCATTGGCCACGCAAGACGGGTCGGGCGGCGGGATCGCCCCGGTGGCGGGCATCAGCTCGACCCGCCAGATCTCCTGAACCGGGGCGAGGCCGCAGCGGGCGTAGAAGCGGCGCGCCCGCTCGTTCGACGCGGTGACGTAGAGCTGGAGCCGGTCGAAGCCGTGGGCAGCGGCCCAGTGTTTACTGGCCTCAACCAGGCGTCGCCCGAGGTCGCCGCCGCGTTCGGCGGGGGCGACGTAGAGTGCTACCAGTTCGGCCCAGCGCCGCTCGGCGAAGAGCGGCGAGTCAGTGTGGGCCTCCATCAGCAGCAGGCCGACCGGCTCCGCCTGCCCCGAGCCTGACGAGGGATCCCCACGCCAGGCCAGCAGCCAGAGGGCGCTGGGGGCACGGTGGGTGCGCACGAAATGTTCGCGCAGTAATGCCTCCCATCCCTCGGCCAGGCGGAAGCGCGGGTCGAAGCCGGCATTGAAGTGGTGCAGCGCAGCAAAGAGCCGAGCCACCGCCCAGAATTCGGCGGCGGCGGCGGGCCGGAGCGTGAGGGCGGTCATACTGGTCGTCGTGGTCATCGGATCCCTCCTCCCACAGCCTGACAGCGGGCGCAGAGGCCGAACAGCTCCAGGATGCGGCACTGAACACAAAAGCCCTGGCGGGCGAGCAGCGCGGTGAGTGAGTCGATGGCCGAGCAACCATCGAGCAGCAAAGTGGCGCCACAGCGGGTGCAGACGGCGTGGTGATGGTGACCGGGCAGCGTGCGGGCATAGGTGTAATTCGCCCCGCTCGGGTTGCACGCGGGCCAGCCAGCCCCGCTCACGCAGCCAGTCCACCGGCGCGGTACGCCGTGGCTCGCCCCACCCCGACCGGGTGCAGGGCCAGCGCGGCGGTGAGGGCCTCGGCGCTGAGCTGAAGGGTCGCTCCTGGGCCGCGATCCAACCGATGATGGCAAGACGCGGTGCGGTGAGGCGCTGCCCATCGGCGCGCAGGGCGACCAGCACCCGCTCGCTCCAGTCCTCGACCACGCTGCCGTGCTCCCTCACGCCGTCACCTGTCGCATCCAGGTCTGGCGAGGCGCCACCGCCTCGTCGGCGGGTACGTCGGTCTGGCAGCTGTCGAAGGCCGCTTGGAGCGCGGCCTTGTCAAGACCGCCCGGCGTGCTCAGGAAGACCAGCTGGGTGTGGGGCGGCTCGTCGCCCCAGGGCTCACCCAAGGTCACGCTCACCCGCGGGCCGACCGCCTGGAGGACGGCGCGGCGGTCGAGGATGTCGGCCAGGTAGAGCAGCCCTTTGGCGCGGAAGATTTCCACCGGCAGATTGAGCACTACCTTGCGCAGGGCCTTGAGCCCGAACGGCTGCGCGCTGGTGTAGCTCCACGAGCTGAACGCCGCCCCGTGATCGTGATCGTGGTCGCAGTCCGGCCCGTGCTTGTGATGGCCGTGGTCGTGGTCGCAGTCCGGCCTGTGCTCGTGATGGCCGTGCTCATGCTGAGCGTGGGCGTGACCCGACGCGCGCAGCGGCGTGAGCTCCAGCTGGTAGCGACCGACTCCGAGCAGAAGATTGATCGGCACCTCGCCGTGAACAGCGGGGAGCATGCGGGCCCGCGGCACGATCCGGCGCACCCACTCCTCCACCGCGGCCCGCTGCGCCTCGTCCACCAGGTCGACCTTGCTCAGCACCACGATGTCGGCGGCACTCACCTGGTCGACGATCAGATCCGCGTAGTGCCGTTGCTCAAGCACATACTCGGCGTCTACCACGGTGATCACCCCGTCGAGCTGGAAGTAGGATCGTAGCTCGGGCAGCCCGAAGGTGTCGGCGACCGCCCAGGGGTCGCTCACCCCGCTCGCCTCGATGAGGAGGTACTCGGGCGGCTCAGGCCGGTCCAGCAGCTGAAGCGCGCTGTTCAGCAGGTCGTCGCGGATAGTGCAGCAGATGCAGCCGTTGGCCAGCGAGACGGTCTCACCCTCGACCCCGACGACGAGCTGCGTATCGATGTTGATGCTACCGAAGTCGTTGACCATCACCGCCACCTTCAGACCGTGGTCGGCGTGCAGGATGCGGTTGAGCAACGTGGTTTTGCCAGCGCCAAGAAAGCCGGTCAGAATAGTGAGTGGAATCGGCTGCGCGGGAGCTTCAAAAGCCATTGTCTCCTCCTCCTTTACGAAAGGGTGCAAGCTGCTGCCATACGTTGGCGCGGGCCGAGCGTACTTGCTCGCTGATCGTCCGGTACACACATGCGTCTAGCCGGCGGGCAAGCTCGGCGTCGTCGAGGACGTCTGGTGCGCCAATTGACGACGAGCCGGCTTTCACGCGGCGTTGCACCCCACGCCGCGCCACGGCGCACCTGGATGCGCCGGCCGACCATCTGCACGATGGTCGGCACCTCAGGCGAGTCGCCCAGGGCGATGATGCCCTTCACACGGATGACCGTGGGGGGCAGGGCGGCCAGGGCATTCCAGAGCTGCTCGCGGCTGAGCAGCTGCGCGGTGGTGTAGCTCCAGCTGGCAAAAGCCGCGTCGGCGGGCGGTACGAGATCGCTCAGCGAAAAGCCGGTACTGAGCGCGGGCGCGTGTTCGTCGAAGAGCAGCGGCAGCGCGAAGCGACCCTCGATGGCCTCGACAAGGCGGGCGCCAGTAGAAAGGCTGGTCAGCCAGGAGCACAGTTCTGCCCGACGTTCCGCTACCACTAAATCGCACTTATTCAGCACGATCAGGTCGGCGGCGAGTAACTGATTGCGGATCAGACGCTCGTGGGCCGGGTGGGCCCGGGACTGCTCGGCGTCGACGACGGTGAGCACACTGTGGAGCTGGAAGCTGCGCCGCGCCCGACCGGTAATGAACGTCTCAGCGACCGGCCAGGGGTTGCTGACCCCGCTGGTCTCGACCAGCACGTGCTCGGGGGCGTCGGGACGAGCGGCGAGCATAAGCGCGGCCTCGAGCAGGTCGCCGCGGATGCGGCAGCAGACACAGCCACCTGCCAGGCTGATTCGCTCGCCCTCGACCGAGACAATCAGGTCGGTGTCGATGTTTACACTGCCGAAGTCGTTGACCAGGACGGCAAAGCGACGACTGCCGGATCGCAGAATATGATTGAGCACGGTGGTCTTGCCCGCGCCGAGAAAGCCGGTAAGCACGGTGACCGGGATGCGCGCTGATTGCAGCAAGGAACTGACGGGCATGGCGCTATCTCCTCCGGGGACGGCAGCAGCCGCAATCGGGGCCATGGGCCGCGCGGGCCACCTGCTGGGGTGAGGCGTAGATGGGCGCCTGGGGGCTCCGCGAGCGGGTGCTGAACATGCTGAGCTCACGCATGCAGAGCCCGTGACAGACCGGGCATTCGACCGGGTCGTCGGCCTGCCAGGCTGGGCGCAGCTCCTCCAGCTCAATCTCGCACTCAGGACAGCTGTAGACATAGAGTGGCATCGTACACCGTTTCAGATGAGACATTGTATCGCTTTGTTAGTGATATATTCTATCAGATGCGCATACCCCTGTCAATATTGCGAGGAACTATCATTACCATTGGTAGCGTGGTACAATCAGGGCAGCGATCTGGCGGGAGGAACCGCCGTGATGCCATGGAGAAGTGTTATGAGCCGCTATCTGGAATCGCGCCGGGAGGCACTGCCGCCGGCGGTTGCGAACCTGGCCGAACAGCTGGCTGAGGCAGGCTACAAGGTCACCGGGCCGCGCCTGGCGGTGCTCAAAGCGGCGACGGCCCACCAGGGTGCATTCAGCGTCCACGAGCTCGAGCAGTGGCTGACCGCGCGCGGCGAGTCGCCGGGGATCGCCAGTATCTTCCGCACGGTGCGCTTGCTATCAGACCTCAACCTGCTTCAGCGTATCCACGGACTCGACGAGTGCCATCGCTACAGCCTCAGCGCCGGCCATGGCCACCACCTGGTCTGTACGCGCTGCGGGGCGATGGAGCGCTTTGATGACTGCGGAGTTCAGAGCCTGGTGCAGCAGCTGGAGCAGCGCACCGGCTTCCGCATCAGCGCTCACCTTGTGGAGATGTTCGGCCTCTGCCCGCGCTGTCTGGCTGTCGCCGGTTAAGACAAGGGGGCAGGGATCAGGGATCAGGGATCAGGGGCCAGGGGCTTGATAGCAGCGCCTTACGACTGAACTCTAACCCCCGATCCCCGATCCCCGACCCTCTCAAGTGTAGGTTTTTTTGACCGAGCTCTTTCTGACGCGGAAAACGTCTCTTTCTTGCAATTCGTCATTTTCCGCGCTCTGATGCGGAATTCGTCCGTCGAAAAGTAAAAACCCTACCCCTGAGAGGACCCCCGATCCCCGACCCCCGATCGCTTGACAACGTGATTGATATATACTATATTGATATATACTATCAATGGGAAACACATTGAGGTTCTTCAGTAACGGCCTGGAAAGCCGTTCTTTTTTGGCTTCTTTATTTGATAGTGTATTTCAACTATGACACAGATCTTCGCCCCAACCAGGCTGCTCCCCGTGACGGTGCTCTCCGGCTTCCTCGGCGCGGGGAAGACCACCCTGCTCAACCACGTGCTCGCCAACCGTGAGGGGCTGCGCGTGGCGGTCATCGTCAACGATATGAGTGAGGTCAACATTGACGCGCAGCTGGTGCGCGGCGGTGGGGCGGCCCTCAGCCGCACCGAGGAGCGGCTGGTCGAGATGAGCAACGGCTGCATCTGCTGCACCCTGCGTGAGGATCTGCTGGTCGAGGTGGGCCGCCTGGCTCGCGAGGGCCGCTTCGACTACCTGCTGATCGAGTCGACCGGCATCTCCGAGCCGCTGCCCGTGGCCGAGACCTTCACCTTCGCCGGTCCCGACGGGCTGGACCTGGGCGACATGGCTCGGCTCGATACGATGGTCACGGTCGTCGATGCCTATAACTTCCCTCAGGATTTCTTCTCGCCCGACGAGTTGCGTGACCGCGACCTGGCCGCCGGCGACGAGGACGAGCGCACAGTGGTCGACCTCCTGGTGGACCAGGTGGAGTTCGCCGATGTCCTCGTGCTCAACAAGGCCGACCTGGTGGAGGCGGAGGAGCTCGAGCGCCTGGAGGTGCTGCTGCGCAAGCTCAACCCTGAAGCTCAGATCGTCCGTGCAAGCTTCGGCCACGTACCCCTCGCCACGATCCTCAACACCGGGCGTTTCGACTTCGAGCGAGCGGCCCAGGCCCCAGGCTGGCTGAAGGAGTTGCGTGGCGAGCATACCCCCGAGACCGAGGAGTACGGCATCGCCAGCTTCGTCTACCGGGCCCGGCGGCCGTTTCACCCGCAGCGCTTCTGGGAGCTGATCAACGCGGAGTGGCCGGGGGTGCTGCGCTCGAAGGGCCTGTTCTGGCTGGCGACGCGCATGGAGCTGAACGGGGTCTGGTCGCAGGCCGGCGGGGCCTGCCGGGTCGAGCCGGGCGGGCGCTGGTGGGCATCACTGCCCGAGGAGGCCGTGCCCGACGACCCGGCGGAGGAGGCCCTGCTGGTGAACCTCTGGCACCCCGACTGGGGTGACCGGCGCCAGGAGATCGTGCTAATCGGCCAGGAGATGGACGAGGCCGACCTGCGGGCACGTCTGGACGCCTGCCTGCTCACCGACGGCGAGATGGAGCTGGGGCCGGAGGGCTGGGCCACATTCAACGATCCCTTTGGGGACTGGGTGCTCATGCCCGACGACGAGGACGACGAGGACGATGAGGACCACACCAGTCATCATCACTATTAAGCCGGGGTTTGTCGATACATGACCGTTTGGGGTGATGCAGGGCGCTCTGATGCGCTCGGCCTGACCCCTGACTGCTGTACCCTGATCAATGCCAGGAGCGCCGGAGCTACCAATGAGCTACGCCGACAAAGAGATCGCCTGCCGGGAGTGTGGAGGCCGCTTTGTGTTCACTGCGGGGGAGCAGGAGTTCTACGCGAGCAAAGGCTTCACCAACGAGCCAACCCGCTGCCCCGCCCAGCGCCGCGCCCGCAAGCACGGCGCCCCGCTCCCGGCCGGCCCGTGCCAGCACGATGTGAGTGGGACCGGTGTGGTGACGAGTGGCGCCGCCGCCCGTAGTGCCACCGGATCGCTACAGGGCGGCCCGCCGCGTGCGTCGCGCACGCCGTACAGTGGGCGCCTACCTAGCGACCCGATTCCGGCGCGAGTACTACGCATCGACCCCGCCGGGCGCTTTCTCTTCGCCCGCGTCGAGCCCGACGGCTTCGATGTCTACGTCCACCATAGTCTCTTCCGCGACGCGGGCGTGCGTGAGGGCGACCAGGTGCGCCTGCTGGTGGAGGCCAGCGACCGCGGCCCGCGGGCGCGCGCGCTCTGGGTTGAACCATAATCGATAGCCGTTAGCGCAGCTGGCGCGAAGCGCTTTAGCCGACAGCCGATAGCCACGACCTTTGCTTGCGATGAAGCCACACGCAACCCGTAAACCTGTGCCTGAAGCGTCCTGGCGCTTTCCTGAGCGGCTGGTGAGCCGGGGCACGAAGCTGCTGACCCAGCAGTGCTGGTACTGGGGCTGTGATGTGCGCCGCCCGGAGGGCAACCTACTCATGGAGTACGGCTTCACGCGCACCCGGCCGCCCAAGGGCGTCGAGGGCAGCACAATGTACATGCTCGAGCCGGCCCCCGGCGCGCAGGTCATCCTCTGGAGCTTCGGGGTCTTCTTCGGGCGCGAAGGGCTGGGCGGGCTGTTCCTTGACCGCTTCCGCTGCGAGCCTTTGCTGACGGACCGCGCGACGCTCGCGCCGGAGATCTGGCGAACCGAGCAACTCCCAGCCCAGGGCCGGGCCGGCGACGCCGACCGCGCACGTGTCGCGGCGCTGCTCGGCGACCTGCTGCGCCGGGTGATCGCCTACGAGCACACGGTGCTGGCCGCCCAGGGTCTGGCTTACCGCGAGGCGTGCCTGGCCCGGTGGAGCCGCCGCAAGCTCGGACTGCCCGCCGACGCGCTCGTGCCGGCATGGCAGACCCTGGCTAAGGAGATCCACGCCAACTGCATGAGTGCCGCCCATACAATGAAAGGATCCTGATCGATGGCAAAGCGCTGTGACCTGACCGGCCGCAAGCCCTCCTACGGGCACAATGTCTCGTTCTCGAAGCGGCGCACCAAGCGTCGCTGGGAGCCAAACCTGCACTATCACCGCATCTGGCTGCCCGAGGAGCAGCGCTATGTTCGCCTGAAACTCTCTACGCGTGCGCTGCGTGAGATTGAACGCAAGGGGCTGCTACGTGCATTGCGCGACCACGGCCTGACTCTCAAGAAGGTTGAACGATGAGCAAACTCCCCGTCACGGTGCTCTCCGGCTTCCTGGGCGCTGGCAAGACCACCCTGCTCAACCACGTCCTCGCCAATCGCGAGGGATTGCGCGTCGCCGTCATCGTCAATGAC
>JAKSDJ010000791.1 GCA_022360155.1 Chloroflexales bacterium | reverse complement strand
GTTCATCGCCGCGCGGCGCAATGGGCGCACAGTCTTCGCGGGCAGCGCTGTGCCGCCGCTGCCCGCCAGCGAGCGCCGCGAACTGCTAGCACAGATTCTGCCCGCGCTACGCGGCGCCCTCAGCGCCCACCGCCCGGCCATCCTGCAATGCGACGACGCGCCCCACGTGCTGGACTTCGCCGGCAGCGCCGGGATCGAGCGCTTCTCCCAGGTTGGCGCGGCCTGCCCCGATCACCTGGTGCATACCAAGCGCCTGCCGCTACTGGTCGACTGGACGCCGGCCCAGGGGAAAGCTGCCCTGGCCGAGCGATTGAACGCCGGCGTGGCGGATTACACCGCACGCTACAGCGCCTACTTCGAGCAATACAAGCAACCCAGCGACACGATGATGGACCCCTTCCCGCGGATCATCCTCATCCCCGGCCTGGGGATGATCACCGCCGGCGCCGACGACCTCGCCGCCGATGTCAGCAATCAGCTCTACCAGCGCGCCATCAACGTAATCGGCGGCAGCCTGATGCTCAGCGACCCGACGGCCGACCCGGCGGCGGGCTACACCAGCCTGACCGCCGAGGAAGCCTACAACATCGAGTATTGGCCGTTGGAACAGTACAAACTCTCGCTCAAGCCGCCGCCCCGCGAGTTGGCCGGGCGGATCGCGGTCGTCACCGGCGGCGCGAGCGGCATCGGGCGGGCCACGGCGCTGCGCCTAGCGCAGGACGGCGCACACGTGGCGATCCTCGACATCAACACCAAGGGTGCGCAGCAGGTCGCCGGCGAACTCCGCCGCAGATACGGCTGCCGGCGCAGCCTGGCCATCGCCTGCGATGTCACCAACGAGGCGGCGGTCGAAGCAGCCTTTGAAGAGGTGGTGCTGGCCTACGGCGGGCTGGATGTGGTGGTGAGCAACGCCGGCATCGCCATCAGCAAGCCTATCGTGGAGACTACGCTAACTGACTGGAACAAGATCTTCGATATTCTGGCTCAGGGATACTTCCTGGTCAGCCGAGCGGCGTTCCGGGTCTGGAAAGAGCAGCGCCTGAGCGGCAGCCTGATCTACGTCGCGAGCAAGAACAGCGTGATGGCCGGCAAGAACGCCGCCGCCTACAGCGCGGCCAAAGCCGCCGAATTACACATGGCGCGCTGTCTGGCCGAAGAGGGCGGGGCGCTGGGAGTTCGGGTCAATACAGTGCTGCCCGACGCCGTACTCGAAGGCAGCGGCATCTGGGATGCCGGTTGGCGGGCGGCGCGCGCCGCCAGTTACGGGATCAAACCCGAGGAGCTGGACGAATACTATCGCCAGCGCTCGGTGCTAAAGGTCAACGTCCGGCCCAACGATGTCGCCGAGGCGATCAGCTTCTTGGCCGGGCCGCGCGCCAGCCGCACTACAGGCGGCGTGCTCACGGTGGATGGCGGGGTCAGCGCGGCGTTCGTACGGTGATAATGTTGACACGTTAAAACGTTGGAACGTTGGAACGTTGGAACGTTAGAAATGGTTCAAGCTAGCTTGACCGTAGGTCACGCTTCCAGCATGACACGCGCTTTGTCACGCTGGAAGCGTGACTTACGAACAACAACACCGTGTTACGCAAAAACAGCCCGATCTGAACCATGCCTTAGCACGTTAGCGCGTTGGCACGTTCGTCGAAGCGATTCGGTCACTATCCATTGTCCATTATCCACTTATGAATGCTACAGCCAACTTCCTCGCGGTTGATTTGGGCGCGTCGGGCGGGCGCGTTCTGCTAGGGCGCTGGGATGGCTCCCGCTTCGCCCTCGCCGAGTTGCACCGCTTCGCGAATCGCCCGGTACACGTCCTCGGCGAGTGGCGCTGGGATGTCTTGCAGTTGTGGAGCGAGATTAAGGCCGGGCTGGCTGCGTATCGTGCCGCAGCCGACACACCGCTGGCCGGGATCGCCGTGGATACCTGGGGGGTCGACTTTGGTCTGTTCGACCGGGCAGGCAAGCTGCTGGGCAACCCCTTCTGCTACCGCGACGCGCGCACCGCCGGGGTCGAGCCGCGCCTATTCCAGCGCGTGCCACGCAGTGAGATCTTCGCCCTCACCGGCATCCAGTTCATGCGCATCAACACCCTATACCAACTCTTCAGCATGCTTGGCGACCCGCAGCTCGAAGCGGCGGAGACGCTGCTGATGATGCCCGATCTCTTCCACTACTGGATGACCGGGCGCAAGGTCGCCGAATATACCCAGGCCACCACCTCGCAATGTTTCCACGCCCGCGAACGGCGCTGGGCCAACGAACTGCTCGAACTGCTCGACCTACCCAGCCGGATTCTGCCCGAGGTCGTTTTTCCTGGCACAGTCATCGGCGAGTTGCGCGGCGACATCGCCGCTGAGCTGCGGCTGCTCGATCGAACGCCGGTAATCGCGCCGGGCAGCCATGACACCGCCAGCGCGGTGGTGGCGGTCCCTGGGCTGGACCAGCACAGCGCCTACATCAGTAGCGGCACCTGGAGTCTGGTCGGGGTCGAAACCAGCGAACCGATCATCACCGAGCGATCGCTGGCGCTCAACTTCACCAACGAGGGCGGGGTCAGCGGAACGATCCGCTTGCTCAAGAATGTTATGGGCCTGTGGCTGATCCAGGAATGCCGCGCCCAGTGGCAGCGTGAGGGGCAGAGCTATAGCTGGGACGAACTGCTCGCGCTGGCCGACCAGGCGCCGCCCTTCCGCAGCCTGGTCGACCCCGACGCAGCCGAGTTTCTCGAACCAGGCGACATGCCCAAAGCGATCCGCGATTTCTGCCGCCGCACCCAGCAGCCGATACCGGAGAGCGCGGGCGCGGTGGTGCGTTGCTGTCTGGAGAGCCTAGCGTTACGCTATCGTTGGGTGCTGGTCGCGCTGGAAGAATTGCTGGGCCGACCGTTGCGTACGATCCGGGTGGTTGGCGGCGGCAGCCGGAATCGCCTGCTCTGCCAATTCACCGCTGATGCCTGTAGCCGCCCGGTGATCGCCGGTCCGGTCGAGGCGACCGCGCTCGGGAATATTCTGGTCCAATCCATCACCACCGGCCATCTCGCCGATCTGACGAGCGCGCGGCAGGCGCTGGCGGCCTCGGTCGACCTGGAGCAGTACGACCCGCGCCCCACCGACACATGGGATGAGGCATTCGCCCGCTTCAACACCCTGATCGCGACGCCGGTGAACGATTAAGAAGTTGTTTGAACACCCGCCTGAAGGTACAAGCGCGGTTTCAAACACTGGGATGCGCAGAGAACAAAACATGGAAATATGGAGTGCGCAAGCCATGCTTGCGCGCGGCAGCCTGGCTACCGCGCTCCATACGCCCTTTCAAAAAGGCTCTATCAATGCTTCGTCGATGCGGATGCGAGTCGCACACCACGTTGTTCTCCGCAATCGAAAGCCAGCGCGGCTTGCAGCTGCGCCTACAGCAAAAGCCCGAACGGCCACGACACTTTGGTTGCTCTGAAACCTTGTTCAATCGGCGGAGGGCGAACTTGACAGATACGACGACCCTTCATATACTTGGCCCACACATCGAAACGTTTTCTTCATAGCATCTATAAGAATAGCCGCCAGCGAACAGCTTTCAGCCGTCAGAAGTCGGTCATTCTCATCCATAACCTGCTAACGATTCAACGTTTCAACGTGCTAACCTGTCAACCTGCCAACGTGCTAACCCCTGTCCTGAGCCCTTCGGCTTCGCTCAGGGCTGGCGCAGCTGAAGGATGCCAACCTGCTAACGAACATGAAAGCAACCGCTCCTGTTAAAACGCCAGTCACAACCATTCGGGATGTCGCCGCGCGAGCCGGGGTCTCAATGAGCACCGTCTCGCACGTGATCAACCAAACCCGCCATGTGAGCGACGCCAAACGCGAGCAGGTATTGCTGGCGATGCGCGATCTCGGCTACCGGCCCAACTCGCTGGCTCGCAGCCTCCGCCGGAACCGCTCGCTGGCGGTGGGCGTGATCTTGCCGGATTGCTCGAATCCCTTTTTCGCCGCCATTACGCGCGGTATCGAGGATGGCTGTTTCGACCTCGGCTACACGGTGACGATCTGTAGCACCGACGAGAACCAGGAAAAGGAGCAGATCTATGTGACCAGCCTGATCGAACGGCAGGTCGACGGAGTGATTATGATGGTCACGCAATCCAAGCACGAGCACGCGACACTACTGCTCGAAAGCCGTATTCCAACCGTCGTTGTCGACCGTGACCTGCCTGGGCTCGATGTCGACGCGGTGCTGATCGACAACTATCGCGGCGGCTATCTCGCTGGCGAGCATCTCGCGGCCATGGGCTATCGGCGTCCAATCTGTATCGCTGGCCCCTACTACAGCATTCCCGTCCAGGACCGGGTGCGCGGCTACTGCGACGCCCTGCGCGAACGCGGCTTCGACCCGGCTGATTGTGTGGTCGAGGCCGGTAATTTTCATTTCCAGGGCGGACGCCAGGCTTTCGAGCAACTCATTGCCCAGCAACCTGATATCGACGCTGTGTTTGCCTGCAATGACCGGCTCGCCGTGGGAGCAATGCGCAGCGCGCTCGAACACGACTACGTAATTCCGCAGCAACTGGGGATCGTCGGCTTCGATGACATCGATCTCGCCGCTTATACCACGCCGGCGCTCACCACCATCGCCCAACCGACCTACGTGATGGGACAACAGGCGGTTGCACTTTTGCTACAACGCATCGAGACGCCTGACACACCGATTATGATGACTCGCCTTGGGGTCCGCCTAGTCGTGCGCGAGTCGTCGGGCCAGGCCGGCGCCGGCCCACAGAGTCTGAGCTAACTGTAGTTACAACGCCCGCATTATCGTTTTTACGCAAACGTTTCGCTCAAGAGAGTCATCGATGGAACAGACCACGCTGCTGGAGATGCGTAACATTTCAAAGAGCTACCCTGGCGTCCAGGCGCTCGACAATGTCTCATTCGAGGTGCGCGCTGGCGAGATCCACGCGCTGGTGGGCGAGAACGGCGCGGGGAAAAGCACGCTGATGAAGGTGCTCTTCGGCGCGGTCCAGCCCGACAGCGGCGTCATTCGCTTAAGCGGGCAAGCCGTCACCGTGCGCTCGCCCCAGGATGCGCGGCGTCTCGGCATTAGCATGGTCCACCAGGAATTGCACCTGGTTCCGCAGATGAACACGGTCCAAAACATTGCGCTGGGCCGCGAACCGGGAACGCTGGGCTTCATGAACTGGACCAAGATGACCCGCCGCGCCAGGCAGCAACTCGAACGGCTGGGCATTGATATTGACCTGCGCCAGCCAGTGCGCTCTCTGAGCGTCGCGCAACAGCAGATGATCGAGATCGCTCGCGCCCTCTCCTGGAATGCGCGCGTGCTGGTCCTCGACGAACCAAGTTCGGCGCTGACCGAACACGAAGTCACCGAGCTGTTTCGGGTGATGCAGACGCTGGCGAGCGAGGGCGTAGGCATCGTCTTCATTTCGCATCACCTGAACGAGGTCTTCACGACTGCCGATCGGATCACCGTCCTGCGTGACGGTACACACGTCGCCACCCAACCCGCCCACGATCTCGATCACGATCAACTGATCCGGCTGATGGTCGGGCGTAACGTAGCCACGATTTTCGCCCACGACTCCACGCAACCTGGCCCGGTGCGCTTGGAGGTCAAGGAGATGCGCTTGCCTGGCTCGCCGCACCGCGTCTCCTTCAGCGTGCGCCAGGGCGAGATTGTTGGTGTTGCGGGGCTGATTGGCGCTGGGCGCACCGAGCTGATGCGCGCCATTTTCGGCGTCAACCGCATCGCCGAGGGGCAAATCCTGGTCGACGGCAAGCCGGTACGGATCAACTCGCCGCGCGACGCGACCCGCTGCGGCATCGGGATGCTGCCCGAAGACCGTAAGGCGCAGGGACTGGTGTTAGGCATGAGTATCAGCAGCAACATCGCCTTGCCCTCGCTCGACCGGCTGACCCGCCTGTTCTTTCGCCGGATCAAAACGATCAACGCGGCGACGCAGCAGTATGTCAACGACCTGCGGATCAAGACGCCGACGATTTTCCAGCATGCCCGCCAACTCAGCGGCGGGAACCAGCAGAAGGTGGTGCTGGGCAAATGGCTGGAGCGCGGTGTGCGGGTGCTGATCTTCGATGAACCGACGCGCGGCATCGATGTCGGCGCGAAGGTCGAAGTCTACCAGCTTTTCGCCCGCCTTGCCGCCGAGGGTGCAGCGATCCTGGTGGTCTCGTCGGAGTTGCCCGAAGTGCTCGGCTTGAGCGACCGCGTCTTGGTAATGCGCAATGGCGCGATTGTCGCCGAGCTGTCCCGCGCCGAGGCGACCCCCGAGCAGGTGATGTTTTTTGCTACCGGCGGCGCCGAAGCCCAGACTGCTTGAGCCGGCGCTCCTGGACGGAGATAATGCTGCAATGAAGCCTCAAACTGTGCATTCCGAGCGCGACTCGCTCGCCTGGCCGCGGCGGACGGCCCAGATCCTGGCCAATCTGATGAGCCGCTACGGCATTGTGCTGGCGCTGATGCTGATGTGTTTGGCGCTCTCTTTGCTCTCGCCGATCTTTATCCGTCCGCAGAACCTGCTCAATGTCCTACTTCAGGCGTCGATCAACATGATCATCGCGGTTGGCATGACGCTGGTGATTACGCAGGGCGGCATCGATCTGTCGGTGGGCTCGATTGTGGCGCTATCGGGCATGATCACCGCCGATCTGCTGGTGAAAGAGTATGGCCTGCCGGTCGCGATCACTGCCGGGCTACTCACCGGGACGCTTTGCGGCTGGCTCAACGGCGCGCTGATCACCTTCCTCAACCTGCCGCCCTTCATCGTGACTCTCGGCACGCTGAGCGCCTATCGCGGGCTCGCACTGATCTATAACAGCGGTCGACCCATCTTCGGCCTCCCGCCCGAATTCAACCAGTTGCTCGCTTCGTCGCTGGGGCCGGTACCGCGCCCGGTGATCATCGCCCTAGCCGTGGCAATCATTTTTGCGATTGCGCTGCGCTATACCCGCCTGGGCGAATACACCATCGCCATCGGCGGCAGCGAGGAGGCGGCCCACCTCTCCGGTGTGCCGGTGCGCCGCTACAAAATCGCCGTCTATGCGATCAGCGGTCTGCTCTCTGGGCTGGCCGCGACGGTGCTAGCCGCCCGGTTGTCGGCCATGGACCCGACCGCCGGCGCGCTCTACGAACTCGACGCCATCGCGGCAACCGTCATCGGCGGCACCAGCTTGTCCGGCGGCGTGGGTACGGTGTTCGGCACGGTGGTGGGCGCACTGCTGATGAGTGTGCTGCGCAATGGCATGAACCTGCTCAATGTCCAGTCTTACTACCAGCAACTGATCATCGGCGTTGTGATCATCCTGGCGGTGATTGTGGATCGACTGCGGAAGAAGAGCTGAAAGCAATACCTTGTCAGTAAGGATGCGCCCCTCTCTCCTTGTGGTTTAGGGTCGGGCAGAAAAGATGTTCACAATGACCATGAACCGCCATTGGACGCCGCAACCGTTCGCGTGATTCACCCCTCTCCCAAAAGGGGAGAGGGGGCGGACAGAACGTTTGGGCGAATTCGGTGTTTGAGGCGTTGGGATGCGCGGTATTCCCTCTCCCCCTGCCCCCCTCTCCCGCCCCCCTTGATCCCCCCGCACGCGGGGGTTATGGGAGAGGGGGAACAGGCCGCATCAGGAAGCGGCACATCTCGCTTCGAACATGGGTACTGTCCGCCCCTAAACCGAAAAGGGGAGAGGGTTAAGAAGTAAGATATTGGGGCTAAACCGGCTTGTGTTTGTTTCGTCGTCTGTACAGGACCAAACCAGGTCCGCTAAGGAGGGTAACAATGAAGTTCAGACTGCGCCGTCTCTTGCTCCTCGTGCTGAGTATCTTCTTGATTGCGGGCTGTAGCGGAGCGCCGCCCGCCGGCCAAGCGACCCAGGCGCCCGCCGACTCGACCCCGACCAACGCCCCGGCGACAGATGCAACGGATGAACCAACGACGGCTGCACCAACAACTAGCGCATCTACGAACCAGACCGGCGCACCGCTGCGCATCGGCGTGATCACGAAGGCGCTCTCCAACGAGTTCTTCCAGATTATGCAAGAAGGCTACGAGTTTGCCGGACAACGCTACGGCGTGGAGGTCGAGGTGCAGGCCGCCTCGGCGGAGAGCGACACCCAGGGCCAACTCGCCCAACTCGAAGCCCTGATCACCAAGGGCGTCGACGTGCTGGCGGTCACGCCGCTCACCCCGAACAACCTCACCCCGGCGCTGGCCCAGGCTGCCGCGCAGGGCATCCCAGTGATCAACCTCGACGAGATCATCCCCGAGGAGATCGAGCAAAATAGCGGTCTGAACATCACCAGCCGGATTGCCTCGAATAACTACGACGCCGGGGTTTTGGCGGCGAAGTACATGCTAGCAAACCTGGCGGCGGGCAGCGAGGTAGCGGTGATCGAGGGCAAGGCGGGCAACACCAGCGGCGCCAACCGCCGCGACGGCTTCGTCGACACTGCTAGCGCCGGCGATCTGACCATCGTCGCCAGCCAGCCCGCCGATTGGGACCGCGCTCTGGCTAACACCACCGTCACCAACATCCTGCAGGCCAATCCCGACATCCAAGGGATCTACTTCGCCAACGACACCATGGCGCTTGGCGGGATCGAGGCCGTGCAGGCCGCTGGCAAAGAGGGGATCATCCTGATCGGCACCGACGCCATCCCCGAGGCTCAGCAAGCGGTGCGCGACGGCAAACTGGTTGGCACCGTGGCGCAGTTCCCCTTTGAAATGGGCGTGCTGGCCGTCGAGACCGCGATCAAAGTCTACGAGGGTCGACCGGTCGCCAGCCGTGTGCCTGCGCCGATCAAACTCTTGCTCAAAGACGATGTCGATGCCGAAATTCAGCCCCGACCCGATCCGGCAATTGCACCGCTACGCATCGGCGTGATCACGAAGGCGCTCTCCAACGAGTTCTTTCAGATTATGCAAGAAGGCTACGCGGAGGCGGGGCGGCGCTACGGCGTGGAGGTCGAGGTGCAGGCCGCCTCGGCGGAGAGCGACACCCAGGGCCAACTCGCCCAACTCGAAGCCCTGATCACCAAGGGCGTCGACGTGCTGGCGGTCACGCCGCTCACTCCGAACAACCTCACCCCGGCGCTGGCCCAAGCTGCCGTGCAGGGCATCCCGGTGATCAATCTCGACGAGATCATCCCTGAGGAGATCGAAGCGAACAGCAACTTGAATTTCGCGAGCCGGATCGCATCTGACAACTATGATGCCGGTGCAGCAGCAGCGCGCTACATGCTGGCAAACCTGGCGGCGGGCAGCGAGGTAGCGGTGATCGAGGGCAAGGCGGGCAACACCAGCGGCGCCAACCGCCGCGACGGCTTCGTCGACACTGCTAGCGCCGGCGGTCTGACCATTGTCGCCAGCCAGCCCGCCGATTGGGACCGCGCTCTGGCTAACACCACCGTCACCAACATCCTGCAGGCCAATCCCGACATCCAAGGGATCTACTTCGC
>JAKSDJ010000746.1 GCA_022360155.1 Chloroflexales bacterium | reverse complement strand
GCGCCGCCGAAGGCCGCGCCGGAAGACACCCCCAGGATCTGCGGCCCGACGAGCGGATTGCGAAACACGCCCTGCAAGACGGCGCCACTCAACGCCAGCCCGCTGCCCACCAGCATCGACAGCAGCACCCGCGGGCCGCGCGAGAGGATCACCACCCGCGCATCGGTCTCGGTCCAGGTTGGCTCAATCGGCAGCACCGTCGCAAGCAGAATGCGATATACCTGATCTAATGGCACGGCGTAGCGCCCCATTCCCAATGCAGCGATGCCCACGGCGACGACTATGAGCGGAAGGCCACTCACCAGCAGCCACCGCGCTACCTGTCTGTCGCTGAATGGTTTACGCTGCTCACTCGTTGACAAAACGCTCATAGGCGGCCGCTCCTATATTTACATCGAGCTGCAAAATCCGGTCGATCTGCTCTTCCGTCGGCTCGTAATCGTACAGTAGTTGATAGTTTTCGCGAATGTCGTTGCGCAGATCAAAGGCGTAAACCTCGGGGAAGGCGAGTACAGCCAGCCAGCGCCAGAGCAGCGGTGACTCTTGGTTGGGCGGATCCCAGCGATAGCCCCCCAACGGCGCCTTGTAGACCCGCTGATTGACCACCGCGCTCATTTCTTGCCAGAGCGGGTTTTGGTAGACATCGTCCGGCGTGGCTTCGTCGAAGTTGCCAATCAACACGATGTCGGGGTTCCAGGTCAGCACCTGCTCCGCGTTGACGGCGGTAAAGCCATTGACCTCCGCTGCCGGGTTGACGCCGCCAACGAGTTGGATGTAGAAGTCGTTGTAGGTATCGCTGCCAGCGACGCGCAGCTCTTCGCCCAGCCGATTGAAGTAGATAATCCTGGGTGGTTCGTCGCCGATCGTCTCTGCCTGGGTCTGGATCTCAGCCAGACTGCTGCGCTGCCAGTCGATAATCTGCGTGGCTCGCTCTGGTTCGCCAATCATATCGCCGAAGAGGGTGATCCAGGTTTCTAGATCTTCCTGCGTGCCGTAGTTCAGCCCCGCCACGTTGAGTCCGGCGTTTTCGAGCGGAGCCGTCAGGTCTGCCCCGCGGTTGCCCCACTGGATGACCAGATCAGGATTGAGCGCCAGAATGCTCTCGACGTTGGGCGCAAAGCCTTCGCCAACCACATCGCTGGGGATCGACCCGGCCTCGGGGAAGATCTCACCCAGGATTTCGCCCTGGATCGCCTGCGCCGAACTGGGGTGAATACCGACCAGTCGCTCAGAGCTGCCGTCAACCGCCATCATCAACGCGGCAGCGGGAATGGGGATCGTCACGATCTGGTCGGCGGGCTGGTCGAGGGTCAGCGTTGTGCCACGCTGGTCGGTCACGGTGATAGCCGCGGCATCCGTTTCTACCTCTGCTGCGGGTGCGGCATCTTCTGTCAGTTCGGCTTCCGTCGCCGCTGGTGCGTCTGTCGGTTCCGGCGCTTCCTGCGTGGTCGGCTGGTCGCCACACGCGGCGAGCAGCAGGGCAGCGGCGAGCAGGGCGGCAAGGAGGTGGTGCAAACGATTCATGGTTTGAGTCCTTCTAGCTAGACTGTTGATCGTTCTTCTGACTGAGCAAACTGGTCACACCACGATACCCGTACTAGCTCCGTGTCATTCCCGCCCCCGTCCCCGCCGTGGGCGCCGCCGGCTCGCCCGCGCTGCACCCGCCCAGCGCCGCTGCGCCGAGCAGCCCGCCCGCCCCGATGATGAAGTTGCGGCGGGTGATAGCTTCGATTGCGGTGGCATCCAGTGGCAGCGTGGCGCAGGCGATGAGCCCAGGAGCGACCTGAGCCAGTGGTTCCCGTTCGGTTTGAGGCGGCATATCGATCACATTCCTTTCTAACATTTGTCTATTCGTCTGGTTCTGAAGCATGGTGTTGATGATCCGCTGACACCTCTCGCGACACGACGGCATACGGCAAGCAAACCGGCGTGTTGCTGGCCGGGTCGGTGATGATGTTGGCCCGCACATTGAAGACGTTGGCCAGAAGCGTCGGAGTCAGTACCGCGGCTGGCTGACCGTCGGCCACAATGCGGCCCTGCTGCAAGACCACCATGCGTTGGCTGTAGCGCGCCGCCTGATTGAGGTCGTGCAGCACGAGCACAATGGTCATCTGCCGTTCTGCGTTGAGCATGCGCACGAGGTCGAGCACCTCGAGCTGGTGACCGATGTCCAGAAAGGTGGTTGGCTCGTCGAGCAGTAGCACAGGCGTGTCTTGGGCCAGCGTCAGCGCAATCCAGGCTCGCTGACGCTCGCCGCCAGACAAGGCATCCAATGAGCGATGGGCAAAAGTATTCATGTTGGTGAGGGTTAGGGCTTGTTTGATGGACTCATGGTCTTGATGACGCAACATCCGTAACGCTCCCACGTGGGGAAAGCGGCCTTGCTCCACCAATTCGGCCACGGTCAGCCCCCGCGGGGCGCTTGGCCCCTGGGGCAGAATCGCTAGTTCGCGGGCTATCTGGGCGCTGGGCAGTTTGGTGATGGCTTTGCCATCCAGATAGACCGCACCGGCGCTGACCGGCAGCAAGCGGGCCATTGCCTTGAGCAGCGTGGATTTACCAGAACCGTTGGGGCCGACCAGGGCCGTGATCTTGCCCGTCTCGATAGCCAGTGAGAGCGTCTCAATCACCTTGCGGTCGGGGTAGCCGACCGAGACCGTGTCGGCGACGAGGCTAGGATCGGAACCGTTGGGCGAGTGAGGTTGATGAATCATCACTTTTTTTGCACCTGTATCCTTGAATTCACTGCATCGTGTGAAAATGACCAAAAGGCGCCATCGACAATATCCGTTTCAGCATCAGAACGCTGACCTCCCGCGTAGCAGCAAGAACAGAAAAAACGGCGCGCCCAGCAGCGCGGTGATCGCACTGCCTTCCAGACCTAACGCGAGCAGGGCAGTTATGAAATGAGTTAGGTGTTTCATGGTTTTGCCCATTCGTTCCTTATCACTTTAATCGACCGAAAGCGGATTGGGCGTTGGGATGATCACGTCGAAGATAGAGGAAAGATCGTCGAGCTGTGAATGCGCCGCGTAGTAGTGACTTCTCGACAACCAAAGAGCAGGGACGAAATGGGTTTGATCCTGCTGAACAACATTCAACTGTTGCCAGAGTGGATCATCGCTGAGTGTTTCAACGATAGCTGCTCCCCCCGCTTGTTGGCTATCGAGACCGCCTGTCGATGCAACAATAATCAACGTATCTCCATCGAGCAAATCAAGGCGTTCTTTCGAGAGTGCAGCAAGTCCGGTGAACCCTTCCCCTGGTCCCGCCCCATAAACGTCCAGGATTTCTTCTGGAGTGTAATCAATCGCCGTTGATCGACCAAAGCCGACCTCATCTAAGATCGCCCCAGCATCATCATAACGGCTCATGAGCGTGAACCGCTCTTCACCGTAGAAACGTGCCATCGAGACCTGAACGTCTGCCAGCGAGCCAAGTTCTGCGTCGATCGCTGTGCGTAGTTCCGCTAGCCGTTGCTCATAAAGTGCGAGCTGTTCTTCAACCAGCGCTTCTTGGCCAAAGACACGCCCGAGAAAACGATGGAACGTCTGCAAATGAAAGTAGTCGTTATTGCTACTGTCAAGGATGAGTGTGGGTGCAATATTGGGCAATGTTGTCTGAATATCAACTACATATGTACTGCCAAAAATCATTAAATCGGGATCGAGCGCGGTCAGTTGCTCCAGACTGTATGGGACATCAATACTCGTTATCCCATCATTGAGCCAGGGCGCCAGGTCAGGAAAGTTGTCACTGTCACGCACGAGACCAAAGGCGCCAATGGGCTTCACCTGAAACGGGTGCAAGAAAGAAGCAGAAAGCCCAATGACAACTCGTTGCGGGTCTTCGGGCACACAAACCGGATCATCGACCAATAATTCATCAGCGATGAGGCGAAAGCCTGCTTCGCATTCGTCGCTGGTTACGGCTTCTGCCGACACACGACGTTACATCGGCAGCGGTTCCCGCGGGCGTAGGATCTGTTTCTACCTGGGCGCAGGCCATCAGTATGGACAGTAGGAGCAGAGTAGGAATGAAATGGGTTCGATATTTCATGACTCATCCTTTGCTGATTATTGATCATGGGTCTTCCGTTATGGAGTGCATCTTTTGTCAGAACGCCGACCTCCCGCGTAGTAACAAAAACAGAAAAAACGGCGCGCCCAGCAGCGCGGTGACCGCGCCTACTGGGAGACCGGCCGTGTCGGGAATGTCCAGCCCGGTAAGTAGCCCCACCCAGCCAATCGTGATGGTTCGGGCGATGATGTCAGAACTGATGAGCAGAATGGCCGTAAAGAGGACACTCAGCGGGAAGAGCCGCCGCACGTCGCCCCCGGCCACGAGCCGCGCTGCGTGTGGCCCAATCAGACCGATAAAGCCGACCGCGCCGACGACTGCCACCGCACCGGCGGTCAACAAGGCAGAGATGGCCAGCAACACAAAGCGCACCCGCTCGATCCGCAGACCCAGGCCGCGGGCTACCCCGTCGCCGAGTTGCAGCGCGTTGGCCCAGCCGATACAGAGAAGCCCCAGCGGTATGGCTGCCAACGCAATCGGCCAGATCGTCTCCCAGTGGACCCAAACGCGACCACTGGTCGAACCGACGGTCCAGCGCACGATACGCTGAATCTGATCTTCCTGCGCGGCCAGCAGCACCACCGAGATGAGCGCGCTGTTGATGCCCGCGACCAGCACGCCAACCAACACCAGCCGCATCGGGTCGCTACCTCCGACTGCGCCCGGCTGGTAGCTGAGCGCATAGACGAGCAATCCCGACGCCAATCCGCCGATCATGCCAACCAACGGCAAGGCCAGCCCCGAATCGACAGCGTCCCAGATCGTGCCGCCCGCACCGATAACAATCGTCAGGACGATGGCTAAAACTGCGCCGCTCGACACGCCCATCAGCCCCGGTTCGGCCAGCGGGTTGCGGGTGATGGTCTGTAAAATCGCCCCCGAAAGGCCCAGCATGCCGCCCGCCGCTAAGGCTACCAGCGCCCGCGGCAAGCGCAGTCCCCAGACCACTTGCCGGTGCAACAATTCCTCGGCCTGATTAAAGAGCGCCAGCACGATCTGACGCGGACTAAAGTCGAGCGTCCCCACGGCGATGTGCAGGACAATGAGTAGGAACATCATGAGTCCACACAGCCCCAAAACGAGCGGAAAGCGCCGTACCACAAAAGGGCGTTCATCAGCGGGTGCGCTGGGTTGACCTGTGGGTGTAGATTGGGTGATGGTCATCAGGTTGTTCTCCTTTCGCCGATCAAACGTCGCAACAGGAAGAGGGCAATCGGTGAGCCAATCACCACGGTCACCAGGCCCACGGGGAGCTCAGCAGGGCTGAAAATCTCCCGCGCCAGCAGATCTGACGTCGTGAGCAGCAGCGCGCCGAGCAG
>JAKSDJ010000566.1 GCA_022360155.1 Chloroflexales bacterium | reverse complement strand
GGCGGGGCGGAACGATTGGCCTTCTACAGCCACCTGCTCGCCCCACCTGTAGCTGTGCCGCCGCACATCACGCGTGTGCCGCTGCGCGCCGCCGACGATGATGAACTGATGCGCATCAGCCGCGAAGGCATCCTCGCCCTCGATCTCCACGAGATGCGGGCGATTCGCAATTACTACAGCGAAGTCGGGCACGACCCGACCGATGGCGAGTTGGAAACGATTGCCCAGACCTGGAGCGAACACTGCTCACACAAAACCTTCAAAGCACGGGTCAAATATCGCGTGGCCAGCGACGCGGTGCAAGCATCAGGTGCGGCGCACCTCGATCCAGCACTCTACTCCGCGTTCCATTTGCTCCAACAAGACTGCGAGATCGACAGCCTGATCCGGACATTCCTCATGGTTGCTACTGACAAGGTTCTGGAGCAACGCAATCACAGCGCCCAAGATTGGGTTCTTTCCGCATTCGTCGACAATGCAGGGATTATCGCCTTCACCGACGACTATGAGGTTTCTTTCAAGGTCGAGACCCACAACCACCCTAGCGCGCTGGAACCATTTGGCGGCGCAAACACCGGAGTCGGCGGCGTCATCCGCGATGTGCTCGGCGTTTCGGCGCTGCCCATCGCCAATACCGATATCCTCTGTTTTGGTCCGCCAGATGTGTCCACGCAGACGCTCGCTTCCGGCGTACTACACCCACGCCGAGTCTGCGCGGGCGTAGTCGCCGGTGTGCGCGACTATGGCAACAAGCTGGGCATCCCCACCGTGAACGGAGCGGTGCTGTTTGACCCTGGCTATACCGCCAATCCGCTGGTCTTCTGCGGTACGGTCGGACTGGCCCCACGCGGCGCGCACCCGCGCAACGTCCAGCCCGGCGATGCTATTGTCGTGCTCGGCGGGCGCACCGGACGCGATGGCATCCACGGCGCAACCTTCAGCAGTGAAGAACTGTCGCACACCACCGCCGCTGAAGTTGGCAGCGCCGTGCAGATTGGCGACCCAATTACAGAGAAGAAAACGCTCGACGTGCTGCTTCAAGCTCGTGATCGAGGCCTCTATAGCGCGATTACCGACTGTGGCGCCGGGGGACTCTCGTCGGCAGTGGGCGAGATGGGCGCGGAAACTGGCGCAACCGTGGAATTGGAGCGTACGCCCCTGAAGTACGCGGGACTCCAACCATGGGAAATCTGGCTCTCCGAGGCGCAGGAACGCATGGTGCTAGCGGCGCCGCCCCAGCACCTTACCGCCTTCCTGGAACTGTGCCGCGCCGAGGATGTCGAGGCGACCGCCATCGGACACTTTACCAATGACAAACTCTTGCGGGTAACCCACAGTGGCCAGACCTTGGTCGAACTCGATATGGGTTTTCTGCATGACGGTCGCCCCCAGCGCGTGCTCGACGCGATCTGGTCGCCGACGTCTGACCCACTAACGGCGCGACCAGCCTATGAACTAGATGACAATACTGTTACTTCATCGACCCTTGACTCTAATGACCTGGCAACAATTCTCCTGTCTCTGCTGACGCATCCCAATATCGCCTCCAAAGAGCGGATCATCCGCACGTATGATCACGAGGTTGGCGGGGCGACGGTGATCAAGCCGTTGGTTGGGCTCGATAGCGGCGGCCCCGGCGATGCCGCAGTGCTCCAACCGCTACGCCACAGCAGCGCAGGGCTGGCGCTAGGCTGTGCGATCAACCCACGCTACGGGCGGATCGACCCCTATTGGATGGCGCTGGCCTGTGTCGATGAAGCGCTGCGCAACGTAGTCGCCGTGGGTGGCGACCCGCAGCGCACGGCGATCCTCGACAACTTCTGTTGGGGCGACCCGCGCCAACCCGATCGCATGGCGGGGCTGGTTCGGGCGGCGGCGGGTTGTTACGATGCCGCTGTAGCTTTCGGCACACCTTTTATCAGCGGCAAAGACTCGCTCAACAACGAGTACCGCGACGCCCAGGGCGTCCGAGTCGCCATCCCGCCTACCCTGCTGATTTCCGCGCTGGCGTATGTTCCCGACGTTCGTCAGACGCTAACGATGGATCTCAAGGAGGTTGGGAATATTGTCTATCTGCTAGGCGCAACGCGCAATGAGTTGGCCGGTTCATACGCACTCGATCTTGGATTGCTGAACAACAAAGCCGAGCATTCCGACACTAAGCGGCAAGCGCTCCAATTACCCAGGGTCGATCTCGCTGCCGCGTGCCAGACTTTCACCGCGCTCCACCAGGCGATACGCGCCGGATTGGTACGCGCCTGCCACGACTTGAGCGAGGGTGGGCTCGCGGTAGCCGCCGCCGAGATGGCGTTCGCCGGCATGCGCGGCCTCGAGCTCGACCTGAGCCGCATCGAACTAAGCGACCGACAAGCAGACATACAGGACAAGAACACATCCACGCTGATCCCCAAGCTCTTCTCCGAAACGCCTAGCCGCTTCCTCGTAGAGACTCGACCGCAGGATGCCGCCGCATTCGAGGCGACACTGATCGGCGTAACCTGGGTGCGCCTCGGCGTGGTAACAGCGGCCTCCGAGCTGCGGATGCTGCATGGAGACGCCGACGTGCTGCAGATCGACCTCGCAGCATTGAAAGCAGCGTGGCAGCGTGGACTCGAGGAGATTGAACTATGACAACTGCAGCGCCAAACGGCAATGGTCATATTCTCGACCGCGAAGGATTTACCGCCTACGTCGAACAGCAGCTCCAGTCCATTGCCCATGTTGAAGTCTTGCAAAGCTCTGAGATGGAGTTGATCCTGCGTGTACGCGGCTCTGATATGCGAGTCGGTCTGGAGAATTTCTATGCGTCGTACCTAAAGAGCCCAGTCCACCTCGACTCAGTCGTTGCGACGTTGCTCAAAACCCTGCAGGGATTTAAACCAGAACGCTCGACGCAAAGCTTTGAGGAGTTGCGCGACCGCATTTTCCCAATGCTGAAACCCATCGATCTATTGGTCGATGTGCATGAGCGCCAGTTGCCGATGCTGATTTACCGGCCCTTCCTGGCCAATCTAATTATTGCTTACGTCATTGACGAAATCGATAGTGTGACATATCTCAACGAGGAGCACCTGGAACATTGGCGCCTCACCGAGCACGCCTTGCACGATCAAGCGCTTGAAAATCTACGCAAGCGCACACTCGAACAGACCAGTTATACTACCGCAGGTGACGGGGCGCAGCAACTCTTTATCTATAG
Source organism: Chloroflexales bacterium (assembly GCA_022360155.1). Classification (GTDB taxonomy): domain Bacteria; phylum Chloroflexota; class Chloroflexia; order Chloroflexales; family Chloroflexaceae; genus JAKSDJ01. The sequence goes on along the minus strand of JAKSDJ010000566.1, from coordinate 14,055 downwards.
CACCCAGGACGGGTACGATGCAACCCGGCTGTTGCTAACCGACGTGCTGGAAGAGTGGCGCAAACAACTGCCAGGCAAGATAGTCATTGGTATTCCTAATCGCGACTTTTTGATCGCATTGAGCGATAGCGACCGTACGATCCTGACTAATGTCGCTCAACAGATCCAGGTCGATGCGACCCAACGCGCTTATGGCCTCACCGACCAACTCTTCACACTAGTTGGCGATGAGGTACGCTCATACGAATGGGAATGAGGGATTAATGGATTTCTTGGCTATCTTGTTGACCCTGCTCTGTTATGGGTTGGCTGGGTATCTCTGGTGGCAGTACAAAACCCCAATGTACTTGGTCATACTGCTATCCGGGCATCTTGCTGCGCTGGCTTCGCCTCTCTGGAGTCTGCTTTATGGCGTTGTCTATCGCTCCGATCTGGCGATTATGACCATGCTGTTCAACCGACCTGTTTTCCGCACGCTCTTTATTGCGTCAGCATGGTTTTATACCTTGCCGGCTCTGTTGGTTTTTTACCTCTACCAAGCGCGCTGGTGGTTCCCAGGCTACATCACTGGACTATTGACCTTCGCAGCCTTCATGCTCTACCATATGCTCATCGAGGCGCTGGGACTACGGGCCAATATATGGAGCTATAGCAGCGCTGCATCGCTTCCCTTCGTTTCCAGCCCCTTTTTGTCAACTTTGATGGCGGCGCTGATCTCGTTGGCGTTGCTCTATGTGTTATTAGTAACATATCGCTATGCTTTGCCAAGCATGCTTGTCACATTACTACCAGCGACATTGGCCATCAGTCTGCTGATCCATGGGTTGCTCGGGGCGCCGCTATGGATCGCGCTGCTCCTTCAAGCCCAGAGTTGGACGATTAGCGTTGGGATGATCAGCACCCTGGCCCTGTTAGCATGGGCAACACATATTCTTACCCAAGGCCTAACCCAGGCTGATCAAGGTTTGACCGTGTGAGATGAAACTAAGCCCCAATCTGCTGATTGCCGCATATTGTCAAGGGATTTTCCCCATGGCCGACGAGGACGGCTCGATTGAATGGTATGAGCCGGATCCACGCGCCATCATCCCGATCGACACGTTCCGCGTTCCCCGACGCCTCGCCCGAACAGTTCGTAGCAGGCGGTTTGAGATCCGCTGTAACTATGATTTCCGTGCCGTGATCGAGGCATGCGCCGCACCTAGCCCAGGCCGCGAGAGTACCTGGATCTCACCGCAGATCATCGATGCCTATACCGAACTGCATCAGTTTGGGTTTGCGCACAGTGTCGAAACCTGGCGCGAGAATCGGTTGGCTGGGGGCCTCTATGGGGTCGCTATTCGAGGTTTGTTTGCGGGCGAGAGTATGTTCAGCCATGATCGTGATGCTAGCAAAGTTGCGCTGGTCCATCTCGTCGATCGCTTACGGCGAGGCGGTTATGTCTTGCTCGACACCCAGTTTATTGTCAACGATCACATGCAGCAGTTTGGCGTCCTGGAGATACCACACGAGGAATATAAAGTACGGTTAGCCGCAGCGCTGAAGGTCGATGCAACTTTCCCAACAATATAAACCGCGATAAGCAAGAGAGAGGATTGGGGCAAAACGGGTTGACGACTGACGTTCGACTGAGCGCTCAGTGATCAGCGGCTCTTACGCTTACGCTCACGACGAGCTTCGCGGCGACCAGTCCCTGTTGTTGCAACCGACTGTGACTCGACGGTCTCGGATGAACCATTCTTGATGGTCTGACCAGCAAATGAGCGTGCTGTTTCGCGGCGAGCATTGCCACGAGCACGACCTGCCTGGCTGCGCTCTAGCAAACGAGGGTAAACCGCACGTATATAGTAGACCAGATAGATGGCCAACCCCAACTCCACCAGGAGTTGCAAATAGAACCAATACCGTTGACTGAAAACTGCTACATTTGCCAAGCGCAGAACAGCAAGAAATACGCCAATCCCCCCCATCACCAACAGCGCGATGCCAAGTTGCGAGAACATATTCTTGCGAATCCGGTTCGCCTCGCCCCGCGCACGACCAAATGCAAAATAGAGGCCTGCCCCAACACCAATCACCTGAAAGGCGAAGAAGGCCCAGGCATAAAGTCCAAAGGTCGGGCTGGCTGTCGTCAGATATGTTATATCAAAGGGGTTGGTCATGAAAAGGTCTCCAAGTCTCGCTTGTGGCATCGAAGCGATTATACCAGTCGGTTAAAGCCGCGTCAAACAAAAATACCGCCGATCTATTAAAAATTGTCAAACTGCTTCACTTCTGCTAAGATACAATTGCATCGTATGCGCTCTTGACTACTCGCGCGTAGGACGCATCCTAATCTAGCACAACTACCTAACTACACATTATGATTCATTTACCGCTCAAAATATCCGGCCTGAACCAAACATGGCCTACACTCATTGCTGATATCGCTCAGGCTCGTGATCTATTTGATCTTGAGCATCGTTGTGCTGCTGCACTTGCAGCTATTATGCCCGAATGCCGCTTCGGATTGATCTGGGACTGTGAAGAGCAACCCCAGTTGCTCATCCCCCAACAGCAACCCATCACACCCCAGCCCAATCAAGACGAGTATCGACGGTTAGCCGCTGGTACGCTTGTTGCTACAGAAGATGACAGCCCAGGCTATGTGCCGCTCCGAGTTGGCGGCGAACTTCAGGGCTGGCTCTGGATCGATCCTGGCAATTGGGAAGCGGAACAAGGCCAGGCGCTGCTCGCCCTTGCAGGAGTATTAGGCCCAAGCATTGTCATGCTGCATCGGCATCAGCCAGATCCTATCGCACAATGGCGCCAGCCCCTGACCGCGGCAACTTCTCGACTGAGCAATATTCTTGAGCTCGATCAGGTATTGGATCGACTCTACCAGATCACCCGCAAACTGCTTGATGCTACCCACTTCCTCGTTGTGTTTTCCAATGATGATAACGACTGGCTCGAACTCGTCTACTTCGTCGCGAATGGTGAACGTTTCAATATCCGCCAGTTCTGGCGCCAGAATTCCGGACTTACCGGTGCGGTGTTTCATACTGGTCACCTGATTTACACCGATGATTACACAACAGAATGCCAGCGGCGCGGCATCTCCCCGATGATTGTCGGCGACATTTCAAATCCGCTGGCCTGGCTCGGAGTTCCAATCATCCTGCATGACAAACTGATTGGTGTTATGTGTGTGTTCCACACAACGCCCAATCTAACATTTCATGCAATGCATGCAGAACTCTTCCAGACTTTAGCCAACGAATCCGCCGTAGCGCTCCACAATGCGCAACGCTATGCCTATGCCGAACGACAGACTCATCATCTTGCCGCTTTGAATCAAATAAGCCGCAGTATCACATCGACTCTCGACCCATCACGGGTGCCCTTATTGATCATGCAGCAGGTTCAAGAATTACTCGAGGTTGAAGAAGGATCACTGTTGTTGCTCGACGAACAGAGCGGCGATCTCGTTTTTACGTATGCTAGCGGACCCGCAGGGAGCAAGCTCATTGGACAACGACTGCCATCAGGTGTCGGGATTGCCGGCTACGTCGCCACCAGCGGGCGCGCGGCCATCGTCAATGATACCCGCGCCGATGGTAGATTCTATGCGGCTACTGACGATGATACCGGCTTTACAACACGATCGTTGCTTGCGGTGCCCCTCCGCGGCATTGGCGGAGTCGAAGGTGTCATCGAAGTTATGAACAAGCTGAGTGATGCACCATTTACTGAAGAAGATCGCACATTACTCGAAGCAGTAGCTGATCAAGCGGTCATTGCCCTCGAGAACGCCCGGCGCTTCTCCCAAGTCGACCAAGCCCTGGCCCGTCGAGCGCGAGAGTTAGACCGCAGCAATAACCAACTACGCGAGATTCTGCGCCTGAGTAACGTACTTCGCGCCGAACGCCACCTCGACAACTTGTTACACCAGATTGCAGATGTCATGAGCCATAGCACTGGGTTCCGCAGTGTGGTTATTGCCCTGGTTAAGCGTGAACGAACCCCGCAACCGTTTTTGCAGCGCACTGTGGCCACCGGTCCAGCTGCTAGCGCTATTGAGCGCATTCGCCAGTCCCGCGCCCCGCTTAGTCGTTTCCAGGATCTCTTACGGCCCGAATTCCGACGCGGTCCGGCGACATACCTGATCGACCACCGCTATAGCGACTATATTGAACTGTGGGGCGGACATGACCAACTCTATATTCCCGACACGCTTCCCACACCGCTCGGCGGATGGCATCCGTTCAATGCGCTCTTTAGCCTGATGCGCGACAATCGAGGCGAGTTGCTTGGGTTGCTCTGTGTCGATGAGCCCGAGGATGGCTTGTTGCCAACGCCCGAACAAGTGCAGATTCTCGAAATTTTTGCAAACCAGGCCGCCATTGCTATCGAAAACGCACAGCTCTATGTCGAGCAGCAACACAACGTACAGAGCATGATGGCGCTCAATGGATTGGGCATGGCCCTCAACGCGGCACAGAGCTCCACCGACCAAATCTTGAAGTTGACGGTCAGCGGCATGGTCGAGATGACCGAAGCGAAAAGCGGTGTCGTCCTGCTGGTTACCGACGAAGACCCCTCCCAACTCGGTCCAATTGCTGAAAGCACGCCACCGACCATGATAAACATCGCCTTTCGGGTTGGCTTGCCGCCTACAAATGAAAACAGCACTGTGGTTACGGCGCTCCTAAACCTAGCACAACGCGCAATAAGCAATGGTCGGCTGCTCAACGACCGCTTTCTCGCTGAGGGCAAGCCGTCAGATAAAGCGGAGTTTTGGGTCGCCATTCCGCTACGGGCAACCCAGAGCGCCTTAGGAGCAATCTGTGTGAGCTATACCGGAGGGCTCCCATCTGCTGCCAATCTAGAAATGTTGACGCTTTTCGCCAGCCAGGCAGCTATTGCGCTCGAAAACAAACGTTTATTTAGCGAGGTCCATCAGGGTCATGAACAGTTGGCCTCAATTATGGCCTCGACCAATGAGGGGATGGTGCTGATCACCGCCGATGGCCGAATTGTCGTCGCGAACAGCGCATTCAAACACCTCGTTGGACAGGGAAATAACGGTCTGACCGACCGCGAGCTGGTGCTCTCCAACCCTGCTGGGCACGAACTAGATCACCTGCTGGAGCACTGGGAAGCAGTCGCTGGTTTCAATGAGACCGAGTGGCACAACTTACGCCAAGGGCTGCGCGCTGTTGCTCGCGGTAAGGCAGAACAAGCCCAGGGCCAACTCAACCAGACCACCCCGACGGTGCATACCCTGGAGTGGACCGTTTTGCGCGTAACCGGCGCTGATGCCACAGATACCGCTTTGTTCTATGCCGAACACCCGGCTTACGTCACTAACGGCGAGCCTAATGCTAACCTGGAGGCATTGTCTCTTCTCCTGGTTCTGCGCGATATTACTGCTGCCAAAGAGACCGAGCGGCTACGCCAAGATCTGACCAGCATGATTGTCCATGATCTGCGCAGCCCGCTGACAAGCATCATGACTTCGATTGATATGATCTTCCGCGGCGTCAGCGGCGATATTGCACCATTACAACGCGATGTTTTGACCATTGCAAAAAGCAGTGCGCAACATCTGCTCAATATGGTTAATATGCTTCTCGATATCAGTCGGTTGGAAGGCGGACGGATGCCGCTTGACCGGATGCCGCTGTCTGTCGAGCAAATCGTTGAGCGTGCAATTGCCCGATTCAAACCCATTGCCCAAGACAAATCCATCAAGATCAAACTCAATCTGCCCAACAATTTGGCGCTCGTCTATGCGGACGGCGAGCTGATACTGCGCGTTTTGCAGAACCTGATCGACAATGCGCTGAAGTTTAGTCCCAAGGGCAATCAAGTGATTATCAGCGCTGCCAATCCAACGACACAACCAACATCCGAAGCCGAAACTCTTGTCCTGAACGATGGTTATCAGCGTCCATGTCTTGTCTATACGCAGGCGCTGGTCACACTGTCAGTGCGTGACTTTGGGGTTGGCATCTTGCCAAGATATCGGGAGAAGATCTTCACCAAATTTGGGCAGGCTGGCGAACAACGACACAAAGACGGCACTGGTTTAGGATTAACGTTTTGCAAACTGGTGGTGGAAACCCACGGCGGGAAACTTTGGGTCGAAAGCGAGCCAGGTGCAGGCAGCAACTTTCTGTTTACACTACCGACCGTGGTCATCGCTGAGCGTAAGGCATAGCGTCCGCACATCAATAGAGAGGGCGTTGTGATGCAGGGTTTAGTAGAGCTGGTTATCGCCGCAAGCTGCGGGTCTCGTTCAGGTGATCCAGCAAGCGATTGCTACAGCTCAATGTCCAAACCCTCGTAGGCGGCGACGGTATTGGGCAAAAGCTGTTGCGCCTCTTGTTCCAACGACGCAATCATCTCGTCATTATAGAGCGGCTCGTGGTGAAAGAGAACCAGGCGTTTGGCGCCGCAGAGCCGCGCCACATCACAGGCCATTTGCGGCGTGCTGTGCCCCCACCCCTGCTTGCTCGTTGCATAATCACGTTGTGAGTATTGGGCATCGTGAATAAGGAGGTCGGTGTCACGTGCGAAATTGACTAGGCGCTGATCGGTATCAACATAGCCCTCAGTATCGCTGGCAAAGACAACCGACTTGCCATGCCACTCGATGCGATAAATGAAAACCCCATTGCGCGGGTGTGCATAGCTCTTGAGAATACGCACCTGAACCATATCAGGGGTATACCCGATATGATCGTGATAAGTATTGTAGATTCGCAGATCGCCACGGGCCTGATCGAGAATAACGGTATCTGTCTCGCGTAGGCTGCGCACAACTTTGAATGAGGGCATCTCATTCAGGCCGACCGGGAAACTCGGCGGCAGTACCGCGTGCTTGAGCGATTCCTCAAGTTCTTCCTCAAATGTACGTGGGCCAAGGATATGTAACACGCTCGTACCAATATACGCTGGCAAGAAATAGGGAAAACCCTGGGTATGGTCGTGATGCATATGAGTCAGCAGAATGGTAGCGATGATCGGCGCGCCGCCATTCTGTTTTGCGCGTTGTAACAAATTATGGCCCAGGTTGATAATCCCCGTGCCAGCATCCAGGACAATGGTATGTTTGCCAACCTGCAACTCTACGCAGGTTGTATTACCGCCATAACGCAATGTATTTGGCCCTGGTACAGGATAGCTTCCACGCGCACCCCAAAAGCGTACAATAAAGGCGTTCGATTCCATCTAAAGGCCCCTCCGGCGCATGGTGAATAACAAATAATAGAGAAGCACCCTCAATATGAGTTCCGTTTGCAGGATCAAACCCCTTTCTAGAGTAGAAATATGGGTCGGAGGCTTGCAAAAGCAATCAGCCCCCGACACCTCGTCGCACTCAAACTTTAATTATTGAACCTCAACCGTTGCAAAATCACGAAGCATCTGCGTGAGCAAGCGAATGCCAACGCCTGTTGCGCCTTTCGTAACATAGGATCGAGTTGGTTGCTCGATCCAGGCTGTACCAGCAATATCTAGATGAACCCAAGGATAGTCAGCGACAAACGCCGCCAAAAAGCCGGCGGCTGTGATTGCGCCGCCGTACCGTCCACCTGTATTCTTCAAATCGGCAATCTCGCTCTTCATCATCTCACGATATTCATCCCAGAGCGGGAGCTGCCAAACCCGTTCCGCAGCTGCCTCACCAGCCCGAGTTAACCGGTCAACGAGCGCCTGATCATTCCCCATCATCCCTATCGCATGCGGCCCAAGCGCAACCATAACAGCGCCGGTGAGCGTAGCCAGATCGATGATGGCATGAGGCTGATAGCGTTGCGCATAATAGAGGGCGTCCGCCAGCACAATCCGCCCTTCGGCGTCGGTATTCAAGACTTCGACAGTCTGGCCGCTCAAGGTTTTGATAATATCGCCCGGCTTGTAAGCTGTAGCACTAGGCATGTTTTCGGCAGCGCTAATCAGCCCGATGACATGCAGCGGCAATCCGAGTTCAGCCACGATGTGCATCGTTCCCAACACCGCTGCGGCGCCGCCCATGTCCATCTTCATATTGTCCATCTTCTCGGCAGGCTTAATCGAAATACCGCCGGTATCGAAGGTAATACCCTTGCCGACCAGACAGATGGTAGGACGCCCTTTCTGAGCCTGCCCATATTCCATGACAATGAATCGCGGCGGTTGCGCCGAACCCTGGCCAACAGCAAGGATTCCGCCAAAACCTTGGGACTGCAATTCTTCGAGCCCCAACACTGTGACCTGCATCCCCAACCGAGCGCCTATCTCCTGCGCAACCTCGCCCAGATGGGTCGGCGTGATACTGTTACCCGGTCCATTCGCCAGATCGCGTCCAAGGGCGACGCCGCGGGCGACCATCTGACCCAGCTTGAGGCCAGTATTGACCATTTTGACATCGTCCTCAACCAACATAAGCAGCTGTTCGACACGATGCTTCTGTTCAGGCTCCGGAGCGCTCTTATAGAGAAGATAGCGGTAGAGGCCCAATTCAGCCCCTTCGGCCCAAGCTTGAGCGGAAACTTCAGGCGTTAGCGCTTCATTGACCGGAAGGCTCGCAGCAAAATGGGTCAATCGCAATTCGTGGGCTTTCTGAGCAGCCAGCGCGGCTGCCTGGCGCACCGTATCAGCTGTAGCCTTGCTACGCTTGCCTAATCCTACAAGCAAGAGACGCCGCGCGGGCAACGCCCCACACGGATATAACACTAACAACTGCTTAAACCAACCACGAAAGTCATCGGTTTCGACCAGGGCAGCTACTTCAGGCGGGAGTTGCTCATCTTCCCAAACGCAGAGTACGGCCAGCGGCGTGGCTTCACGTAAAATCTCTCCCCGCCGTGTGGTAATTTCCATTTCGTTTTCCTTCAGAACACAGGTGTTGATTGACGACACGCAATCATGAAACGGGATACAACGTTGAACCAACTGCAGAGCGGTTTGATAAAGCATGCTCGCTCACTTGCAAGGATAACAGAGGCTGTCTCTCTGTTATTAACACTTAAATGCCATCTGAGGCAGAAGTATCGCTAAAACATAGCCATTCCTATGCGCACAGAAGCTGCGACGACTGCCAGATTCACGCGATTCTCAAAAGTTATGCGACAGCGACGCCATAAACTACCGATAGAGGTCGATGTCTAGCCACACGGCATAGTCATACGCCAAGCTTTGGCGATAGGAGCAAGAGATATTACAAATGTCCGACACTCTTGCCTATGAGGAGAGATGAATGAACTGCAGGTTTCACCAAATCCCTTTCCGAACGGAATAATACCTTCACACAAGTACACGTTTTATCAGTTTCGCCAGATATTATCAAACAATTCGCACGTATTCTGTCAATGTTATAGAGCACTGATATGCTTTCTTAGCGCTGTTTGTATCCTGTTACATTCTACGCCAGAGGCCACAGCGGTGTCAAATGTATTATCAGAGTGTGTTTAACGATAATGTATTATGGACCGAGAATAATGCTGTAGTGTTTTGGCAGCGCGGCAAAGCCACTCCGTCGCAGTGCGACATGTAATCTTAACTATCAGCGATCAGGGTTGGTTGTTGCCGGTGACGTGTGCTATAATGCTGTCCATTCTGCCTCTTTTCTGTTAATCACGCCCTTTGTGCTGGCGTGCGGTGCAGAGTGACTGCGTTGCTACACGGCAACAAGCTGATAGGAGTACTGATCGTATGAAGCTGTCGTGTCTCCAGGAGAACCTTAAGCGTGGCTTGGCAACTGTTAGTCATGCTGTTGCCGGCAAGAGCACATTGCCCGTTTTATCGAATGTACTGCTCGCAACAGATGGCGGGCGGCTGAAACTGGCAGCGACAAATCTCGAAATAGGCATTACCTGCTGGATAGGGTCTCAGATTGAAGAAGATGGCGCAGTGACCGTTCCAGCGAAGCTCTTGAGTGATGTGGTGGGCAACCTGCCCAATGATCGAGTCATGCTGACCCTCGATGCACGAACACAAACATTGAAGCTCGAATGCTCCCGATTCACAACACATATCAAGGGCATCGAAGCCGAAGAGTTCCCAACCATCCCAACTGTGCTCGACCGTGATCCAGCAATCAGTTTGCCTCCCGATGTCTTACGTGAAGCCATTGAGCAAGTCGCCTTTGCAGCAGCCAATGATGACTCCCGCCCGGTACTGGCCGGCGTGCTGATCCGTTTGCAAGATTCAAGCGTCATCTTTGATGCCGCCGATGGGTTTCGCTTGGCCCGTCGGATTGTATCATTGCCCGAATCCGTCGCCAACGCTCAGGAATTTATTGTGCCGGCTCGCGCCTTGAACGAACTTGCGCGAATCATCAACGATGCGGAGAGTCCGGTCGCCCTCACCGTAACCCCTGGCGGCAGTCAGGTTCTCTTCCACACAGACACGGCAGAATTGGTATCACGCCTGATTGACGGACGCTTCCCAGACTTTGAACGGATTATCCCCGCTACGTATGCTACACGTACGGTTCTAGAAACCCAGGAACTAGCCAAGGCGGTAAAACTGGCGTCGTTCTTTGCAACCATTAGCCAAAATATCGTCAAAGTCACGATGGAACCAGGCGGCGAGCTCGGGCCAGGCCGCCTCGTGCTGAGCACGAATGCTGCCGAAGTCGGCGACAACACAGGCGAGCTTGATGCGATGATCCATGGCGAGTCCGGCCAGATTGCACTGAATGTCAAATACTTAGCCGATGCACTCTCAGCGATCAAAACCTCTCAGATCGCATTAGAGAGCCAAACACCGCAAAGCCCTGGTGTATTCAAGCCGGTTGGCCAGGAGGGGTATATCCATATCATCATGCCCATGTCCATTCGCTAAACACGTTTTGCGTCTCTTGAGCAATGCTCGATGCTACTTCGTCAACCGATAAACATCTCTTTTGAACTTCTCTGAATCAATGGGAACATGCGTTAAGAGCCGATTTTCAATCTTGTTTTCTCGAAACGTATCGGGTATAATAGGCAAATTCCTGAAACTAAACGGTGAGGCATGTACATTCGTAGGCTTTCGGCTGCTGATGATTAGCACTGCGATGCGCACAAACGCTTCGTATGGTTCCTAACCACACAGACTTTGCCAGGACGATGATTATAGCGTCACCGTTGCTATGCTGCCTGAGGCAAGTACAGCATGGGCGCGCACGAAGGGAGAGACACCTGTGAGTATCACCTCCATTGTGTTAGTCCACGCCCACGCGCTTTTTCGCGAGGGGCTGCGCCAAAATTTACTTGCTCTTTCTGACTTCCGGATTGCTGGTGAGGCGAGTAATGGCCAACAAGCAATCCAACTCGTTGATTATACCGACCCAGACCTTGTCTTGATGGAAATCGATCTGCCCGGCGTCAACGGGTTAGAGGTATCGCGCGCCATCAAGCGGACCCATCCTCACGTTGGCGTCGTATTGCTCAGCGCATTTATGGATGGGCAACACGTCGTTAAGGCGATCCGCGCGGGAGTAGCCGCTTACCTGCCGCGCAACGTCACATGGGAAGATTTACTGCACACACTCTATGATGTGCGGAAGGGCGAATATCCCATTAACGAATTAGTGCTTTCGCTTCCAGACGTTGCCTCCCAGGTACTAGCTGCATTCCGCCAAATGGTTGTTGATGAAGACACCCAAAGCATTTACTCACCATTGTCACCGCGCGAACTGGAAGTGCTCGAACTGGTTGCGGCAGGACGAACCAACAAAGAAATCGCACTTTTTCTGGACATCAGCAACCAAACGGTAAAGAATCATGTCTCCTCAATTTTGCGTAAGTTGGCAGTCAATGACCGTACGCAGGCTGTTGTCTACGCGATGCGGCGTGGTTGGATCAAAGTGATTCTACCCGGTGATTGATTGCATCCCTCTGAATATGCGGTAAATTGCATGACACGTGTTCGTCCTCTGGGCATTGCCCTCTTATTCCTGTTCCTGACAAGCTGCGAACAGGTATCAGTAGGCCAGCGAGAACAAATCGCCAACATCGAAACAATTATTGCTGGCACACCATCCGCAACAGCGACGGCTTTGCCCTCGCCGACAGGATTACCTACCAATACGCCTGAACCAACCGAAGGACCGGCGCCAACACCTACTGCAACGTTTTCGCCAACACCCACACCGCTTCCGCCGACACCAACGCCCAATCCGGCTCTACGGGGTTTCAGCTTTTGCAATCAGACAACCGGTGATGTGACTAGCGGACGTTTCTCGGCCCAATTGAAACAGACGACAACTGAGGGGTTCCCAGCCTTCGAGCGTCTAGTCCTTGACTTCGAGTTATCGCCCGACTCGACATCATTGAGCGCAACGGCTTCCTGTATTAGCGAGGATGACTACATGCTCGCTAATAATGAACCCAATGCTCCCGGCGCATATGTACTCGTAGTCGATCTGCCCAACTGGCTCCATGACGATGCTTTCGCGGCATCACCGCTTACCAAAACCTTGACGTTTTCCAACACACGGGTCGTACGCAATGCGACGTTTCGTTTCAATCAACAAGATAGCGCTGGAGCCACGCTAGCCATTGCACTCGACCAAGCGCTACCATATCGTCTTGCAATTTCTGAAAATCCTCTGCGTTTGATTGTCGAAGTTGCCCGAGCATCGCCGCTCGTTTCAACCAGTGATATGCTAACGCTACCCAGTGGCAGTGGTCTGGCGCAACCACCGCGCCCCCTCTTCTTTTTGCTCGATGGTGATATCTGGCGCACCGAGTCCGGCACGAGCGACTCGCCTGGTGCGCCTAGAGCCACTCCGCAAGGCTTGACTCCAGTAAATGCAACCGCCATCAATTTGACCCGTTCAGCCGAGGTCGAAACTGACTTGGCGGTGAGTCCTGATGGCAGTCGCTTGGCGTTTTGCCGTGCGGCCCCTGGACTCGATCCCTTCGAGACAGCATTTGCCGCTCCCAGCACGCTTTGGATCATGAACACCGACGGCACAAACGCACGCCAGCTTGCCACTGTTGGCGTCAACTGCGCCGATCCTGCCTTTAATCTTGATGGCACACTGATTGCCTTCAGTGTTGATGAGACAGGTCTTGCCCCAACCCAACGCAATATCTGGGTTATTCCAACGGAGGGAGGTATCGCTCGGTTATTGGGGAATCAACAGGAGCGTGATGAGTGGAGTCGCTTCGCCCCGCAATGGTTGGCCGACGGTTCCCTCGTCTACACTGCAAGTGCACAGGATGGTCGCAATACGCTATTCCTTTTCCGCCCAGATGGTAGTGAACGAGAGATCGGCGCCGACCTGCTCCTTGACAATACGGGAGATGTACGTTACAGATCCCTGGGTCGCCCTATGACCTCCATCGATGGAAAAAACACTGCAATTGAAGCGATCCGTGCCGATATCCCTGGAGCCGATCTGCTGATCCTTGATGCAGCGGGAACATTGCAAGCAACAATCGGCGAATCTGCTAAGATTCCCATGGCTACTGCAACCGAAACGCCGACGATGACTCCAACCGCCACTCCAACAAGCCAGCCCTCACCCGATGTTACAGTAAGCGATCCAGTGACGCCAGAAACCACTGCAACTGTCACAGAACCGACCGCCACACCACGAGCCAGCGCACGGACAATCGTCTCGAATGAACCATTGCATCCTTACTGGACACGCCCGTTAGCTTGGAGCGATGACGGGACGCTCTTATACCTGACAACACGTTGCGCCAGTACAGTTGTTCAAGATTACACCTTCTATCGCTATCGCGGAAAAGGTGAGCGCGACGAGTTGTTGGCTGCCGGTCAGAGTCTGAACACGCTGGGCAGCGCCACAACGGCGGGAGATGGCCTAGCTTACGTTGTTGCATCACAACCAGCGTCAGGCTTACGTGGCCTTAGCGCCATCACACCGCGTAGCGCTACGGAGCTCTGGATTTGGGATCTGGAAAATGGAGTGCGAGGCCAACTCCTGGAAGCTAATCGTGGTATTATCGATCTGAAGTAAAAAAACCGATTATGTCAATACACTATCGCTTTTCAGTTAGCTGACAAGCCAAAAGCCGCCACTTCTTAACCATCTTCTCGTTGAAACTGGCGGTATAATAAAGAATGATC
>JAKSDJ010000450.1 GCA_022360155.1 Chloroflexales bacterium | reverse complement strand
GGTGTTGAACATGGCACGATTCAACACCATTGTTGTAATAGAATTCATATTTGTGTACTACGTTCGCTGTTAATCCGGACCCGACCAAGTTGAGATGATTATAGTATGTTTGATTCCCTCACCCCTTGCCCCTTTTCCAATCTCGGAGCGGGGATCAAACCTGACCTCCCAATATGGGATATATCGCATATCATCATGAGATGCGTATTGGACGATAACAAGGATATTATGAAGTGCTCTTTGTACTCAGCCACAAGCTGCGTGTTGCTCCTCTGCATGCTCCTGAGTAGCTGCGCCTTGGCAACACCGCCGTCACCGCCCCGAGCGAGTTCCGCGCAGGATGCGGACGTCACGACGATTGGCTTCGCAAGCGTCAGTTCGCTGCGGCCCCGGTATGATCCGCTGATTGCCCGGTTCAATAGCGATAATCCAGATGTCCAGGTGCAATTCGTTGCACTTGACGAATTAGATAGGGGGACAGCCACAGAACCACAAACTCGCGATCAGCAGCTTCGGCAGCAGTTTGGCGCTGCCGATTCCGTTGATTTGCTCTTCTTCGATCCGACTGAAAGCCAACCATATCTGCTTGACTTGGCGCCACTGATGGAGGCTGATCCTGACTTCGACCGGGGCGACTTCTACCCTCGCGCCTTCGGAAGCACGAGTCCGACGAACCAGTATGTGCTGCCCCACACCGTGCTCATGCCACTCCTCGCCTACAATCAGGAGCTTTGGGCCGCCAGTGGGCTGCCGCGCCCTACGCCCAATTGGGATTGGAACGATCTGACAACCGCTGCCGAGACGCTGGCGGTACAGCGGGGTGGCGCTACGGAACGATATGGGCTGCTTCCTGGAAGAACGCTCACAGCGGTGATGATGGCCGAGCTAGAGGCGCGTGACAGTGAACTCTTGTCCGCCACAACGGAAGACCTGCAGTTGGATACCTCTGAGATTGCCGCAGCCCTCGAACGCACAGTAGCCCTCGTTGAAACAGGCGCAGTCTATGTGCCGTTTGATCACGGTGCGGACGCCGTCGAGCCACTCCAGCTCATCATTGACCAACAGGTGGGGCTATGGCCCAGCGCCGACTTCCAGGAGATCACGAGCGGCACAGCAATTGATTTCACCGTTGGCAAAATCCCCTATCCGCCGTCCGCGTACTTCTGGCCGAGTGCTGTCTTGGGCTATGGCATTAGTCGGGGCGCCCAACACCCTGAAGCGACCTGGCGCTGGATCGCGTATCTGAGCCAGCAGCAGATCGACCTTGCAATTGAAGAGCTTGATCCCGCCAGTTTGATCCCAGCGCGCAAAGCAGCTGCGGAGCAAAGCGGATACTGGAATATGCTGGATGCCGTGACAAGCCCAATGATCGAGCAGGCGCTTACCCAACCTGCGCCGCCGCTGCATTCACCTCGCCTCGGTCAGCGGATCTCGGTCTGGAATCCGTTGGGCGATGCGCTCGATGCGGTATTGGACGGTGCGGCAGTGGAGGCGGCTCTTGCCCAAGCCCAAGCCAATCTCGAAACCCAGATTGCAGCGGTAGTGCAAACCCCGGAGCCCACACCTGATTCACGTCCATTGGTCGTCGAACTGCCCATCGTCCCCCAAGCGCCAGATGGCGCAACAACTATCCGTTTCGCTCCTGCGTGGATGGACTCCCGCACCTTTCCACCGATTGTTGAACGCTTCAACCAAGCGCAGACGAACATCTTCGTTGAGTTGCTGGAGCCAATAGCCTTTGGTACAGAGGTATTTGATACCTATGATGAAGCCGCCGTCGACTGTTTTCAGCACTTCGGGCAACTTGCCCCAGCGACAATCCCGCGCACGCTCGACCTTCAGCCGCTGATCGAGGCCGATGCCAACATCGACGTTGGTGATTACCCTCCTGCACTCTTCGCACCCTACCGAAACGGGGAGGCGCTCCATGGTCTGCCCTATGCGGTGGAGTTTGATACGTTGAACTACAATCGCTCCGCCTTTGAGACAGCAGGAGTAGCCCCGCCCACGATTGACTGGACGTTGAACGATTTTGTTGGCGCTGCGCAGGAGATCACGCGTGGAACGGGGACAACTCAACGCTATGGCTATGCCGCCCCCGCTTTCCATACGCCAGATATTCAGTTCTTCCTGGATCGGGCTGGGGCATCACTGGTTGATGCACGAGAAGATGGCGCCCTCGCGATGCGCTTGACTGATTCGACAGCCGTCGCAGTGATGCACACCTATCTTGATCTCTTGCGCAACACATCACCGCATACAGAGATTTATGGTTACCGGCAGGGCGTTCCGAATAGTCTTGATGCAAACAACCTGATTGCCGCTGGACAAGTGGGCATGTGGTTGAGAACCGATTTCAGCGGTGCATTTGGGGTTGAGGCCTTGCCTGAACTCACGATATCCCTTGCTCCGCTTCCGCTGGGCGATAGCCGGTTAACAGTGAACGATTTTGAAGTCCGTGGACTGCATATTGTCGCCGCCACGCTCCATCCACAGGCGTGCTGGTCATGGATAAACTATTTGAGCAGTGAAGCAGCCCTGCTCCAGAGCAGAGTGTTTCCGGTGCGCACCTCGGTTGCCACATCGGACACATCTGTCTCACGGTCACAGATGAGTCCCGAACTTCGGGCGATCTATCAAAGATACATCGACCTGCTCAACCAGCAGCCAGCCACGGCAGCGTCCGAACCTGAAGCTACAGATTACTTCTGGTTCTACCAAGCATTAGATCATGCCTTGCAGGGCGGCGACTTGAAAGCGGAACTAGAGGCGGCGCAGCGTACGACCGACGCGTATCTGGCCTGCGTCAACGACGGTGGCGCTCCCGGCGCCTGTGCCCGACAGGTAGACCCCGCGTACGAGGGGTTTGCGTCAGTTGAGGAGTGAGGTAGGCGCAGCTGATGGGAATAGGCCCTAAACGAGCAAAGCTGTGGCTAGCCGCAAGGTGACATACCCCTTACCACGATAGCCTTATGGATTTTGACGATCAAAACCGGTAATAGGGGGAGGTGTCCGTAGTGCCGCCTTTAGGCGGTTTTACAGCAGCACAGCAGCCTGAAGGCGGCACTACGTATGCTACCCCTGCTGATTGTCAAATTTCATTAGGGGCGGACAGAAAAGATGTTCGTCATGACCATCGACCGCCATCGGTTGCCGCAAACGCGCCTGAGTCACCCTTCTTCCTCAACCCCCGCGTGCGGGGGATCAAGGGGGGCGGGAGAGGGACTGGGGGTGCTCTCAGGTGTAGGTTTTTTACCTTTCGATGGACGAATTCCGCATGAGGGCGCGGAAAATGACAAATTACATGAAAGAGGTGTTTTCCGCATCAGAATGCGCTCTGTCAAAAAAGTCTACACTTGAGAGGGCTGGGGGTGAGGGTCAACACGCGCATTCCTCCGCCTCAAACGACTCATTCGCCCAAACGTTCTGTCCATCCTTGAACGCAGGCGGGGGTGGGGATGAAGCGCGGACGCGACGAGACGCGGCTTCTTCGCCTCCTCTGCTCCTCTGCTCCTCTGCTCATCCACTCATCCACTCTTCGATCTATCCTTGTGCCGCGCGCTCGATGGTTTCCAGCACGGTGCGGGCCAGCAACTCCACCTTGTAGCCGTTCAGCGGCAGCGGCGCGCCGCCATCGGTTGCGGTGGCGGCGGCGCGCGAAGGTTTCGGCTGTAGCCGGCTGGTCGACGAGCGTCGCCTCGACGGCAGGGAAGCGCAACGGGATGTTGGCGACACCGCCGACGCCGACCCGCGCGAAGCGAATCGTGCCGGCATCGGCCACCAGGTGAACCGCCGCCTCGACCAGCGGCCACTCGGCGGCGGCCCGGCTGATGGCGCGGAAGTAGGCAGCCTGCTCGCCCGACACCGGCGGGGGCAGCAGGCTGCGGGTTAGCAGTTCACCTTCGTTCAGCATGTAATTGCGCGACGGGTCAGACCCGACGCCGAAGAGCGCGGTGATGGGTCGACGGCCTTGGCCATGGCTCTCGACCTCGGCCGCGTAGGTCAGCAATGCCATGCCCAGGGTTGCCGGATGGGAGAACACGCAGGGGCCTAGATCGAAGACCACGCCGTGCTGGTGGTGTCCGGTCCGCGCCGGGCAGTCGTTGCCGCCCTTCTTGTAAAAAGCGATTCCCGCGATGACAAAGCCTGGCGTGCAGAAGCCGCACTGGAGGGCGTCACATGCCACGAAGGTGCGCTGAATCGGGTGCAGCTCTGGGCCAAAATGCTCGATTGTCTGTACGCTACGGCCTTCGAGCGTGTGGGCCGGCAACAGGCAACTGGTCACCGGTGTCCCGTCCAACAAGTGCAGGCGCCACAGACACCCGCACCACAGACAAGTTTGGTTCCGGTCAGATGCGCCTGTTCGCGAATAAGCTCGACCGCCGCCTCATCGAGATACAGTGTACAATGTGCCGTTGATCGTTGTTTGCATCGTGAATCCGCCCCTCTGCACAGCACTGAATGCTTTGAGCAATGCACAAAAATATCGTAATACTGGATTAACTGGAGTTAATGATAAATGACTTTGAGTCACTGGTCAATGCAACAGGCGGCCCTATGCTTATTGTCGGGCCGCACAGCGAAGTGATGGGTAATAAGCAATGGCGATAGCACAACACACGGCTGCACGCTTGGAGGCGCAGAGGCGGGGACACGAGGGCGGAGTCCTTCGGAGTTGCGATATGTCACACATTGCTCTTCCGCCCTTGGTATGCCAAAGTCCGCACGCAGCAGAGCCAAACTATAAAACCCTACTGGCAAATAGAGAGTTGGCAACGATTCGTGCGTAACTGAGCCACAGAACATAATGTGGACCCTACGCTCCTGCAAAGGACTCCTGGGACTTCTTCTTTTCTGGCGCCGAGCGAGTGAAGACATCATAGTTGAGCGTCGCTGGCCGCCGCTTGGTATTCAACACATATCGCCCCAGGCGATTCACATGCTGCGTGAGGTATGGGCTGATCGCACCCAACACCTCATCACTCACTCGTTCACCCTTCCGCTCCATCTCTGCCAGCGCGTTACTCATCGCGAAGACATTGTAGAAGATCACACAGTTTGCGACGAGGTGGTTGTATTTGACGATCTTGCGCTGGACATCACGATCATTGGTACGAATCGTCCCATCGCTTCCAAATGCTAACCACTTGGCAAAATTATTGAACGATTCGCTCTTGTTGGTCGCCGCGTTGATCATGATCCGCAATGCTTCATCGCTCATATATTCCAGGAGGAACGCCGTGCGGATCACTCGCCCCAGCTCACGAATTGCCTGGTAGAGCTTGTTCTTCTGGCTGTAGGTGCTGAGTTTCCGCAGAATAGTTGAAGGGGTCAGGCGCCCGGCTTTGATCGAGAGCACCACCCGCAGCATATCGGACAGATGCGTAGCGATCAGATTCCAGTCGATCGTATCGGTAAACAACTCATCAATGTGCGTATAGGTCGCATCGCGGCTGGGGCGGTAGAACGTGAGGTGCTTCCACTGGCGAATGCGCGGCATCAGCCGGATGCCCAGCAGCGCCGCGAGACCGAACACCGCTTCGTTCTGACCCTGCGTATCAGCGTGGATGATATTCGGTTGGATGTCCGACTGCTGTTTGAGTAGCCCATCCAGAATATAGACTGCTTCCCACACACCACAGGGAATAAAGTGGCTGAACAATGCGATGTAGGTGTCAGAGACGTGGTAGTAGCCAATGCCTCCATAGCCGCCGTAGCGAATGTGATACTCGGCCAGGAGATTCTGTTCATAGATATCCCACTTGGTTCCGTCGGCAGAGACACTGCGCCCATCGCCCCAGTGTTTGGGCAGCAGAAAGCGATTATAGCCATTGATGACGATGCGGATTGCCTGGTCCAGCGCCTCTTCGGTGACGTGGCGGAGGTCCACCCAGGCAATTTGCCGTCGATTGAGATCGTCCATCGCCCGTGCCAGTTGACTAGGACCGATGTGACAGCCATAGCATAAGGTCGCGACCAGATAGCGATTGCGGGCATCGGCCAGTTTGCTCTCATGCCCGGAGATAGGCCGAAAGCAGCGCGTCCAATTCAGCCAATGATCGGTATCGGCCAGTAGATCGAGGATATTGACAGGTGTAAGGAGGTCGGACCAGCGAGATTCCAAGGCGTGCAGTTCCTCCGGTTCGGACTTAGCCTTTGGGCGAGTGATCACTGGTTCTCCCTGGACCAGTTTGCCCGCCTGGTTGCTCAGAAAGGTTGCATCAGTGGCCTGGGCTCGTGCAGCCAGTCGAGCTTTGACGTGGTCAACGAAGGCCGCCCCGTCGATCGGAAAACCCACCATCGCGCCGTAGGCGGCGACCGTGCGATCATACTCGGCTTTCGGAATAAGCTGCTCGCGATAATCAGCAAAGGCATCGCTGCCCCGCACGGCCAAATCCCCCGATTTCAGCGCCCACATCACTTCCGAGAAGACGCAAACCTCGAAGGCTTGCCGACGGACACGGGCGGGAAGGGTCGGAATAGGCCGCACGTCGGTGAGCAACCGCCACCAACCATCTGGTACCCAATGCAGCTTGACCAGCGGTGTGCGCTCAGTCTTACCGCCTTGGAGCATACGTGGTTGCGCAGTTGGCAACCAGTCCCCGGTTCGTGTTTCATTGGCAAGCAGAAACCGTATCGCGTCCTTCAACCCATCATCGGTGGTCGTGGTATCAAGCTCCAGGGTTCGCAGCAGCCGGAAGAGTGTGGCGCGATGGCTTCGGTAGCAGGGCCAAAGGAACGGGAGGTAGCTGTTGGTGGTGGATGCGATGTGCGCATCGCACTGGGCAAGCACGGTTTCGCTCCATGTGCCTAACACGCCATCAATGGCCGCAAATCGCTGGACGGCACTACCGTCTGAGCGGTAGGCCACGACCACATCGCGCAACGTCGTAATAAGGGTATCGGTTTGTTGGGCATGCTCATCGCGATAGGTCTTCAATGCCGCCCGTGCGGCTGTGTGGATGCTGCTCATTTGTTTCATGAACATCTCGGCCAGGTCATCGCGAACCCGCGCACGCTGAACGGTCACGAGTGCAATCGCTAGCGTGGCCTGTTTCAGTGGCTCGAGCTCACGCATCCGGGCGGCGTCGAGCGTCTTGGCCTCAGCAGCGAAGTGCTTCACCTTGATATCGGGAATCCCGGCCAAGAGGCTGGCCGTTCCCGGCTGCGTTTCCAGCCACAAGAGGTGCTCGATATGTTGGCGCAGGTGGCTGAGGGTTGCACTGCCGGCAGCCTGTTTGACGCACTCCCAGGCCGATCGCTGAGTGTCCGGGTTCACGACAAACATCTGCGTGATGGCCGTCAATGTCGGCGCATGGAGGCGCGCGGCAACGTGACGATAGAACCCACGTTGGACAACGGTGCGAATGCGGTGAGCAGCCCGGTTGAAAGTGTCAAATGCCGGCAACTCGAACCGCTGGCGCACCAACTCCTCAACAGCCACGTTGATCAGATCCGCCGGCGCGTCTTTAGTTTGCGCCGCCTCGGCCATTGCGCGCACCATCACATGGCGAGCGGCTGGGCCAGCGCCTTGAACCTGGAGCAATGCGCGAATGACAGCCAGATGGCGGCGTCGGGTGCCAGAGACATCATAGCGTGCAAGGTCGGCGGGTGTCGCGTTCAGGTGGGCGGCGGCAGCGATATGCATGATAATGACGGTCGGGACATCCGTTAACGGGAGAAAATAGCCGAGGCGCTGAAAGGTCTTGAGCAACACGAGGAACCCGAGCTGAGGCCCTGCTCCGCGTGCGGCGCGTCTTGCCTGGGCAACGTCGGCGATAGATGGCGTGTAGATCTCGGCCAGTTCATGGATGGTCAAGCTGCTGCGAATCCGTGGGTAGGCCGTATCTTGGATAGCCGTCATGGAGTCTGGTCTCCTCCTCAGTCAGCGGCTTCCCCCAGCATGCGCGCCAGATCAGAAGGCGCGGCTTTCGTATAGATGGCAGTCGTGGCTGGATCGGCGTGCCCAAGCAGATCCTGCACCGCAGTCAGCGGCAGCGCTGGTCGATCGATGCCGTAAGCGGCTGGGTCGAGCAGCGCGGTCGCAAATGTATGGCGCAAATCACGCGGGCTCAATGGAGCGTCGAGTTTCGCTGCCATGCCGATTTTCGCCACGATGTCACGAATGCCGCGCTCAGTCAATGGCCCGCGCTGGCCCAGGAACACGCGCCCTTGGGGCCATTCCGACCATGCGGGTGGAGTTTGATGCCGTAGCAGGGCCCGCGCCGCCCAGCGCTCGGCGAGCTGCCGGCGGTGGTCCTGGTAGCGGAGCAGCGGCGCGCGAGCGTCGCTGATGAGTGGGATTTCACGATGTTTGAGGCCTTTGCCACGCCGCACGATCACCGTCCCGCGCCGCGGCGAAAGCAGCAGGTCAGAACCCTCTAACGCAGCGACCTCGCCGACCCGCAACCCGGCAAAGCGCATCAGGCAGACCAGCGCAAGCGTCAAGCCGTGATCGCGCCGGCTGGCCTGTTCAGCCGCTCGTCGCACAGCATTCCAGGCACGGTGGTTCAGCGCTTGGGGTGCGTGTTCAACCCGATCGATCCGGTCTACAATCCGAAACGGGTTGTCGGCCAGCCGGCCCGCTGCATCACAGAACAGCGCCAGACTGGTAAGGGCCCGGTTGATAGTGGCCGGCGACCGGCCGCACCCTAGCAAGGCATCACGATACGCTTTCGCGTCGCCGACGGTGAGATCATCAACGGTGGCTGTACATTCCTGGTCGCGCAACCAAGCGGCGAAGCGCCTGATATCCTGGATGTACTCGGTGATCGTGTTGGCCGAAAGCTTGGAGGATCGGAGCAGGTGTTGTTCCCATGCAGCGATAGCAGTTTCCATGAGCCCCTCACAGCCGGATTAGCGGCAGAGTCATATTAGCGGCAGAGTTTTTGGCCCGTTACGACCATCAACGCTGCCGCTAATATACCACATACGGGGGAGAACTCTGCCGCTAAGGCATGTTTGTGGCAGAGTTTGGGCACCGGTGCTGCACATTATGTTCTGTGGCCCAAAAATGTACGAATCGTTGCCATACCCCATAACCGGGTGCAACACTTTGGGATTTGTCTTTAGCTATGTTGGATACTGGTTTCAACCCTCACCCGGCGTGATAACCGGGTGCAACATCAGGATGCGGAAGCAGTACACGCATATATAGAGGTTTCAACCCTCACCCGGCGTGATAACCGGGTGCAACACTTTGGGATTTGTCTTTAGC
>JAKSDJ010000713.1 GCA_022360155.1 Chloroflexales bacterium | reverse complement strand
CTGACCTTCGGGTTTTTTCGCGGGCTGTTCATACGTGCGCCCTGGCTGCTGTTATCAATCCCTGGGTTTGTGATCTGGTGGCGGAGTCGTCGCTTGCGCGCCGAGCTATGGGTTGCGCTGCTCAGCGCAGTTAGCATTGTGCTCTTCTATTCTTCCTCAATCATGTGGTGGGGCGGGTTTGCCGCCGGGCCACGCTATATTGTTCCCGCCCTGCCCTTCCTGGCTATCGGCGCGGCCCCGGCGATCCAAGCGCTCTGGCAAGGGTTTCGTCGTAGCAGCGAAGCGGCAGGAGTCATTGTTCCACGTCTGATCTGCATGCTGCTTGTGATGGCTTCGGTGGCCTTAACCTGGGTCGAGGCGATGGCAGGACAGCTTTTTCCAACCGACGCCATTCGAGAAACCTGGACCGGGTATGTGCTGCCAGCATGGCAACAAGGCGATATCGCCCGCAATGTCGGCACGGCGTTGGGTCTCGACGGCCCCTGGAGTCTGTTGCCGTTGATATTAGCATTGGTCATTCTGACGCTCATCTTATTCTTTTGGCCTACACACGTCGATGAAAAACAACCATTGGATGAGCAGCTTACGGCTGTCCCAGCCGTCGGGCCGCACTCCTCCGCCACATGATAATCTAAACCTCATCAGATAGATGACAGGTTCCGTTATCGCCCTCCAAGAATAGGCTAACGACTTATGCGCAAACCAATGCGCCGCAGATAGCTTCAGATCTGCGGCGCATTGGCATCTGAGCCACGACTGACATCCCACGTTGACACAGCCTGATATCGACCAATAGACCGAGCACAGCTCTAACCGAACATGCTATAATGCCTCCTCGAACGAGAGACTTTCCCGAGCAGATAAGCGCAAAGGGCGCAAAGGAAAGAGCATAGTTCCTTTGCGCTCTTTGGGTTTGGCCTCGATTGTCAGGGGATCTACATGAGCAAGAATACAAAGAGTCCGGGCATGGTTGCCGAAAACCGCAAAGCCCGGCACGATTACCATATTGAGGAGAGTATTGAAGCTGGCCTCGTTCTCACCGGCAGCGAGATCAAGTCGGTACGGGCCGGTCGTCTGAACATGCGCGGCAGTTATGCACGGGTGGTCAACGACGAAATCCTCCTCTATGATATGCATATCTCGCCCTACGAGCAGTCGGGCACGTATTTCAACCACGACCCGGTGCGGCCCCGTAAACTTCTGTTGAGCCGGCGCGAGATTAGCCGCCTGAACGGCTTAGTGCGCCAAAAAGGCCTCACCCTGGTTCCGCTGCGGATCTATTTCAAAGGACGCTGGGCCAAAGTCGAACTTGGCGTGGCCCGAGGGAAGAAGCTCTACGACAAGCGCGAAGACATCGCCAAACGCGAGTCGCAGCGCGACATCGAACGGGCGATGAAGTCGCGGATGCGCGACTAACGATGAGGCGATGAACCGAGGAGTGGATGAGGCGATGATCTCGGTTCATCGTCTCCGCATCTCACCGCCTCGTCGCCTCTTCAATGCTGCGCCTCACCGCCTCGTCGCCTTACTTCAACAGCGACTGATACAACTCCAACGTCTGCTGGGCAACCGCACGCCAGCTAAAATGCTCTTCAACGCGACGCCTTCCGTTTTTCCCGTAACGCTCGCGTCGTTTCGTATCGAGCGCGACGTCATTGATGGCTGCCGCTAGGTCGGCTGAGAATTTGGCCGGGTCTTCCGGGTCGAAGGTTCCTTCTTTGAGTCTCAAGTCGACCAACACACCAGTTTCGCCGGGAACGACCACTTCTTTGATCCCGCCAACCGCCGAGGCAACCACTGCCGTTTCACAGGCCATTGCCTCCAAATTGATGATCCCGAACGGTTCGTAGACCGAGGGGCAGCAGAAGACTGTTGCGTGCGAGTACATCTGAATGACATCTTCGCGGGCCAGCATCTCTTGAATCCAGATCACCCCCTCGCGGACCTGGCTGACAGCCGCGACGCCCTCGTTCATCTCCTGGGCGATCTCCGGCGTGTCAGGCGCGCCGGCGCAGAGCACTACCTGCAAGGCGGGATCGATGTGCGGAATCGCATTGACGAGGTGGATAATGCCCTTCTGTCGCGCGATGCGCCCCACGAAAAGGACAAATGGGCGATCCGGGTCGACCCCATAGCGCTGTAATACGTCAGTCGCCATAGCTTTGCGATACTGATCGAGGTCAATGCCATTGTAGATGACGTGAACCCGCTCCGGTGCAATGTCGAAGAACCGCAGCACATCCGCACGAGTCTCTTTTGAAACAGCGATCACCGCGGCCGCCTGTTCGATGGCCGTCTTCTCCATCCAGGTGCTGAGGTGATAGCCGTTGCCAAGTTGTTCGACTTTCCAGGGGCGCAATGGTTCGAGCGAGTGGATGCTCAAAACATAGGGGACATTCCAGAGCTTGCCGGCCAACAACCCGCCCATGTCCGCATACCAAGTGTGGCAGTGAACAATATCAGCATCCAGGTTGTCCTTCGCCATCATCAAGCTTCGCACGAAAGCGTCTACCGCGCCAACATAACGCGGATCGGTGTTGCGCTTGATGTCATCCCACATGCCATAGCCACGCACAGCCAAGTTTCCGTCGGTGATATTCTGATCGCCGAAGCAACGCACTTCGACTGGGACCAGGCGGGCTAGTTCGCGGCTGAGATACTCGACATGAACCCCAGCGCCGCCGTAAATGTATGGCGGGTATTCTTTTGAGAAAATCGCAACTTTCTTGAGTTCCTTCATACCTCCCCACTTTCACGCTCTTGCCGAAGCATAGAAGAGCAACCATCGGTAACATACCACATGTAAGCGTTCAACCATCAGCGGGTTGATGCATATACAGTAGACATTTATCACAGGCGCCGTGCGTCAAGCCAATAGGCGCATTGTCCGCATCAGGTTCGTCGGAAAATATTGTGCTGATGCGATAAAGTTACTCGTCACTCGCCACTTTATCACTTGTCACCGGTATTACATATCCCACGCTGCATTACCAAAGAAATCGCCGTGGTCCTTGGCCAGAAACGCCTCAATAGCTTTGCGCCGATCGCCAAGGCGGAAATGCGGCCCGTGGCCAGGATAGCAGATCGTATCGTCGGGCCAGGTCAACACAATAGTGCGCAGAGTCTGGAGCGTAGTTTGAAACCCCTCGACCGACCAGGTGCGCCCCGGTCCGCCATCGAAAAGCGTATCGCCGACGATGACACGCGAATCGTTCTCGACAGCTAGGCAAATCATATCGTCAATATGACCAGGAGTATGATACACTCGTAAGCTATGGCTGCCAACCTGCACCCGATCTCCATCGGCAAGCAGCCGGTCAGCATCGAGAGTCATCCCTTGAAAATGCGGACCAGTATGGGCCATCAGCGGGACGTTCAAGCGCTGACGCATGACGGTCAAGGCGCCGATGTGGTCAGCGTGAGTATGGGTCAACACAATACCAATGGGATCGCTGTCGGCTAACAGGTTCAATAAGGTTTGCGGTTCGGCGCCGGGATCGATCAGCAAGCTCTGCTGGGTTGCGGTGCAAACGAGGGCATAGGTATTCATGGGCCAGGGACCAACAGAAGCTGTACGCAGTTCCAATACAGGTTTGGGCAACGCCATAGATCTTCTCGCTCTTCCGTAAAGTACAAAACACGGTACCAGCGCATATCATATAAGGTTAGTTAATCGAGTCCGTATGTAGTCTAGCACAAGACTTCTCCTACGCAAAATAGCAACTCGAGTGCCAGGAGCCGAAACCTCACCTCATCCCCGCGTACGTGGGGACCATCGTCTCATCATCAACGCATCCTCCATGATCAGCCTCAAGGCTGATTAAGCGGCAAGGCGTTTCTGCTAAGCTGACGATATAGCATTTGCGGTAACCAGGCATTCCATGCTTTCAGCGATCATAAAGCATAGCGGACAACAGCGCCAAGCCATACAGAAACCGGACTGGAGGTCTGGGTAGCTGCGCTGTCCGTTGTAGGAACACTGTCGCCCGCTCGGCCTCGTGCCGGGCGGTTTTTTTGTGTGTCAACAAAGGAGTATCAAGCGATGGATCTGGATCTGTTAGTTCGCGGGATCATTATCGGTCTGGCGATTGCAGCGCCGGTTGGGCCAATTGGGGTGCTGTGCATACGACGCACGCTGGCCGAGGGTCGTCTCGTTGGGTTTGTTTCGGGATTGGGCGCGGCTACTGCTGACGCGGTCTATGGCTGTATCGCTGGCTTCGGACTCGCGGTCGTCGCCAATCTGCTGCTCGACTACAATCTCTGGATTCGCCTGATCGGGAGCGTCTTTCTCTGTTATCTAGGCATCGCGACCCTGCGCTCGGCGCCATCTGAGCAGCCGGCGGCGTTTGGCGGGAGTGGTCTCATAGCGGCTTATGCTACAACATTCGCCCTAACGATCACCAACCCGATGACCATTCTGGCGTTTGCGGCGATCTTTACGGGCCTGGGCATCACCCAGACGGCTACAAGCTACACGGCGGCCCTGACCCTGGTTGCCGGGGTCTTCAGCGGTTCGGCGCTCTGGTGGCTGCTCCTGAGCAGTGTGGTGAGTATTGCGCGGTCCCGTTTGAATACACGCTCCTTGGGCTGGATCAACCGTGCGGCAGGAGCGGTGATGCTCGGGTTTGGGCTCTGGTATGGCCTGGCGGTGCTGATCGGGTGACGAACAAGAACGTCAGTGGCAGGAAGCATAGCGTCGTACAGCCACCTGCAAGACATTTGAAATCGGCGATGCGGTCACTCATGCTCCTCCTGACGCTTGCGCCGATAATAGGCCGCAACCTTCATGCGATTGCCGCAGGTGTCCATGCTGCACCAGCGACGCGAATGATTTTTGGTGGCGTCGTAGAAATAGCGAATGCACTGTGGGTTATCACAGCGCTTAATCAGCGTCAGGTCGTGTTCGGCAAGCAAATCGGCGGCAACCACCGCAACTGGCACAAGCAAGTGCGCGGGAGCGCTTGGCGCTGCTTGCCATTGCAGGCAAAACCCATGCGCGGGCTGCACGAGTTGGAGCCGCCCGCCCTGGAACGCAAGCCAGCGATTGATCTCTGCGACGATCGCTGGCGCAACAGTCTCACCAAGAATAATCTGGTCGAGCATCATCCGCAATTGCCAGCGAAACACACGCACCCACGTCAGAATTGTGGCGCCGTCTTCGGGTTGCTTCAAAAACTGGTGAGCTTGTTCAGCGGCATCAGGAGTAAGCAGGTTTGCAGCAGATAACCATGCGACGAACTGATCCGCCGAAGGCAACAATTCAAGCCGTTCGCCCTGTCGCATAACTTCGGTATTCACAAAATCCAGGCAGTGATGACCGCCAACAAAAGAAAATGCAGACTCGGTGTGTAGCTCAGGCGATATCTTCGTCATAGCTCAGAGTATAACCGGCAAAATGAAGTTTGACAAGTTAATGCCGACATGTTAGAGTAACACTGTCTAAAATATATTTAGAGAGTTATATTGTAATTCAATGAGGAGGAGTATCCATGGCGACTTCTACCAACATTACCCCGCACACAGGGCATATCGGCCTGAATGTGACCGACATCGACCGTTCCCGTCAGTTTTATCAGGATGTATTTGGCTTTACTGTCGCCGCCGAGTCGACCGATGAAGCGCAGCGCTTTGTCTTTCTGAGTGATGGGCAGCGGCTCATCCTGACACTTTGGCAGCAGAGCGCAGGAAAGTTTGATACGCATCGTCCCGGTCTCCACCATCTCTCGTTCGAGGTTGCCAGCATTGATGATGTAACCGCTTTTGAACAGCGTGTGCGTGAGCTAAACATTCCGCTGCTGTACGATGGCGTCGTACCCCACGGAGAAGGTCTCAGCTCCGGCGGAATCTTCTTTACCGACCCCGATGGCATCCGGCTTGAAATCTACAGCCCAACAGGCGCCGAAATACTCACTACATCAACATATGGACCCTCCTGTGGTTTTTTCTAGGCGAGCGACGTGAAAGGACAGGGCTGCTGTGAACGATATCTATCATGCAGGGGAGCGGGATGTGCAGGCACGCGCAGATGTAACGGAGATGGCCGAGCGCATCCAGGGAAGCATCAAAGACCGCATTCCGGCTGTGGCGCAGGAGTTCTTGCGCACCCAACCGCTGCTGATCGTCGCCTCATCCGACTCACAGGGCCAGGTGTGGGCATCGGTTCTTTGGGGAACACCGGGCTTCGTGCGTGCGATGGACGAGACGACCGTGTTCATCGATGCCGCACCTTTGCCAAATGATCCCCTCCGCACTAACCTGGCGGCCAATCCGGCAGTGGGGCTGCTCGCCATCGAGTTCGCGACCCGGCGACGGATGCGCCTCAATGGGAGAGCCCAGCAGCAAGCAGATGGCGCGCTGGTTGTTACTGCCGATCAGGTCTATGCCAACTGTCCCAAATATATTCAGACTCGACAATTTCAGGTTCGATCAGATAGCGCCGCACAGCCGCCCGCCCAACACCGCACGGATCGCCTAACAAACCTGCAGCAACAGTGGATACGTCAGACGGACACCTTCTTCATCACCAGCGCCCATCCCACATACGGCGCCGACGCTTCTCATCGCGGCGGCAATCCTGGCTTCGTCCACGTCGTGGATGAGCGAACCCTGGTCTGGCCCGACTATGCCGGGAACAACATGTTCAATACACTGGGCAATATTGCAGCGCACCCTCAAGCCGGACTGCTGTTCATTGACTTCGTCGCCGACAGCACACTGCAACTGACTGGACAGGCAGCCATTATCTGGGATGATGACGAGGTGCGACAATACAAAGGAGCCGAGCGCCTGATCCGCTATCAGATCACGCAGGTCATCGAAACTCGCCAAGCCGTGCCCTTGCGCTGGCGCTTCGAGAGCTACTCGCCGTTCAATCCACCTGTTGACTCCAAAGGCTACAGTGACCAGTGATCAGAGCCGCATTGCATTCATGACACGCTGTCTCCATGCCGAGGCAGCGCGTCAGGCGGGGAATGCGCCGATTACAACGCTCGTGGTGTGTGAAGCACAGCCAATTGAGGGAAGCGAAACGCTACTGCAGAGGCTGGACATGAACCGGCACGCCGCGGTTCATTGCCATCTGCAGGGCATAGCACGGTTAGAAATGCAGCTTTACCGAGATAATCAGGGGAGTAAAATGGCGGGCGGGGTGGGATTCGAACCCACGAGGGTGTCGCCACCCTACGGCATTTCCAGTGCCGCGCACTAGGCCAGGCTATGCGACCCGCCCCATTGCCCTGATTGTACCAAAAGCGCGCACCTTCTGCAACTTGACGCAACATAAACCCCCGCCCCGCGAACCACATTGGTTTACGGGACGGGGGTTTCAATCAGCAACGTTTGTGCGCCTATTC
The DNA here is from genome assembly GCA_022360155.1 of Chloroflexales bacterium. Lineage (GTDB taxonomy): Bacteria > Chloroflexota > Chloroflexia > Chloroflexales > Chloroflexaceae > JAKSDJ01. The sequence goes on along the minus strand of JAKSDJ010000713.1, from coordinate 4,550 downwards.
GACCGTATACTCGCCCTCAACGACGCCATCATCCTTCTTGCGCGCTTCAGGTCCAGGCTGTGCGCCCGCTTGGCCTTGCGGTTGACCCTCGCCATAGGCGCTCTGCGAGACGGCGTACATCGCCTGCTGCAGCTCGCTCATCAGTTGGCGCATCCGCTCTTCGTCCTCCTGCACGATAACATCGCGCAGATCCTTGATCAGGCCCTCGATCCGGCCTCGCTCGATGCTGTCGACTTTGTCGCCCAGGTCGTTGAGGGTGCGCTCGCTCTGATAGGCGAGGCTGTCACACTGGTTCTTCAGTTCGACCAGCTCGCGGCGGCGCTTGTCCTCATCAGCGTGGGACTGCGCGTCACTGACCATCCGCTCGACTTCGTCCTTGTTCAGGTTCGTGCTGGCGGTGATGGTGATCCGCTGCTCTTTACCCGTCGCCTTGTCCTTCGCCGAGACGTTCAGGATACCATTGGCGTCGATATCGAACGTGACCTCGATCTGGGGAACACCGCGCGGCGCGGGCGGGATACCTTCCAACCGGAACCGCCCCAGTGTCATGTTGTCGCCGGCCATCTCGCGCTCGCCCTGAAGCACGTGAATATCGACTGCGGTCTGACCGTCGGCTGCTGTCGAGAAGATCTCGCTCTTCTGGGTTGGGATCGTTGTGTTACGATCAATCAGCTTGGTCATGACGCTGCCCAAAGTTTCGACGCCCAGCGAGAGCGGCGTTACGTCGAGCAACACAACGCCCTTGACATCGCCGCCAAGCACGCCAGCCTGGATGGCCGCACCGACTGCCACGACTTCATCGGGATTGACGCTCTTATTCGGCTCCTTGCTGGTCAGCTTGCGGACGAGATCCTGCACAACGGGCATTCGTGTGCTCCCGCCAACCAACACTACTTCGTGAATATCGCTCGGCTGCAAACCGGCATCCTTCATTGCCTGCGTGACTGGACTGCGCACTCGCTCGGTCAGATGGTTCGTCAGTTGCTCGAACTTGGAACGGCTAAGCTTCATTTGCAAGTGCTTTGGTCCGCTCGCGTCAGCGGTGATGAAGGGCAAGTTGAGCTCGGTTTCCATCACGCTCGACAACTCCATCTTGGCCTTCTCCGCCGCTTCCTTGAGCCGCTGAAGCGCCTGGCGGTCCTTGCTCAGGTCAATGCCCTGATCCCGGCGAAACTCCTCGACAATCCAGTCGACCACCGCAGCATCGTAGTCGTCGCCGCCGAGGTGGGTGTCGCCGCTGGTCGACTTGACTTCGACAACGCCATCACCGACTTCGAGAATACTCACGTCGAAAGTGCCGCCGCCCAAGTCAAAAACCAGGATGGTTTCGTCTTTCTTCTTATCCAAGCCGTAGGCAAGCGCTGCGGCTGTCGGCTCATTGATGATGCGCAACACCTCCAAGCCGGCGATCTTCCCGGCGTCCTTGGTCGCCTGCCGCTGGCTGTCATTGAAGTAGGCCGGAACAGTGATCACAGCCTGCGTTACCGCCTCGCCCAGATAAGCTTCGGCATCGGTCTTGAGCTTCTGCAGGATCATCGCGCTAATCTCTTGCGGCGCATAATCCTTGCTGGTCTGTGGAGCATTCATGCGCACATCGCCACGCGGACCCTTGATGACCTGAAAAGGCACCATATCGCGCTCAATCTTGGTGTCTTCAAAGTCGCGCCCAATGAAGCGCTTCACCGAGTAGAGCGTATTTTCAGGGTTGATTGTCGCCTGCCGCTTGGCAGTCTGACCAACCAACCGCTCACCATTCTTAGCAAACGCAACTACTGATGGTGTCGTGCGGTTGCCTTCAGCGTTGGGAATGACGGTTGCATCGCCACCCTCCATGACCGCGACCACAGAGTTGGTTGTGCCTAAGTCAATACCTACAATCTTACCCATTTGTGTATTGCCTCCCTAAAAGATCAATATCAAAATACAACATTATTGCGCTGCGCTAACAGGCGCAATGTCGGGGCGTGTCATACATAACTGTTCTTTAGTGTACTCGCTTTTCGCTAGCTGTGTGCAAGAACAGTGTTAGAGTTATGTTAGATATGGCGAGGCGGGTAGAGATGCACCGCCGTGTGCGTCTAGGCGCACCGCCGTGTGCGTCTAGTTCAGCCACGGACCGTGCCAGATGATGGCTGCGCGGGGCGGCGCGCCCCGCACTCGCGGGCGGGGCCAGTCCCGCCACCCCGCACCTTATGAATGTTGACGATCAATGGATTCAGTGCTCGTAGTGCCGCCTTCAGGCGGTTGTAATGCCGTAAAACCGCCTAGAGGCGGCACTACATCAGGCTACTGTGGGTGGTTGTCAAATTCAATTAGGGGCGGACAGAAAAGATGTTCGCAATGTCAATCGACCGCTATCGGATGCCCCAAACGCTCGCCTGAGTCACCCCTCTCCTGCGTGCGGGAGAGGGGTCGGGGGTGAGGGCCAACAAATGCATTGTAACGCCTCAAACAGCTTATCAAACAAATATTCTGAGTACCCCTAAACTCGACTTTGTCCATATCATACTTTGGAGACACCTACTCATACAAACTATCAAAAGCTCTCATTTCTCATTGGGAAGGCATAAAGTATGGATATACACAACGCGCTTTGGACCTTTTTCGATGTCGTCAATCAAGCGTGATAGATACAAAAAGGCCGATCACCATGCATATTTCTTCTTCCGAAAGCCCTTGAGCAAGGCGCCACAATGGCTAAAGTCGAGCTAAAGTACGCCCAGGCAGGTAGACGACAAACAGGGTCGTGCAACGGCGCATTTTCCGCTATTGCTCTGTGTAGTATGTATCTTTCTGCAGCACAAACACTCTTTATTAGTATACCAGTAACATGCGACAAGCAGCTTTGCTGCATCAGATTTCTACGTAGTAGCATCATATATTGCTGCGCGAAAACGGCTGGCTCATGCCGATCTATCGGCTATCTTCGTAGTAGCGCACGATTTTTTGTGAACTGCTACAAAAAATTGTTCTTGTTCCGCCAATGGCCCAACATATATCTGATTGCGCTTGGGACAACCCTTAAAAAACATATCGGGCCATAAGAGTATGGTTCGCTTACGGCATGTCTACGACCAGACAACTCAGATTGAGGATTCGGCAGGGATCTACGGCTGCACGACGCATTTCAGTACCTCTTTCCTAGTGGGACGGGCTTGCGCTCCGTGTTACAATAGGCTAACGCAATCTTTACTTTACTATCGTGTTGCCGCATTTGGCCCCAACCCGTGCTACTGGATGCCCAACCATACAACTGTTAGGCATGAGGAGTGTAGTATGTTTTATCATAGTCGCTGGCTTCATCTTTTTACTGCTATTGTTCTTGTTCTGACCTCATTCGCTGTGACGGCGCCGCCATTGACGGCGCAGACAGGGAATGTCTACACAGTCACCACAACTTTGGACGACGAGCCTGGAAATTGCACTATGACACCTGCAAATTGTTCGCTCCGCCAAGCGATCGAGTCGGCTAATAGTGATGGTGGACCGAGCACCATTGAGTTTGTTCTGCCAACAGGACCTACTATCATTACCCCAACATCTGAGTTACCTCCATTGACAGATGATGGCACTACCATCGATGGTTCGAATTCTTTTACTCCAGCTAATTTGCCGACTATCGAGATTAACGGCGCTGGAACACTGGCCTATGGCATTCAAATAGAGTCGGCCAATAATGTCATTCGTGGTCTGATAATCAACAATTTCAATAGCACCATTGCACCAAATGGCGTTGGAATTTATATTACCGGATCTAGAGCGCAAAACAATCGGATATGGGCCAATTACATGGGAAACCGCCCACGTGACACTGCAAAGTATTCGAATCAACGAGGCATTCAGATCGGAAATGGCGCTTCAGGTACGATCATTGGCGGCAGTATTAGCAACAGTCAGGAACGGAATACTATTAGCGGTAATGATCTGAGCGGCATCTATCTTACAGGGGCAACAAACACTCAAATCCAAGGCAATTATATTGGTTTGGCGCTCAACGCCAATGACGTAGCTGTGCCACTCGGCAATATCGGTCCAGGGATTGAGATCTTAGACAGCAGCAATTCCTTGGTTGGCGGTACAGCAACAGGTCAGCGCAATCTAATCTCTGATAATGGCGACAGCCCAACTAGGGGTGCTGGCATTTTGATCCGGGGTGTTAGTACAACTGGAACCCAAGTACTCGGCAATTACATCGGAACCAGCTCCAATGGCTTATCCGCTATCCCGAATAATGGCGATGGCATTCGTATCCAAAATGGCGCTAGTAATACAGTGATCAGCAGTGGCAATGGTCTGGCTCGCTCTGTCATCAGCGGGAATACTGGCTACGGCATCCGCATAAGCAGCGCCAGCACCAGTGGCAATCAACTCACGAACAACTACATCGGTCTGGGAAGCATGGGCAATACAGCGCTCCCCAATCTTCGGGGCGGCGTCCGAATCGAAGATAACGCCAGCAACAACACCGTCGGTATCGGGAACGTTATTAGCGGGAATAACGGCTACGGCGTTTCGGTGGGATTGACCCTGCCAACAGCAACCGAAGTTGT
>JAKSDJ010000081.1 GCA_022360155.1 Chloroflexales bacterium | reverse complement strand
GCAACGCGATCATTGCGGCCAACAACACCCTTGATCGCGAGCAGCGCCAGGAATTCTACGCCGCCGTGCAGCAAGAATTCACCAAGGACATGATCAGCCTGCCGATGTTCAACCGTGCTGAAGCGGGCGCCTGGAGCACCAACCTGCAAAACTTCGGCTTTGACCCGACCGAGTACTATACTCATAATGCTGGCGAGTGGACGCTTGATGGCGGCGGCGACACTGTTGTGTTGGCATTCACGCAGGAACCGGCAACAATGTGGGGCCAGATCGAGAGCGCTGCTGTGCAGCGGACTGCGGCTTATCTGATTTCCGCGTTGGATGGCACAACGCTTGACTATGATTATCAGGCAGCGGCGCTTACTGAACTGTCTACCATCGAGAGCGGCCGCGCGACCAATGAAGACGTCACAGTCGAAGCTGGTGCTCAGATCTGGACAGCTGCCGGCGAGGCAGCTGAACTGGCCGATGGTGCTGAAGTTGTCAATGCAGATGGCGAGACGGTCGTCTTCGACGGCAGCCCGATCACCATGAAGCAGTTGTCTGCGACGTTCGAGTATGTCGAAGGACTCACCTGGTCCGACGGCGAGCCGGTGAAGCAGGCCGACTTCGAGCTGGCCTACCAGATCAATTGTGACCCGGAATCGGGTGGTACTTCGTACCTCGTCTGCGACTCGATTGAAAACATCGAGTTCCTTAGCGACACTTCCTACATCGTCACCTTCCTGCCCGGCGCGCAATGGCCCGAATACTTCGTTGCCACGATTGGTTATGCCGGTGGCGGCTCGGGTACGCAATTCTATCCGTCACACCAGGTTATCACGACCCCTGGCGATTATGAGGGTATGACCCTGGCCGAGGTTCCGGCGGCAGACTGGTCAACCCTAGCCGAAGTTGTCGAGACCCCGCTCAGCACCGGCCCCTATGTCTTGACCAGTTGGGAGAAGGGTCAGCGCATGACCTTTGAAGCCAACCCATTCTATTATAAGGGTGAGCCGGCGATCAAGACCATCATCATCCAGATCGTGACCGATACGAACCAGGCTGTGGCTCAGTTGCTGACCGGCGAGGTAGACGTGGTTGGCACTGAGACGCTCGGCGCCGGCGCCGAAGTGCAAACGGTGATCGATGCCGCTGCCCGCGGCGAGATCGAGGTTGAAACTATTGCCAGCCCGACCTGGGAGCATATCGACTTCAATTTGTATATCCGGTGATCTAGCCGATAGAGTTGAGTCACAGGTCGCAGTCGCACTAGTTCTCTGGTGCGACTTGCGACTTGTGATGATCATTTAAGGCAAGAGCCTGGAGCGAGACAATGACAACATTTCTAATCCGGCGTGTTGTACAGATTTTTATTGTGGTCATCCTCTCAGCGATGGTCGCTTACACGCTGCTGAACGTAGCGCCGGGCGGCCCAATCGATCAACTTCTCGCCGAGCGTCAAAATGCGGGACCAAATGCGATCCGAGAAGAGGATATTGTTCGGATCAAAGAACGCTTCGAACTCGATCTCTATCTGCCTGTCCGTTTTAGTCGCTGGTTGATCGGCCATCCTCGCGGCCCGCTGACCATCGGCGGGCAGACCTTTTGGGCCAATTTGCAGGTCGGCTGCGCTATTCCTGGCCAAGTGGTGCTGCGCGATGCCCAGACCGGCCAGATTATCGACACGATTGAGGAGGGATGCCAACGTGCTGTCTTACTGGCTGACCTGGAAGGACGGCGCACCAGCAACGGCATCCTCTTTGGCGATTTTGGGCTGTCGCAACAGATCTCTCGTGACCAGCCGATCTCCGATCTTATTATGAGTCGCTTGCCCTACACATTGTGGCTAATGGCTGTTTCGATCCTGCTGGCAATCCTGATTGCGATACCAATCGGCGTCTACTCGGCGGTTCGTCAGTACTCGCGCTTCGACTACACCATGACCACTGTCACCTTTATCGGGATCTCATTGCCGAGTTTTGTTTTTGGGATCTTTATGATCTTGGGTTTTTCGGTTTTGGCCCAACGGGCTGGATGGTTCTATCTTCCATCGGGAAACGCCGTTGGCACCCGCGACTATATCATCCCACTCTTGGGTGAAGTCGAAGCCGGTTCGCTGCTCGACCGCGGTTTGCGCTTCATTATGCCCTGCACCGTGCTGACGTTTATCAATATCGCCCAGTGGAGCCGCTTTGTCCGGGCGAGCATGCTCGAAGTGTTGAGCCTCGATTATGTACGTACGGCACGCGCCAAAGGCGTACGCGAAAATGTCGTTATTCTCAAACACGCTCTGCGCAACTCATTGATCCCCTTTATTACGTTGTTAGCCGGCGTTCTCGCGACAATCTTCGGCGGTGCGATTATCACCGAGTCGGTGTTCAACTGGCCGGGTCTGGGGCGATTATTGCTCGACGCAATTGGACGCAATGATTACAATGTGGCAATGGCCTTACTCTTTATTAGTACCGTTTTGTTATTGGTTGGGTATCTGATTTCTGATATCCTTTACACCATCGTTGATCCGCGGATTCGCGTATCGTAGGAGTGTTGTATGGCTACAACCGCCTCTCCAACTGTCTCGGCGCAGGAACGTACTTCGAAACGTTCTGAGGGTCAGTGGGCAATTGTCTTCCGCCGCTTCCGCCGCCACCGCATGGCGATGATCAGTCTGGGCGTTCTCGCTGTGATGTTGACAGCTTCTGTTCTAGCCCCCGTAATTGCACCGTTTCCCCGTGACCATCAGGATTTGCAGAGTACTTTTGTCACACCGATGGGCGTCGATGTTGACGGAAGGCTTCGTATTCTGGGCAGCGAACGCCTTGGCCAAGATCTCTTTACGCGCCTGCTCTACGCGGCGCGTATTTCTTTGACCACGGCTATTTTCGTTTCCATCCTGGCCGCGATGGTGGGTGTTATTTTTGGCCTCTTAGCCGGCTACTTCGGCGGTTGGGTCGATATGGCCATCACCCGGACGGTTGAGTTCATCTCTACGTTCCCCAGTTTGCCGATCCTCTTGATTATGGCCTCGATTCTGGTTCGCGCCGACACCTTGATCACACTGCCGGATATTGTGGTCAAACCAATGGGCTTTGTCCTGGCGGTGAGTGACCGTGAAGCCAAGCAAGTGACGATGGTTATTTTGGTGCTGGCCTTCTTGAGTTGGACAACGATTGCGCGTTTGATGCGCGGGATGGTGCTCTCGGTGCGGGAAATGCAGTATATCGAATCGTCGCGCGCCCTGGGCGGGTCGAACCTGCGTATTATCGCCAGGCATGTCTTTCCTAATGCCTTGCCGCCGCTTATTGTCAGCTTCACACTGCTGATCAATGATGCGCTTGTCGCCGAGTCGGCGTTGAGCTTCCTGGGCTTCGGGATTCAACCGCCGACGCCGACATGGGGGAACATGCTCTCGATGGCGCAGAGCTTCATGTTCCAGCACCCCTGGATGCCGCTGGTACCCAGCCTGGCGCTCTTGATTACTGCGATTTCGGTAAACTATGTTGGCGATGGTTTGCGTGATGCGCTCGACCCACGGCAGAAGATTTGATTGTTGTGGAGATCTGACGTGAAAATAGCTGATAATCTAACACGCACGGTCGGCCATTTTCACGCAGTAAGATAAGGCGTAACTTTAATGTGTTGGGGGGGAATGTGACAACAACATCTACAGCCGAGCCGCGCACAGCTCGGTCCGTTCCGGCGGGAGGCGCAAAGTTGCTGCTCCAGGTGCAGGGGCTCAAAACCCATTTCTTTACCGAGGATGGGGTTGTGCAGGCGGTTGACGGTGTCGATCTGACCCTGAATCGGGGCGAAACGCTAGGTATCGTCGGTGAAAGCGGGAGCGGCAAAAGCGTCACGTCACTCTCGATTCTCCGCCTGATAGCGTATCCCGGTCGAGTTGTCGAGGGCAAGGTTACCTTCGATGGCACCGATTTGGCAAGCCTTGATGAAGAGGCGATGCGCAACATCCGCGGCAACCGGATCTCCATGATCTTTCAGCAACCTACCACCTGTTTGAATCCGGTCTTTCGAGTCGGCGATCAGATCAAAGAAGCGCTGCAGATTCACCAGGGCATAACAGGTGAGGAGTCAGATAAACGCTGTATCGAATTGCTCGCGATGGTTGGTCTCCCTGACCCGAATCGACGGATGAAGCAATATCCCCATGAGCTTTCCGGCGGTCAGGCCCAACGCGTGATGATCGCTATGGCCTTGGCTTGTAACCCGGAGTTGCTGATCGCGGACGAACCAACAACTGCTCTGGATGTAACGATCCAGGCGCAGATC
>JAKSDJ010000953.1 GCA_022360155.1 Chloroflexales bacterium | reverse complement strand
GGCTAAGCCGCCGGTGCTGGCTGCAACCACAGGGCAGCCAGCAGCAAAAGCCTCGATCGCCACAATGCCAAACGGCTCGTAGAGCGAAGGGAAGGCGGCTACGTCGGCAACGTGGTAGAGCCGGTCGCGATCGTCGTCGGCGATAAAGCCGGTAAAATAGACCTGGTGGTTGATGTCAAGCGCCGCCGCCTGTTCCTTCAAATCGTCGAGATATGATCCGGCCCCGGCAATAACCAGGCGGGCACGAACCTGGGCTGCGATCTGGGGCCAGGCCCAGAGTAAAACGTGCAAGCCTTTTTCGTACACAACCCGCCCGACGTAGAACACTATCGCCTCTTCATCGGCGGCAAAACGACGCCGAAAGGCTTGTCGTTCAGCCAAACTGGCGAAGGGATTAGGCAACAGTTGCACGCCATTCGGCACAACATCGATCTTGTCGCGCGGCGTGCTAAAATGGTCAACCGCCTGGTTCGCCATAAACCCGGAGCAGACAATCACGCGCCAGGCCTCATAGGTCAACTCCCACTCCAGATGATTGATCCGTTGGGACTGGCTGCCATTCAGTTCGCCGCGCCCGCGCCCGCGTTCGGTCGCGTGGATCGTCGTAATCAGCGGAATACGCCATGCGTGCTTCAGTTTCACCGCCGCGCTCGCCGTCAGCCAGTCGTGGGCATGGATCAGATCGAAACCGCTAACCTGCGCATGGAGCGCCCAGGCCGCACGTTCTATGGCATGGTTGGTCTGTTCGACGAAGGTGACAAAGCCATAATCCTCCATCCGGGGCGGTACAATACGCACAATCTGCAAATGCGGGCTCAACGCCTCGATGGGAGCGCCGTCGCGGAGGAGCGGCGTAAGCACGGTGGTCGTGATGCCCTGTGCTGCAAGTGCGGGGGCAAGCTCGGCAACATGTTTGCCCAGCCCTCCGACGACGTGTGGCGGATACTCCCAGGACAACATCAAGACGCGCATGGTTCTCTTTGTGTAACAACAACCGCGCCAAAACAGCCGGTTGTCCGGATTGAACGTGTCTCAAGTATGAAGGATTATAGCATCAGCAAGGAGTTGGGACAAGAGCGGAGAAGTGAGGATATTGTTATGTTTAGCTGTAGTTTGCTAGTGTGTGCTGGAGCGCATTGGGCGGGTTGGCGCGTGGCGATGACTGATGGAGATGCACGATGAGCTGTGCAGAGTTCTATAATCACGATGTATTAACGTTTCTCCATACCAGATAACTGCAAATAACACTTGTAAAGATGAGTATATAACCAATAACCCGTATATTATTTTGCACACAGATGATGCCGCCTGTAAACAAGACTGCAGACACGCGAATAAGCCGATTCGCAAGGGGTTCCGGTTGTAACCAGAATATGCGCGATGGTCTCTTCCCCGGCTTGATCAAATAGATGATACCGATCGCTAAAAGAAAATAAGGTGCTGGCAAACAAAATTGCCGCCCCAATTTGAGGCGGTTCGCTCCAAACACGGTTACGAAGATACTGATCAGCGAACCAAAAGATATATGCACTCCCGAAGAAAATAAGGAGACCCCACCAGCGGTTCCGAGAGTGAAATGCCGCAAAACGGCCAAAAACAAGCAGAATAGCAATAATTGGAATAAGGATATACACTATATTCGATACAGGATCATGAAAGGTGTCAACGAATATTTGGACGATGATCACAAGACCACCGCGAGCGGGGACTGCAAGGCCGATAAGCAGGGCTATCGCACACAAAATGAGCATCTGGGCAAAGTCAGGCGTGGAACGACTTTTCGATTTATATAGTAATTTAAACATTGCGTACCTCGATCTAACATCAATTCGTCGTAAACGCCTCCTCATATTGATTGAAGGGCTTAGAGTGACAGCATTGGGGAGGATTAAGTCGAACTGGCGTGATAGATACTATAAGAAAAGTCTCTCTACAAGCGATTATACTACATCTTAACTCTCTTATCTTCTACATGATCGTCCACACTGTGGCCAGCACAACGCCGCTGTCGCAACCCTGGCATGACTCGTTCTCTCAATGCTGCCAAAAGCACGGTGCCATAGAGTATTCTGTATGTTCATCAAGCGTCGAGGGAAAACCATTGCGAGGTCATATGCTTGCGATTCTGCTAAACGCTATAGAAAGATACGGATTACCGCATTGGAAAGACGCTTTTCTTGGACTAGAGAAGCCTTCGTTGCGCATCGCCACACACCTCGTTGCGGAAGAACCAACCCTTGGCAGTTCGAAGATTGGCGGTCTTCCTGATTTACCGCTACAGATATCGTGGCCAAAAAATACGCAGCGTTCCCTCTCATTTATCGCTCAACTCAATATGCGCGATATCCATCATCAAATGCCAACTATCGCGATGCCAGAAACAGGGATGCTCTATTTCTTCTACGAAACGGTTGATTTGCCATATGAACACGAGTCGAATGGCGTGAAGAATTGGCAGGTGTTGTATCATACAAATACTGACACAATTAGGCGTTCTCCCGTATCAGCAGATTTGATAAACGATCCCGACTATTTTTCACTTTTGGACCCTGCAATCGTTACTTCTGCACCAGAACGAGCCTCCCCTGGATGATCAAGTGCGGACGTTTGGCATCGCATTGGAAAAGAAAGCGAGCATCACTATGATCCGATACTTAATGCGTTGATAGCGGAAGAAATGGCAGTGCCATACAAAGAACCACAGGTATATCATCGGTGTTTTGGCTATCCTGACACCATCCAGCTAGTCGATATGGTCGATGAGTGTATCGAAGCAACACTGCCAGTGGTAGCAGCATATCGTGATTGGCAATTACTGCTTCAAGTGGATTCCGACACAGCCAGTGCGGACACACT
>JAKSDJ010001025.1 GCA_022360155.1 Chloroflexales bacterium | reverse complement strand
ATCGCAGTGCCTAATGCTCCCCTGTAGACGCACGCATCCCATAATAAGCCGCACCAAATAGGTGAGTCTTACGCCTGGTTGTTTTGCTTCACGGTCTTTGCTAGAATGAAAATGGTGTAAATCAGGTATAGCACACTCCCGCCCTGGCTGTCAATCCTGGAAAACCCCAATGTTGCGCCGCATCGGGCATTCGTTTGCTGTGGCATACTGCTGTTACCGTACTGTTTTGTGGCGTATCAGAGCGCCCCACTGCCATTCCAGCGCGAATGCTTCAGTGAGCGTGCTTGCCGACCGCGACGGATGGCCTAGCGAGGAGACCGCCAATGCCAACCTGTCCACAGTGCGCTTCGCCCCAGGTGAAAAAGAATGGACACACCCCGAACGGCAAACCGAAGTGGCGCTGCAAAGCGTGTGGTCGCCAATTCGTCGCCGACCCGCACTGGCGCCCGATCCCAGATGAGACCAAAGTGCTGATCGACCGGCTCCGCCACGAGCGTATCGAACTAGCCAGCATTGCCCGCGCCGCCCAAGTATCTATGACCTGGCTCTATGACTATGTCAAATCGCACAACGGGCCGGTACTGCCGCCTGAACCGGTCCCAACGTTGAAGCTGATCCTGCTCGATCCGCACGGACTGCTCGATCCCGACCGCTGCGCCCAGCTCCAAGCTCACTCACAGATCATTCTGCTAACCACGGTGAGTGACCCAACATACATCGAAGCGGCGCCAGTCAGCCAAGCGCCAGACGTGCTGTTGCTTGCCTGGCCGCAACCGGATGCCGGTGCGCTGGGTTTGGTGAAGAAGCTGCACCGGCGCTGCCCCAAACTCCCCCTCGTTATGTTGAGCGCCGATCTAGAGATGGAAGGCATCCTCAACATATTTACTGCTGGGGTTCGCGGCTATCTGACCCGTGAAGTCGCGCTGCCCGACCTAGTCGCCGTGTTGGAACTGGCTGGGCGCGGCGGCTTTGCCTGCTGCCCAACCACCGCTGCCGTCCTACAAACCGGGCGCAGTGTCGGCGCGCAAGCACTCTCCGACCGTGAAGCCGCCATTGTGGAACGCCTGGCCCAGGGCGCCGGCAACGCCGATATTGCCGATGCACTCGGCATCAGTATCAGCACCGTGGAACATCACGTGGGTCAGGTTATGGACAAAACGGGGCAGCAATCGCGGGCGGGACTGGCCGCTTGGTGGTCACGGCGCAATCTCATCCCTGAATAGGTCACTGGAGATTTGTCGAGTATTGACAGGGTTAGCGGGACACTGCGGAATCACGCGTGAAACTATCCATAACACACTGGGACATCTGTGGCAGCGTGGCGCCAAACAATCATGTTGTATGACAGGCGCAGCTCCGCCGCGCCTGTCATACAACAAAGAGATCCTTCCGCTCTGCCGGAAGCAAATTGGGTCTTAATCTGCATTCCATTGCAAGACTTGGCAAACACGCCCTATCGCTGACGATCAAACAATCCCGTGCGGCGCCAGGTACCAGTAGGCTTTGTTGAACAAGGCCTTCTCGTAATGATAATAGCGGGTGGGGTGCGGCGCGGCCCCGTCGGGCCGGCGGTCTGCCCGATCACGGTGCGGTGTTCCGCTGCATGCGGCAGGTCTTGGATACGCACCGCCGCCGTATCAGGGTCAGAAGGCAGGGTGACCCCACACCGCCCCCTCCCCGCCCCTCTTACGGGATACCGCTGGTTAATGCTCGTTCAGTGCCACACGCAGCTTGGCGTGGCAGCAAGCAGGCGGGCAAAGGGCGCGAGCCGGGGTGTGGCGGGGTTGTGCCCCAATCCAGGCCACAGCCCGGACGATAGTGATGGCCACGGCAATTAAGATGTGATGCAGATGCGTTTTTGCACACCCCATAGAGCGCGTTCGACGCAGGCCACAGGCGCGCACGCCCGGCGCCAGGGCGCCGTCAATGCCGGCTCGCGCCGCAGAGAGCTGTTTGCACGCGGCGGTGACCTGGCGTTGGCGGGCGGGCGGCAACGCCCCATGCTGCTCTTGCGGACGCCGTTTCATGGTCCGCGGTCCCGCTTGCGCCGGCGTCCAGCCGGCGCGCAAACGACACTCCATACCGTCATGCGGATCGACCTGCAGAGCGCTAATTGCCGGGCCAGCGCCCGGTTGATCGTGGCCCGGCGTCCAGCGGAGCCTGGTGCGCCCAGCGGGACCGATCACCTGCTGGGCGTCCCCATCAATGGCAACCCGGCTGACCTCCAGCCCATCCGCCGGCCGGGCCGGCCAACTGGTCTCCGCCAGCACCGGGCCGACCCGGTCGCTAGCGGGGGGCTGCTGACTGGTCACCAGGTGTTCGGCCGCCATGGACCCGCTATCCAGCAGGTGCGCGGACGGCAGTACCGTGCGTTCCGCCAGATGGGCATGAATGGTGTCGGTCAGACAGCCAGCGTGCGTGGTGGCTGGGGTGGTTGCCCCGTTCGTGATCAGGTGCGGGCTGGCCGCAGCACCGGTGTCGGTCCGCTGCACGTTGTCCCCCGTCCAGTTGGTCGCCCGCGTGGGCGCGCAGCGGGCGTCCCCCGCATCCGGCGACGGGATCAACGCGGCGTGGGGCGGCCGATCCGTGCCCGTGCGCCAGCGGACATTGGCGGGGCCGTAATACTGTTGCGCCCAGACCAGCCGCAGCGTTTGGCTGGCGGGCCGATCCCGCCGGGCGTCCGGGGTCGTGGAGACATCCCGGGCGGCCAACAGATGGAAGCCGTCCGGCCCGATCGTCTCAACCAATACGGCGCGGGGCGCCGCGTCTTGCGGCAAGCGATAGGCCGCCACGCGGCGGGTGTAGCGCTCGCCCCAGGCGGGATCCAGGTGGGCACGCAGCCAGGTGGGATCGGCGGCGGCCAGGGTATTAAGCGCATGCCGCCGTGTTTCGGCCACCAGAGTCAGCCGGGTCAGCGTCCGGCTGTTGGTCAGCCCATGGGGCGAGTCGGTCCGCGGCCGGCCCCGGCTGCGGCGCATCCCGGCAGCGACGAGCGTGTCCCGCCGGATGGTCAGCCGGCGTGCGTCGGCCCCATGCTGCACGCGGCGACGGCGCAAATCGACCAGGCTGGCGGAAGCAAAAGCCCGGATCATCCAAAGCCAGCGCCAGGGCCTATGTCCAGTCGATGCGGGCGCGCACCGCCTCTGCCGCTTCGGCAGCGGACCGGTCTGCGATCGGCATCATGACCAGCACCAACGCCCGGCGGGCCGGCGATTCGGCTGGCGGGCCGTGGTGGCGAGAGCGATCGACACAATCGGCGTTGGCGAAAATCGGCCCGATCCCAGCGCGCATGGTCATAGAGCGATTGCCCTGCGGGAAGGCGCAGTGCGTCGCCTGGGCGGTTGCGTGCGGAATGAGCTACCACAGCGTATCATCACATGGCATGATCGGGCCGCCTGGTGTTTCCTGGCCGAACCCACTGTTCGTCCAGACCGTGATCCATGGCGCCAAACATGGGTCGTTGGTTGGCACGTGCCCGCGCATCGAGCATGAACCAGCGGTATCTTAAGGGAGTAGGTTTTTTGAAAACGATCCATTCTGAACCTTATAGAGCCGTTATGAACCAGAGCGTATTGGGTCTATAAGGCTCTGTACAGTTCATGAAAGACCATTACTGAAAAAACCTACCCCCAAGAGTCCCCGCCCCTCCCCGCAGCTCCCTGCGAAGCAGGGAGGGGATCAGCGCCCGCGCCGAGCCGGTCCCCGCACAGGCGGGGGCGAGGACAGGCGTGGCAGGCTGGCGGGGAGGAGACGAGGACGTGCCGTCGTCTCCTCGCCTCTTTGCTATCCTGTATAGCGCGATGAGGAGCAGGCGCGTTGCAAGCGCTCGTTCAAACCAGTGTAGCGCTCCAGCACCCGATTATTGCGCGTGGCAACCGCCACCGCCTTGCGATCACCGGCCAGCACGACCAGCTCGCGCGCCCGTGTTACCGCGGTGTAGAGCAAATTGCGCTGCAAAAGATTGTAGTGCTGCATCAGCAGCGGCACGACCACAACCGGGTACTCGCCGCCCTGGCTCTTGTGGATGCTCAACGCGTAGGCCAGCATGAGTTCGTCGAGTTGACTAAAATCATAGGTAATTAGGCGTTCATCCTCGAAGCGCACGATTAATTGCTGCTCCACGGGGTCGATCGCGGTGATAGCGCCAATGTCGCCGTTGTATACGTCTAACTCGTAGTTGTTGCGGAGCTGTATCACCCGGTCGCCAAGCCGAAAAACAGTATCGCCATAGCGCCGCTCGGCCTTGCCCGCTGCAGCAGGGTTGAGCGCCTCCTGCAACAGCCGGTTGAGATTGGCTACACCCGCCGCGCCCCGATGCATCGGCGTGAGCACCTGGATGTCGCGGCGCGGGTCGAACGCGAAGCGGCGCGGGATGCGTTCGGCCAGCAGTTCGACGGTTAGCGCGGCGCAGCGCTCCGGCTCAACAGCCGAGAAAAAGAAGAAATCTTCCAGCGCCTGGTATTGCGGCAACTCGCCGTTGTTGATCCGGTGGGCGTTGGTGATAATGCCGCTGCCTGCGGCCTGGCGAAAGATCACGTCGAGGTGAACGCTCGGCGCCGCCTGACTTTCCAGCAGGTCGCGCAGCACACGGCCCGGCCCGACACTGGGTAACTGGTCGGCATCGCCAACCAGTAGCACGTGTGCGCCCAGCGGCGTTGCCTTGAACAAGTGGTTCGCAAGCAGAACGTCGAGCATGCTCACTTCGTCGATCACGAGCAGGTCGCACTCCAAGGGCCAATCGGCGTTGCGGCGAAAGTGCGAACCGCCCTGTGGCGAGTATTCGAGCAGACGGTGGATTGTCTTCGCTTCCGCGCCGGTCGCCTCCGCCAGGCGTTTGGCGGCGCGACCCGTCGGCGAAGCCAAAGCCGCCCGGTAGCCCCGCGCCTGTAACAGCCGGATGACTGTGCGCAGCGTCGTCGTCTTGCCCGTCCCTGGCCCGCCGGTCAAGATGCTCACCTTCGCGGTCAGGGCCAGCCGCACCGCCTCCTGCTGCCGTTCGGTCAGACTGATCGCGTGGCGCTCAGCGAGATGGTCGAACACCCGCGGCCAGTTCGCCTCGCGATAGAAATCGGCCATGGTCGAGGGCGCGTGCAACAGCCGGGCAATCGCCGAAGCGACCCCTTGCTCGGCCATTGCCAAAGGCTTGAGGTAGACCGCCGGAGCGACTGTAGGCAGCAAGGCGGGGACGGGCGCCGCTATCAGGTCGCCCTCGTCCATCTCCGCACATGTATCTTGTGCCGCTCGATGCACGTCGCTTGGCCAAACAATCTCAATATCCCCCGCTACAAATGGATCATTCAGGGCATCCTCCGCCTGCTCGGCGCTCACCCCGAGCAGCGCGGCGGCGCGGCTGATCAACTCCTCAGCCGGGAGGTAACAATGCCCATCGTCCGTAGCCTGGCTGAGGGTGTAGCGCAAGCCCGCGCCAATGCGCTGCGGATCGTCGAGCGGGATGCCCAACCCCTGGGCGATCTGGTCGGCGGTGATGAAGCCAATGCCATAGACTTCGTCGGCTAGGCGGTAGGGATTGGCGCGCACCACCTCCAGGGCCGAGTCGCCGTATTGCTTGTAGATCTTCACCGACAACCCGGTCGGCAACCCCAGATCTTGCAGAAAGATCATCACGTCCTTGATCTGTTGCTGCTCTTTCCAGGCCTGTTTGATCACCTCGATCTTCTTGCGCCCCAGGCCAGGCACTTCGACCAGTCGGTCGGGGGACTGTTCGATGACATCTAGGGTGTATTTGCCAAAAGTTTCGGTGATTTTCTTCGCAGTGGCCGGGCCAATGCCCTTGATCAGGCCACTGCCCAGATAACGGCGAATCCCGTCGATCGTGGCAGGCATCAGGGTGCGATAGCTGGCGACTTCGAACTGGCGTCCGTGTTCGCGATGGTCGCGCCACTCGCCCTCCAGCACCAGGGTTTCGCCTGGCTTTACGCCAATCAGCTTGCCAACGATAGTGACGACATAGTTCTTCCCGCGCGGGGTCAGTCGGGCGACCGTATAGCCGTCCTGCTCGCTGTGGAAGGTGATACGTTCGATGGTTCCTTCGAGTGAGGACATATTGTGATGAGTAATGAGCGCTGAGCCGGCGCCTCACTGTTTAGCGTTCAACGTTCAATGATGCATTGGTTCGCCGCCTTGCAGCGGAGAAATGGTCGCGGGTCAGGTTGACGCTATAGGCGATCCGGCTGATTTCGGAATTCTCAGCGACGGAAACCTGGCCATCGGCGGCGGCGACGGCGAAGAGCGCGTCGAGAAAATGTGCGCGTTCTTCTTCACTGGTAATGGCTGCAAACTCGCTGGTCAAGCGGAAGAAGTCGAGGCCAGCGGCAATCTCCGAGAGCGCCACTTCGGCCACGAGGACTGCACTTACTTCCGAAATGCCCCAGCCGCGCTGCAGCTCTTGTTCCAGCGCATCGCGTTCCGATGCAGTAACAGCATTGTCCACGCGGGCGACGTAGGCCATTAAGCCGCCCATCAGGCTAAGCTTGCGCGCCTCGTCCTCGCTGAGGCCCAGATCCGCGTCGGGAGCCATGTGTAAGCGCTGACGCACCCCAAAATAGATCCGATTGCGGAGAAAGTCGTCGAGGAACAACTCGCGGTTCGGCGCATCGGCAACGGCTGCTGGAAGCTGGCGCAACGGGCCGCGCAGCAGCCGCCCCAGGCGCGAGAAGATCCCGAGATCAACCGACTCCAGCGCGGCGCGGATCTCATCGGCAACGGCTCGCTCTTCCGGTGCAACAACCTCGTCGGCGCGGATCATTTCCTCCAACGCCGCGATGGCTGTCTGGCGGTCGCGCGGGCCGCGCAGAACAGCCTGCAGATCCGCCACCAGGCGAGCGCGCTCGGCGGGGCCTACCGGCGAGTGGAGATAGATTTCCAGCTCGGCCCATTCGGTCGCGGTAAGCTGCATATCTGGACCGGCGCCTATCTGGGGCAAGCGCGCGATCAGATCTTTTAGGTTGTTGACTTCATCGGCAGCCAATGCACCATCGGCCCAGGCCGCCGCGATAATCACTTTTGCCAGCGCCTTCACCAGGTTATGGTTGCTCATGGATATTCCTCTCGTACGTACACAGCTACTGCTTTCTAGTGTAGCATAAAGTTGCGCGCACTGCTTTCATGCAGAAGCTAGGGATCGCGTCAATGTTATGCAATGGAGCGCAGATGACGCCAATGGGCGCGGATTTACCGCAGATCTGAGACAATCCGGCAGTTGATCGGCGGCTCACCTGCGACTGATTTCCAACGTTGACACAGCCCTATCATCAGAGCCATTTGCTTGACGCCGCTCTGTGTTCAGACCTATCATGCGTTGTGGAATAGCCAAAGGCGATGCGCCCTACGCAGAACGTTGCATGCAGCCAGCGATTGGAGGGAGTATAACGTGTGGTTGATTGTTGGCCTGGGTAATCCAGGCGAGAGCTATGCGCAGACCAGGCATAATATTGGTTTTCAGTGCGTCAATTACCTGGCTCGCCGCCATAGCTTGGAGTTCAGCGGCAAGCGCGCCCACGCGCGCATCGCCGAAGGGCATATTGCGAGGCAGCGGGTTGTCCTGGCCAAGCCGGTCACCTATATGAATCTGAGCGGTCAGGCGGTTTCTGGGCTGCGGAGTTGGTATAAGATCGACCCGGCGCAGGAACTGCTAGTTATCTACGACGACCTGGATCTGCCTTTTGGCAAGCTGCGGTTCCGGCAGCGTGGCAGCGCCGGAACCCACAATGGGATGAAATCGATTATCGGGCAACTGGGCAATCAGGACTTTCCCCGGTTGCGGATCGGGATCGGCCAGCCGCCGCCCAACTATGACACCATTGGGTATGTCCTCGGGCGCTTCAACAAAGAGGAGGCAGCCGATCTACCTGATCTCTATGAGCGGGTTGCCGATGCAGTCGAGTTGGTGCTGAGCGAGGGTTTGACAGTAGCGATGAATAAGTATAACGCATAGTGTTGCACACAAGACAAGGAGAGAGTTATGGCGCGGACCGAGTCGACCATGTTGAGCCTGGGAACACAGGCCCCTGATTTTAACCTGCCGGACGTGGTTTCCGGCCAGATGATATCGCTCGACAGCTTCGCAGGCAAACAAGCCCTGCTGGTGATGTTCATCTGCCGGCACTGCCCCTTCGTGAAGCATATCCAGCAGGAACTGGCGCAGATCGGCAAAGATTACGCCACGCAACCGGTTGGCATTGTAGCCATCAGCTCCAACGATGTTGCGAGCTACCCGGACGACGCCCCGGATAAGATGAAGGAAATGGCGATGGAGCTTGAGTTCACCTTCCCCTTCTGCTACGACGAAAGTCAGGATACAGCGCAGGCATATGCCGCTGCCTGTACGCCCGATTTCTTCCTGTTCGATGCTGAATACCGGCTGGTTTATCGCGGACAGTTGGATGACAGCCGGCCCAGCAACGGCCTGCCGGTCAGCGGACGCGATCTGCGCGCAGCGCTGGACGCCGTCTTAGCCGGACAATCCGTCAACCCCGAGCAAAAGCCAAGCCTGGGTTGTAATATCAAGTGGAAACCGGGAAAAGAACCAACATACACGTGATTGCTTATCCTTAGAGGCTGTCTGAAAAGGGGTATGGAATGCGGCAGCCATGCTGCCGCGCGCACGCACGGCTTGCGCATTCCACATGTTGACGTGCCGACGCTCCGCTCCATCCCAGTTTGTGCTCCCCTTCTT
>JAKSDJ010000407.1 GCA_022360155.1 Chloroflexales bacterium | reverse complement strand
GGCGGCAGGGCGATCTTGATCTCGTGGCTGCGATCGACGCTCGCCTGGAGGCTAGTAAGCTTGCCCAGGAGGGTCGCGCCGTTTCGCGCCGGTGCGGCGGGCGCATCTTGATATCCGGCGCGGAGTTGTATGGCGGAGAATGTTTGCCTGCGTATGCACAGCGGGTTGCTGCCGGCCAGGCGCCAGGGCATCAGGCGGTCGCTCTGGCGCTTCTGGCGGTAAGCAATGATCTGGACGAGGACACGGCGGTGATGATCGAGTTGCACTGCTTCTTGGTCAGTCTCCTAAGCGCAGCAATCCGCCTCACCGCGCTCGACCATATGGCTGCCCAGCGACTGTTGTTGCGCGCCCAATCCGTTCTTGGCGCGGCCCTGACTGAGAACCGCACCATGCACTGGCAAGAGATCGGCGGATTTGCGCCCCAGATCGAACTGATGCAATTCCACCACGTCCACGCTGTGATGCATATGTTTGTCAGCTAGAGCACCGGTGGACAATTCGGTTTTGGACAGGATGAACAGGATGAATAGGATTGCAGATGGCATACTGATGCCGCATTCGCTCAGACTAATCCTGCCAATCCTGCTCATCCTGTCAAGAAACTACCGGCGCTCTAGTCGCGCGCCAATTGCCCGAATGAAGCGAAAAGAGGCCAATATGAAACGTATCCCCCGGATTGGAATTGGCGGTCCCGTAGGCTCCGGCAAAACGGCGCTGATCGAGGCGCTGGCGCCTTTGCTGCTTGCCGCAAACTACCCGCCGCTGGTCATCACCAACGACATTATCACCTTCGAGGATGCCGAGCACGTCCGGCGCACCCTGACCGGCATCCTCGACCCGCAGCGGGTGCAGGGCGTTGAAACAGGCGGCTGCCCCCATACCGCCGTCCGCGACGATCCGACGCTCAACTTGGCGGCTGCCGCCGAACTAGAGGCCGCTTACCCCGATGCGCGAGTCTTGCTCCTGGAGAGCGGCGGTGACAACTTGACCTTGAGCTTCAGCCGCGCCCTGGTTGACTACGTGATCTTTGTGATCGATGTGGCCGGCGGCGACAAGATCCCGCGCAAACGCGGGCCGGGCCTGATCCAGGCCGACTTGCTGGTGATCAACAAAATCGATCTCGCGCCGTACGTCGACGCAGATCTTGCGGTGATGGAGCGCGACTCGCGTCTGGTTCGCGCAGACCGGCCCTTCCTGTTTACGAATTGCCGCAGCGGCGAGGGTGTGCCCGCCGTGCTCGATATGATTGTGCAGGCAGTGTTGGCGAACAACAAGCGATGAGCGCAACGACTGATGCCAACCGTGTCACGGAACGGGCCTCCATTGCACACGGTCGCGGCACGCTCGACCTGGCCCTAGAGCATGTCGGCTCGGCAACGCGCCCGCGCCGCTGCCTGGCCCAGGCCCCGCTGCAACTCTCGCGGGTACGCTACGATGATTCAGCCAGGCCGGAGCAGGCCCATCTGACGATCATTCAGCTCGGTGGGATCTTGTCCGGCGATCGCTACGATCTCCGGGTCGAGCTAGGATCGGCTGCGGCTGCCCAGATCACGACGGCAGCCGCCACGCAGGTCTACTGCATGCCGCACGGCGAAGCGGAACAACACCTGTCGCTCCGCCTGGCAGCGGGTAGCCGTCTAGCCTGGCTGCCCGAGCCGCTGATCCTCTTCGCCGGGTCGCGCTTTCGTCAGACCATCCGAATCGAGCTTGGCCCCAATGCGCGCCTTGATCTGCTCGATGTGCTTGTGCCGGGACGGCTGGCCCGTGGCGAGGCATTCCAGTTCGAGTCGTACACATCGCACCTGGAGATCGTCGACAGCGCGGGCACATGCCTGGCCGCCGAACATGCTCGCCTTGCGCCCCGGCGTTATGCCCTGGATGTGCCGGGGGTTTTTGGTGCAACGCCAGTGCTGGGCAGTTTGTACGTCCTGGGCGACAGCGTTGATGGGGAAGCCGGCAGCGCCTGGGTGGCCCGGCGCTGCGATCCGCTACTTGGCGCAACAACTCTCCCCAATGCATGCGGACTACTGGTTCGCACCCTTGGCCACAGCGCTCACACTGTCAGACGCACCCTGCTCGAAGTCCGGCAAGCGCTCGCCGCAGAAGGACAGATTCCATAAGTCAGCTTCAAGAATGCTGCCCGACCGCCCGAGCTTGCCGAGCAGCTTGTAACCGTCCGAAGTTGCGCGCAGAAGGCGACATCAACCGATCGGTTGATGTCGCCGCATCGCCTGGTTGACGAACGATCATCCGCTTGTCTTTTGCTTTTCCCTCCGATTGATTGGCGCGCTCCCAGCCCTTTTCTGCGAAGATATGCGCAGGAATGGCATAAGCGGGAGCGTCTGATGCAACACGTTATTCACGTCGATAACTTACGGAAGGCGTACAGCAGCACGATAGCGGTCGACTCCGTCTCATTCGATGTGGGTCGCGGCGAGATTTTTGGCATCGTCGGACCGAATGGCGCCGGCAAAACAACAACGGTCGAATGCATAACTGGCATGCGTCGCCCCGACAACGGCGCAGTGCAGGTGCTGGGGCTCGATCCGCAGCGGCAGGAGCGCGACCTGCGCGAACGCATCGGCGTGCAGCTCCAGCAGGCCGCCCTGCCCGATCGGATCACCGTGTGGGAGGCGCTCGATCTCTTCGCAACGTTCTATGCGCGCGCTGTTGATCCACGCACACTGCTCGAACAGTGGGGGTTGACCGAGAAGCGCAACACGCCGTTCGTCAGTCTTTCCGGCGGACAAAAGCAGCGCCTGTTCATCGCCCTGGCGTTGATCAATCAGCCCGAAATCACGTTTCTCGACGAGTTGACCACCGGCCTTGATCCGCAAGCGCGCCGCGCCACGTGGGATCTCATCCGCGAGGTGCGCGAGCGCGGCACAACGGTTGTGCTGGTGACGCATTTTATGGCAGAGGCGGAGCAGCTTTGCGACCAGGTCGCGATTATCAACGCCGGGCGCGTGGTTGCGCTCGACACGCCCGCCAACCTCATTCGGCGGGTGCAAGGCCCGAGTCGCGTGCGCTTCAGCGCCGAAAACGGCTTCGACCCAGCTTTCCTGGCGGATCTGCCAGAGATCAGCCGGGTGACGCGCGAAGGCGCCGAAGTCGTCGTCTACGGCGACGATTCTTTACTCGCCCGTGTCGTGGCGGCCTTGGCGCAGCACAATCTGTCGCCGCGTGATTTGCGAACCGAGCAGCCGACGCTGGAGGATGTCTTTTTGGCGCTTACCGGGCGGAAAATCCAGGACTAGTTGACCCAATAGGAGGATGTGATGCGTGCGTTGTTGAAGATGACCTGGGTCGAAATCAAGCTGTTCATGCGCGAGCCGGTTGCGGTGTTCTTTACCCTTGCATTTCCATTGCTGCTGCTGTTTCTGTTCGGCAGCATCTACGGCAATGAGCCGAGCGAATTTCTCGGCAGGCGCGGCTCGGTCGATCTCTCCATTCCAGGCTATATTGCGCTCATTATCGGCACAATCGGCATGATCGGATTGCCGGTGAGCCTCGCATCGTATCGCGAGCAGGGCATTCTGCGCCGCTTCCGGGCGACGCCGCTGCGCCCGGCGACTGTCCTCGGAGCGCAGGTGCTGGTTCAGCTCTTGGTGTCAGCAATCGGCGTTATCCTGCTGGTTCTCGCCGGCTGGCTGGCGTTCGATCTACAGATGCCGTCGCTGCCGATCAGCGTCGTTATCGCGACTCTGCTAAGTGCGTTCAGCTTCTTTGCGCTCAGCTTTGTGCTTGCCGGGCTGTTGCCTACCACCCGTACGGCTCAAGCGGTGGGAACAGCGCTATTCTACCCAATGCTGTTTCTCTCCGGCGCGGCTTTGCCTCGCCAACTCTTGCCCGACATGCTCGTCAGCATCAGCCAGTTTCTACCGCTGACGCACGTTGTGACTCTGCTCCAAGACTTGTGGTTAGGTCAGGGTTGGAATATAGTATCTACGACAGTGCTACTTGGCCTGTTGCTTGTTGGGTGTGTCGTATCGGCGCGAACGTTTCGCTGGGACAAGCTGTAGCAGTGCGGCGATGAGGCAAGGAGGATGCAAAGAGGCGACGAGATGCAGAGACGGGGAGACGAGGAGGAGCTGGATTAAGGTCGTTACTATAATCGTGCCGGGAGCAACCGCATGGACACCTCGAACACGCGCGACAATGCCCATACCGCCGCCACAGCAGCGATGACCGAGTTAGACGCTTGGGAGCGCTGGTCGTGGCTCTGGACGCTTATCTTCTACGGCCTCCTGGCACTGTGCTTGTTCGTAGCGCTTGTCGACCCGGCGGAAGGCAGCACAGCGGAGATCGTCGTCCTCACGCTGCTCTGGGGCGGCTGGTACTGGCTGATGATCCTGCGCACAACGATGCGTACACTCTGGCTGCTGCTCTACTTTACCGGCGCGCTGGCGCTCTGGTTGTTGCTGGTCGAGCGGCATCCCTTCTATTTTACGGCCCTGCTGAGCTTCTACAGTCAAATCTATGCGCTGCTGCCGATCCGCTGGTCGATACCGGCATCGATTGTGCTGTTCGCTGCTACCTTTCTCCGCTCATTCGACTTTACAAACCTCGCCGACAACTGGGTCGGGGTCATCGGCTTGATCGCCTCGGTTGTGGTCGGAACGAGCATTGCGCTCTGGATCGCCGGTATTATCGCGCAAAGCGACGAGCGGAAGCGGCTGCTCGAAGAGCTGGCGGCGGCGCGGCGCGAATTGGCCGTCGCCGCGCGACAGGCCGGCATCCTGGAGGAGCGCCAGCGCCTAGCGGGGGAAATCCATGACACCCTGGCGCAGGGCTTTACTAGCATCGTGATGCATCTGGAAGCGGCGGAAGCAGCGCTGCCGCCCGATGTTGACCCGGCGCGAACGTATCTTGCCCAGGCGCGCCAGACTGCCCGCGACAGCCTGGGCGAGGCGCGTCAGTTCGTCTGGGCGCTGCGCCCGCCGGCGCTCGATCGCCGGTCGCTGACCGACGCGCTTCAGCGCCTCACCGCGCGCTGGTCGGCGGAGAGCGGTGTGCGCGCCGAAACAACGGTCACCGGCACGCTGCGCGCACTGTCGCCCGCAGCCGAGGTAACGCTGCTGCGCGCAGCGCAAGAGTCGCTGACCAATGTGCGGAAACATGCCCGCGCCACCCAGGTTATATTGACGCTTTCGTTTATCGATAACGTTGTGCTGCTGGACATACAGGACGATGGCGTTGGCTTCTCAAGCGATGCACTGCTGGCGCGCCAGGAACTGGATGGCGGGTTTGGCTTGCAGACAATGCGCGAGCGGGTCGAACAACTTGGCGGAAGCCTGGTTGTCGAAAGCGCGCCTGGCGAAGGCACGACGATTGCCGTCGAGTTGCGAGTGTAAAGGAGTTTGGCATGGCAACGCGAATTCGGCTCCTGATCGCCGATGATCATCCCGTCGTACGGGCCGGGTTGAGCGGAATGCTTGGTGCGCAACCCGATTTCGAAATCCTGGGCGAGGCGGCCAATGGCGCGGAAGCGGTAACTCTGGCGGCTCAACTGCGGCCCGATGTCGTGTTGATGGATCTGCGTATGCCGGAATTGGACGGTGTTGCAGCAATCAAGCGCATCGTGGAACAGTGTACGGGCGTGGCGGTACTTGTCCTAACGACGTACGATAGCGACACCGATATTTTGCCCGCGATTGAAGCTGGCGCGACGGGCTATCTGCTCAAGGATGCGCCGCGCGAGGAGCTCTTCCGCGCGATTCGCGCTGCTGCGCAGGGGCAGTCGGTGCTAGCGCCGTCCGTCGCCGCCCGCCTGATGGGCCGGGTCCGCACCGCTGGGCGCCCGGCCCCATCCGCTGCCGAGCCGCTCAGCGCGCGCGAGATCGAGGTGTTGAGCCTGGTGGCGCGCGGCGCAAGCAACAAGCAGATTGCGCGCACGCTGCATATCAGCGAGGCGACCGTCAAAACTCACCTCATCCACATCTTCGGCAAGCTCGGCGTCGCTGATCGCACCGCTGCGGTGACGACCGCGCTGGAGCGCGGCGTGCTGCGCCTGGAGGGGTAGGATGGGTTGGCATCCTTTCCCCACAGATCCCCGTCCTCGCCCCTCCCCGTGTTCCCCGCGTACGCGGGGAACACGGGGAGGGGCGAGGACGGGGATCTGTGGGGAAAGGATGCCAACCCAT
>JAKSDJ010000368.1 GCA_022360155.1 Chloroflexales bacterium | reverse complement strand
TAGAGACTACTCCACTCCCGATTGCCACCGACGCGAGCAGCCAGGCTACGCCAACCCAAGCTGAGAATACGCCCCCTCCAGTAGAGACTACTCCACTCCCGATTGCCACCGACGCGAGCAGCCAGGCTACGCCAACCCAAACTGAGAATACGCCCCCTCCATCGGTTACTATTACCGGTTTTCGCGTAGGGCAGGATGAAGTGGATCCAGGCGGGAAGTTTCTTGCTCAAGCAGGTGATACTCTTAGGATCGAAGTACTCTTGGAACAATCGGCAGAAGGTTTGACATTCTCTTGGACCACTTCAAGGGGAGATGCACCACAGCCGATCGAGTTCTTTGATAATCCAAATTTTATATATACCGTACCTACACGGACTAAATCCGATATCGTGACAGTCGAGATAATGGCTGATGGTGAGTTGTTGGCAAAGCAAAGTATCGTCGTGAATATCCGGTAGATATGGCAGGTATCTACACTACCGCAGCTATGAGTTAGAAGGAGGCTCACAATGGAATGGAGGTTGCGTCTGTTCGAATCAAGTCGTGTCCGTCTTATGGTTCTCTTTATCCTCGTTTGGGGGCTAGCCGCCTGTGACCCTCCGCCGCCACCTCCTACTCCCACAGCTACCGCACAGCTTGCGGCTGCCCCACAACCTACGGATACCCCTACAAGTGCTCCGTCACCTACCACTATACCTACACCTACGGATACCCCCACAAGTGCTCCGTCACCTACCACTATACCTACACCTGAGGTGCAATTGGTTACAAACCCTGGGGATAAGCAAGTATCTGTCGGCCAAGGGATCGCTATCTTGACACAGGTCGAGCCTGTTCAGAAACTTACCTTGACCTGGACGGTCTCCGGTACAGCTGGAGGCAGTCTTGATACCGATACTGGCGAACAGGTGATCTACACTGCTTCACAGCCAGGAATAGACACGGTAATTGCTGAGGGTACAGCCGCTGACGGTTCACTGGTTAAGGAGCAGGTCGTCATTGAAGCCATTTCTGCTGATGTGCTCAACATCCCGCCGTTAGCCGAGATCTTTCCTCAAGCAAAGAACGGTGATATGCCCTCCCCATTCCGTGACAGCGAGGAATCGGCTGGCTCGATCAGCACTGAATATACTGAGGATGAGGATTGCCGTAACTCGGGGCCATACAGCCTCCGAATCACGTTCGATTTCAGGAATGGGGGCTTCGGTGGTCAGGTTTTCCGTTGGGAAAGTTCACCGGAGGGTCGTTTCGACGCCTCGCAGTTCAATGAGTTTACCTTCTTTGTCAAAGGGACAGCCCTGTACGGCTTCCAGGTTGGCATTAAAGATATCAGTGGAACAGAGGTGAAGGTTGGGGTAAGCGACTTTGTTGTTGTAAATGATGCGCAATGGAAGCAAGTGGTGATTCCGCTTGACAAATTTGTCACTGCCGATCAACCGGTCGATATGGCGAAAGTACGAAACGTCAACTTCGGCTTCAATAAAGACCACGGCTCCGGCGAAATCTGCATCGACGACATTGCTTTCAGGTAGGACGAGACTTAGCTGATCAACGTGTGTTTGAAGGAGGACGCTATGTATCGCCGTTCCCTTTGCGTGTTTACTGCACTGCTCGGCGCGACGATGTTCCTTGCAGTGCTGCCGCCGGCCAACCTCCAGGCCCAGAGCGAGCGACGCTGTTTCGCCGAGACGGGTCATTGCATCGAGGGGCGTGTTCGCGAGTTCTGGGAGCAGAATGGCGGGCTGCCCGTGTTCGGACTACCAACCAGTCCACAGCAGGAGGAGCAGATCGAAGGACAGGCATTCCAGATCCAGTGGTTCGAGCGTAACCGCCTGGAATTACATCCCGAAAACCCACGCCCATACGATGTGCTGCTCGGTCGGCTTGGCGTTGACCGCCTGAGCCAGATCGGGATCGACTGGCTTCAATTCCCGCGGAGCGAGCCAGCGCAGGGTTGCCGGTTTTTCTCCGAAACCGGCCATAACATCTGTGGCGCGTTCCTCCAGTTCTGGCGCGCCAATGGCCTGGAATTCGATGACAGTCGCGACAAGAGCGAAGTTGAAAACCTAGCCCTCTTCGGTCTGCCGTTGAGCGATGCCCGAACCGAGACGATCGATGGACAAGAGTACACTGTCCAATGGTTCGAGCGGGCGCGCTTCGAACTCCACCCAGAGAATCAACCTCCCTATGATGTGTTGCTTGGCTTGCTTGGCAACGAAACCCGCCCATCACTCCATGACGTCTTCGCCCAAGTTGGAGATGGCGAGCCTTTCGACTTCGTCAATCAGCCCGGCACACTTGACACCGAGATCACTGGCGAAGATGCCTGTCGGCGCTCTGGCCAGTACGGTCTGCGCCTAACTTATGGCTTCACTGAAGCCGGCAACGGTGGGTGGGGCGTTGCCTGGAACAGCGCGCCGGGCGGTTCGTTCGACGCATCACCGTTCGATGTATTGTCCTTCTGGGTTCGCGGCACAGCGCCGAACGGTTTCCAGATCGGTCTACGGGACACGAATGAGCGCGAGGTGAAGATTGAGTCCCGCGACGTTGTAACAGTAAGCTCCGACGAGTGGCGTAAAGTGAACATTCCGCTTAACAAGTTCGCCGATGCCAACGGAGTGGTAAACCCGGCTCGCATAAGCAATATGAATATCGGCTTCAACGCCAGCCATGGTTCGGGCAGTATTTGCGTTGCCGACATCGCCTTTGAAGCGCCTCTTGCGGATATCTTTCCCCAGGTTGGAGGCGGTCAGACATTCGAGTTTTTCAACCCGCCCAGTTCGTTCAGCGCCCAATTCGTCGCGGATCAAGCCTGTCGGCACACCGGCCAGTATGGTCTGCGGATTGACTATAGTTTTACGGGCGATGGCTTCGGCGGTTGGGGTGTGCAGTGGAGCAATGCGCCAGGCGGTTCACTCGACGCATCGCGTTTCAACACGCTAACCTTCTGGGTTAAAGGGACAGCGCCCCAGGGCTTTGATGTTGGGCTGAAAGACACCAACGAGCGTGAGGTCAAGGTTGGAGTTGAATCGGCGCAGATTGCCAACAATGACTGGCAGAAGGTGATGGTGTCACTGAGCCGCTTCGCCGATGGTGGCGGGCCGGTCAACACCGCCGCAGTCCGCAACCTCAACTTTGGTTTCAATGCGAGCCATGGCACAGGTTTCATCTGTATCGATGAGATCGCGCTGGAGTGACAATGCCATGAAAACAACACAACGAGTACAAGCTCTCGCAGTCATACTCTTGCTGGCGCTGGCGCTGGTCGCTGCTTGGCAGCCAAGCAATGCCCAACTGTCGGATTGTACTGCCATCTATGCAGCCGGCGGCTGGGTGATCGAGCAGTGTGCGACTGACGCGAATGTCCCAACATCAATGGCTGTGACCCTCGATGGAACTGATAAGGGTCAGGCAACGTTGGTGCGGATTGCGCATCAGGCAGAAACAGGCTCGGGTGTGCCTCAAGTGGCGGTCATCTATGCCTCGGGCTTTGTACGCCTCAAGCAGAATGCCGACTCGAACCCGCCCATCCCGTTCGGCAGCTCGTTTGTCCTTGGCCCGGCCTACTGGCGTGATGCCAGCACCTATTTCCATAACCCGCAATTGCAGCAACTGGCGCTCGATACGGCATGGCTGCCCGACGGGCCGCTACGGATGCGCGCCGCCGGGACAAACGGCGATTTCGCAGTAACCTACGCTATGGATCTGCCGCCACCGCGCGACCGGCAGACTCGCCTGCACGTGACTCAGACCTTCACAGCAACCAAGCCAATCACCATTGACGCAACACGCCGGACCGAATACCAAGGGCTCAAGCTGGTGCAGGTCTCGTCAATGTATGTTTCTCCTCAGGTGTCGTGTGATGGTGACCGTGTGGAGTGCCACGACAGCAACGCCATTCGTTTCATCAGCTCAGATGGCGCCCGGCGTCAGGCGATGTTCGATGACCTGACTCCATCTAGCTTCATCGTCTCTACACCAACACCCCTTGGAAGCACCTGGTTTGATGTCCTCCATACGGACGATGTCAGCTGGCAGGGCAATACCCCGAATGTGCGGATCGCCCTCGACACGCTTCCAACCGACCGGACGATCACGGCGCAGGGGCGGATCAATGCGACGACCAACCCCGATGATGACAACGTCGGCATTTGGCTTCATGACGACGGACTGGCTTCCGTGTCGTGGCAGGCCGGGCAGCAAGCCCAGATCGGCTACTGGCTCCTAGTTCAGGATAATCCGCCAGACCCGTGGGCTGAGTTGGGGTTGCGCTCTGGGCAGACCTTTCTGGATTTTGAAACCAGTGCGACCTGTGCGCCGGTCATTCCTAGTCCACCGGTCACAGCCGAAGTTGCAACGATTGCCGGCTACAACGACACTGCGCTTCAGTTGAACTATGATCTGGGCAACGTTGATGGCAACTGGGCGCAGATTCGCTGCAACTTCGATCCGCCGCTCGATCTCTCGACCTATGACCACCTGCGCCTTGAATGGCGCGGAGCGACAGCCAGCAGCAACTCCATCCAGATCGGTCTGATCAACCCGGTGACTGGCGGTGAGCGCATCTTTGCACGTGGCTATCATCACGTGACACACCTTGGCTGGTGGGATCAGTTGATTGTGCCCTTTGCCTTTCTGGAGCCTTGGACCGCAGATACAACGTTTAATCCAGGGAGTGTGAGCGCTCTATTCATCTCGGTTGTCAAAGATCCACAGGATGATACCGGCGGCTCCGGCAGCCTGGCGATTGACAACCTCGGCGCATTCAATGTTGCATCGCGTAATGTGCCGCCAACACCTGCCGCTGTGTCGAGACAACCCCACGCTGCCATCGCCGCCGCGGCATGGCTCGCCGGCCAGCAACGGTCCAATGGCTTGCTCAAGTCTTGGGAGGGCGACACCGCATGTCTGGCGTATACCTACGACCAGGCGTTGGCGCTGATCGTCTTCAGTGCTGAGGGAATGTGGCAGTATGCCGACCCGTTGGCCGATGCACTGATCGCGACGCAAAACGCCGACGGTTCCTGGTTTCAGACCCGCGACTGTGATACGTTCGATCCAGTTGGTGTATCGCCACAGAAATGGGAGGGCGACATCGCCTGGGCGACGTATGCACTCAGCCGCTATCTTGTGCGACGTGGTCCTCGTCCAAATGTGGCTAACGCACGTGACCGAGCGGCTGACTGGCTGGAAGGACGGCTCAGCACAACCGATGGATGTCTTGAGATCGACCATACAGAGGCGACAATCGATGCCTGGTGGGCGCTGCACGCGGCTGGTCGCGGCCCGGTAGCCGATCGTCTGAAGACTTGCTTGTTGACATCCTATTGGGATGATCAGATGGGGCGATTCAAAGGCGGGAAGACGTGGTGGCAGCCATATCTTGACAATCAGACCTGGGGCGCCGCCTTTCTCACCGCGATTGGTGAAATTGAAAAGGCACAGCGTGCGTTGGGCTACGCGCAACATGTGCTGCTTCTCCCAGCGCAAGGCGGACAGATCTTCGGTCTCGATGGGCAGGGCGGTCCCTGGTTGGTATGGAACGAAGGTACGGCCCAGTACATCGCTGCAGGAGGAAGTGACTCCGCCCATCTCCTCCGCGAACTCCTCGCCCAGCAACGCGCTGATGGAGCAATGCCGAGTTCTCCCGATGACTTTAGCGGCGGTGGTGTTTGGACGACGCGTTGGGCCGGGGTCGCACCGACAGCCTGGCTCTACAACGCCGTTACCTGCGAACCCTTTGCGCTCACACAGCGGGCAGGTTGTGGCTTGGTCTGGTTGCCGCTTGTAGGTAACGGAATGTAAGAATCAACTGTCAGCACAGTGTTGCAGCATAACATGTCATGTCGGCAGCACCCAGCCACGTAGTGGTATAATACGAGCTGGTCAAGCGAATCAGCTCCTGGCGGCATGATGATGACGGTACCGTGGAGGCATTGCGATAGCTCGACCATCATCACGAACGGTCGCACCAAATCAGGCCAGCAAACGGATCACGGCACGGCCTGTTTCTTTGATGGAACGCTTGACCCGAACGAAAAAGAGCGTGCCGAAAAACCCTCTCTTGGCGCAAAGCTTCCTCATGCGCGTGGGTCACCACGGGGCATTGCACCTATTCCAGGGTTAAATCGGCAAACAGGTGTCGCAATCGTAAAAAAAGCCGCTCACATCAAGCCGCTCGTCAGCAAGATCCGTCTTGCGCGCGAAAGACCGATCATTGCAGGAGATGCCATGTGGTCGTTTGTGCATGCAAAGGCGCAAGCGGTAGGGATAGGGGTTGCTCTTGAGCGACAAACACGTACAATTGTTGGATTGGCCGGTGGGGATCGCGCGGAAGAGGCTTGTCAGCGCGTATAGCAATCAGTGCCGCCAGAGTATCGCCAGCGCGGAATCTTGTATACCGACGGATTATCACGCTATCACGCGGTTGTTCCATCAAACCGTCATCGTGGTGTGGATAAACAAGCTGCTCAACCGACATGGGTCGACCGTTTTCAGCA
Organism: Chloroflexales bacterium; assembly: GCA_022360155.1. GTDB lineage: Bacteria > Chloroflexota > Chloroflexia > Chloroflexales > Chloroflexaceae > JAKSDJ01. The sequence continues at coordinate 993 of JAKSDJ010000368.1, read as the reverse complement.
TACGCTCCGGCAAAGACGTGCTGGTTTGGCCCGGACAACGCGGTCGTTCAGGACGGATGCGGCACGCCATGAAGCACGAGTGCGGCTGTGTGTGGATGACGATCATTCGATGCTTTCAGTTTCAATCGGGCCACTACGCCTAGCCAAGCAGCAGCACGGTTTGTTGGTACGCCCGGTGCAGACGCCCGCACTGCTGCTGCGCTGTATAGTTATGGGAGGCGCCGTGTGAGCGGCGCGCCGCTCACGGCGTTGGCTTGGCGGGCGGCTCCTCCGCTGGTAGTATCTCCGCAAGCTGGCGCAACTCCTCGGGCAACTGCGCGGTCTTGATATGATCGTACCCCCGCTGCAACACCGCCAGGTCGTGGCATGTCTCCATCGCGGCGATTAGCTCCGCATCGGCCTCCCCAAAGCGTAGTTCCACCCCTAGCCTAATCGCTGCTCGCAAGCCCGCGGCGTGGCCCTGTTCGATCCCTATGCGTTCAACACTGGTGACGTAGGTCATATGCCTCTCCGCTTCAAACGCGCGCAACGTCTGCCAGAAGCTGCGTTCCAGCGCCGCCGGCAGGCGCATCACCCAATCAATCAACCGAAACAGTTGGATAATCGCCGTCCGCTCATAGCCCAACTGATACAGGCGGCGGGTCAGCGCCAGCTTGGCCTGTTGGCGCTCGGCCAGGTTCTGGCGGGTGTCCTGCGTCCGCAAGTGGGCCATTCCCACCGTGGCAAACGGGTTGCGACTCGCCGCCAGCGCGGCCTAGCGGGCCCGATAGTCCCGCAGCTTGGCAAGCGGAAAGTGAACTACACCTGACAGCCCCACCGCTCGGACGCAAACAGCGGCGGTCGCTAGGCGGCGCGGGCATCGCCAAGCACCGCCTGGCTGACCACCTGCCGATTATATTGCTCCAGCAAGCGGTAGGAGTAGCGCAACATCCGGCGGGCGAAGGCGGTCTCGTGCTGATGCTGGACCTTGATATGCACCAACACCCAGGCTTC
>JAKSDJ010000005.1 GCA_022360155.1 Chloroflexales bacterium | reverse complement strand
GGTCGCCTGTTGCCAACGTCGGGGTCAGGACCATGGTCATGCTCTGGGCGAGGGTATTCTCGGGGAACATCACGTCCATCGTCAAGTCTTGGGTGTCGGTGACGGTCAGCGTGGCGGTAAGCCCTGGCGTGAAGGCGAAGGTTACCGGTGCGGGAATGACCGTAAAGCCCTGCCAACGGGCATCGGGCGGTACGATGCGGGTCCGGCTCGCCGGCCAGAAGGCGTAGCCGGGCAGGCTCGGGGTGAGTGTATAGGCGCCCTCAGCCAGCGCAGGCGTGGCGTAGAACCCCGTCGCGTCGGGGATCGCGGTGAGGCCGTTATCGACCGCAATCTCGACTCCCGGGAAGGTCTTGCCATATCGACTAGCTACCCGCCCGGCGATCATCGCCCCGTGCTGGAAGGTGAAGAGACCGGCGTCGCCAGCGGCCACATAAACCCGGTTGCCCATCACCGCGACATTCAAGGCCGGTTCTGGTGTAGCCGCTGTATCGATCAGCGCCAGCACCGCTGGGTCGGTGATATCGACCACGGTGAGGCCCGTTTCGGTTGCCAGGTAGGCGTATTCTCCATGGACCGCGATATCATGAATGGCGGCTTCAACGGGAAAATCGAAACCACCCAGGACGACAGGCGCTGCCGGGTCGGTGACATCGAGCACCTGCAAGCGCCCAAGCTGTGTTCCCAGGTAGGCATACTGGCGGTTTGGAGCAGCTATGGGGCGCGCCACCGCGACGCTGGTGACATCATGATCTGCAATCGTGTAGCCCTTGACCTCGGCCGGCGCGTCGGGATCGGTGACATCCACAATCCGCAGCCCTGCTTCGTTCGCCGCGACATATGCATAGCGCTGTGCGGCGGCGGGATCTGGCTCGACTAGCGCTATGGATGCGATGCCGTCGGTTGTTGTATAGACTCCCCGCGCGGTCGGGGCGGCGGGATTGGCAACGTCTACAATCTGTACACTATTGCTTATCCCTATATAGGCATAGGGTGCTGCTACTGTGAGAGCCTGTGGATAATACACAAATTGCTCGACAGGAAAGTTGAGCAGTACGAGCGAGCCAGTCTGTTTGGGGGCGCGCGGGTTAGCAATATTCACGACATCGAGGCCAAAGGCGCGGGCAGAAGTTTTGGGTCCAAGGCTATAACTAAAGGCAAGATGGGCGTATTGTTCAACGATCGCCACTCGCTCTGCCCGGTAGCCGAGATAACTCCCCAGCGTTGTCGGGCTATCTGGCTTTGCTGTGTCGATCACGCTCAAGCCCATATCGCTCGTATATGCATAGTATCCCGCTGCAGCGATGTCCCTGATGAAGCCCGGCATGGCATACGAACCAGCAATAACGGGGTTGGTTGGGTCGCTACAATTGAGAATATGGAGCGCACCCGACTTATCACGGGCATAGACATATGTCTCGGTTGCAGCAATGTCTGCGGCAGAGTTGAAACTGCCAACTCGAGTTGGATTGGCAGGATCGGCAATATCTAATATCTTGCCGTCAGAGACATAAGCATGGTGGTCGGCAAGAGTTAACGTAGCGTCGATATCGGGGTTGAGATATGGCTGCGAGACCCTATAAGATCCGATCAGCACAGGGGCGCTAGGGTTGGTGATATCAAGCACAGCGAAGAAGTAGCCGGAATATTCGAGCGTATTGTATCCAGAAACATAGAGGTAATTGTCCCTTACTGCCATATCGGTTATATATCCCCAGCGATATCCGAAGAACGATAACGGTATTGCCTCGAGCAGTTGGGGTTGTTGGGGATTAGCTACATCGAGCACAGAAAATCTTCCGATTCCGTCTGGGTGAGAGACTCCCGACCAGAGATAAACGTATCGGCCCGCCACAGCAATAGCAAGAATACCACCTGACGCATAGAAGCCAACTGTGGCAGGAGCCTGAGGATTCACGATATCAACGATCTGCAATCCCTTGTCTGTCGTGACATAGGCCTGATTCGTCGTCGCATCGCGGCTGATCACCACATCCTCAACTGCATTTGTGGCGAAGGAGCCAACTTCGACCGGCGCAGCCGGCGCCGAGATATCAACGATCCGTAGACCCGCCTTATCAGCGGCGACGTAGGCGTAGTTCCCATCGATAGTAATCCCCCGCACCGTATCGGGCAAAACGATAGACCCAACGCGCCAAGTACGCGAGGGCGTGCTGACATTGAGGATCACCAACTCAGTGTCGGCACCGACGTACGCATACGGCTCAACAATAGCAACTGGACCAGGATAGCCGCCCAGCCGGCTCAGTGGTTCGAGTGGTGGGGCGTCGTTCACGGCCGGGGCTCCAGCGGTGGTCGGCGCTTGCTCCGGCGCCGATCGTGCAGTGGGTGTAACTCCGCTGCTAAAGATCAGAATCATGGTCAGGATCACGACGGTCATACATGTTTTCATCACACACCTCATCAAACTAAAGACAATACACTACTCACGTCCACGGAAAGGCACGGGGCGGAACGCTGGGCAGGGCAACGCTGATATCCCACCCATACAGTGACGGGTTATCCTCTTGCGAGCGTGCATTCGTATGCACAGCACGCTCGCACGTCGTGCTATTGGTGAACACCTTACCGGCTAATGATGGGCAAAAATGTCTGTGATACGGCGATTAATTCGCTGGTCGCAGTATTATTGGTCATATCGCTATCCTCGTCGGTTGTCGTGATAGTAATAGTCAGCGGATAACTCTTACCGACGGGAGCAGCAGGGAGGCGGAGTTGTAGCCTGAACTGTCCGCAATCTTTTGCTGAAGCGGCGCTGACACCTCGAAATATGAGATCGTATGTTATCCATCTTGGAGCTCTCCCCCTATTTCATTCGTGTATCACAAGAACATCCGCACTATAACCACGATCGTGCCTCCGCTCCCATTGTGCAGCTCGCTAGTGGCGCACGATCGGCACGAAGATCTGATTGGTTGGTCCCAACAGCGCATACCGCCCCGTTTGACAGATGGCCACGCTGATGCTGCGATTGGCGGGATCACGGGTGTAGCTTGATGCCGGCGTGCAGGTGCTGGCTGCGTCGACCCAGCCATCAGCCGCCGTCCACTGGAAGAGCGTGAGATGTTCCATATCGCTCACGAGCGCTACATCAGCCGCACTATAGTTGATGGTCACCGTCGCGGGCGCACCGAAGGACGACTCATCCTGGAGCGCGGCGGCGGGCATGACTTCCAGTTCAAAGGCGTGTCCGGTGAACGTCATCCCCGGCGCACCCATAGCCACTGTCGGCGTAACCGTCAGCATTGCCGTCTGGGCGACCGTACCGGCAGAAAAGTCCAGCTTCATGGTCAGTCCCTGGGTATCGGTGATGGTAACGGTCGCCGCAGCATCCGGGGTGAGGGTGTTCGTTACGGGAGCGGGCAGGATCATGAAGTCTTGCTTCACGGCATCGGCAGCAGTCGTGAAGGTTCTGGCATGTGGCCAGAACGCATAACCGGGCAAGGCCGGGGTAATGGTATAGGTTCCTGCTGCAAGCGGGGGCGCAGCATAGAATCCGGTCTCGTCGGGATGGATTGTCATTCCATCACTCAAGGCGAGCGTGATGTCTTGCATCGGGCGCCCGTGGCGGGCGGCTACATGCCCGGTGATGCTACCGCCGTGACGGAAGCTGAAGAGCCCGGCATCTCCGGCGGCGACATGGACCCGATTGCCCTGGGCTGCAACGCGGAGCGCGGGTGCGGGGAGCGCGGCGGTTGTCACGACGACAGGCGCTGCCGGGTTCGCTGCTGTCACCACGGTGAGTCCATCGATAGTGGCCAGGTAGATATAGGGGCCTTGAACCGCAATATCGTTGATGACAACGCCCAGCGGCTCAGTCGCGCCGGCCACTATTGGCGCGGCGGGATCGGTGATATCGAGGATTTTCAGCCGATCGCCGCTGCCTAGATACGCATAGCGCCAGTTGGGTGCATACGGAGGCGCGGCTACAACAACACTGCTCATCGCATATCCATCACTGTAGCTTGCGACCTTTGTCGGCGTCTGCGGATTGGTGATGTCGATAATCCGTAATCCGGCGGCGCCGCTCGTGACATAGGCATAGCGTTTCGATGTGGCAGCGGTAGCGACAGCAATGGCGCTGATCGTTTCCGGCATTTCGTAAAGTGATGTCTGTGTTAGGTTTGCCGGGTTAGTGACATCAATGATGTGGAGGTTTTTGCCCACGCCAACATAGGCGTGGTTTCCAATGACCGCGATTGCCTCAGGGTACGGAGCGGAACTATAGTCTGTTTCGACCATGGTCAGCGCGCCTACATGTTGGGGAGCCTGCGGCCTGGTGATATCCACAACGACAATGCCGCCGGTTAACTCACTTGCATACCTATGCCACCAATAATTTTGCCAGGTGAGATAGGCATAACGCTCGGTGATGGCAATCTGATTCATGCACCAGCCAGGATGGCTTCCGATAACCGATGGCGGACGAGCTTTTGTTTCCGCAAGAACCCGAATTCCCCCATCTGTCTCGGCGTTACCCCACTTGGTTCCATGATCGGCGGTGTAGATATAATGTCCACGGGCTGATACATCAACGGTTATCCCCGGTGCGATAGAGGAACCGGCTCTCACTGGGTTGACCGGATCATGAATATTCACAATCCGCAATGTGCTTGACTCGCCGCTGATATAAAGATGCCCGTGCGCAGTCGTAATCGCCTGTACAGACTCGGTTATGTAGTTGTTGACGATTGTGGGGTTTTGCGGATCGCGAATATCGAAAACTTGCAATGCATCACAGCTAATCGTAAACGCAAAATGATCGGCAATAGTCAATCCGATATCATAATCACTTTCATTAACTAAGGTCATACAGCCTTTATATGAGCTAACCCGAATAGGCTCAAGTGGATTCGTTATGTCGAGAATGGCAAAATAATCATAGCTATACTGCGTGGTGCGGTCAATTCCTTTTAAGTAGGCGAAATCACCCCTGATCAGAATATCCGTTATGATTCCGTAGCCATCAAAAACACGTATTGCGTCAAGCAACTTAGGGCTCTGTCGGTCAGTCAAGTCTATTGGATAGAAACCGCCATCGGGAGTTTGTCCGCCTAGCCACACATAACCATGATCCCCATCAACATCGATAGAGCGGCTCGTTATCGATCGGTGAACGCCTATTTCTATCGGCAAGAGAGGAAGCGTTATATCGATGACCCGCAACCCTTTCTCTTCGGTAATATATGCATATACATTTTTGGTTTCAGTATCGTGTTCAATGATAATCTTCCCTACCCGCTTCGAGGAACTGAGCTGTCCAACTTCACGCGGAGCGGCGGGTTGGGCGATATCCACAATGTGTACGCCGGCGTTGTCAACCGCCACATAGGCATACTGGCGATCAATAGCGATGTGCTTCACCCTCCCAGACAGCATCAGATTCCCAACCTGTCGCGGTCGATTCGGCGCGCTGACATCAATGATAGCTAGTTCGCGGCCCAATCCCCAATAGGCGTGTTGTTCGGCGACAACGACCGGGCCGGCTGGGCCGCCGCTATGACTCAGCAACTCCAGGGCGGGCTCTGCCTCTTGCGTGACGGCGTTGGGCGGGAGCGGCGACTGTTTCGACGCCGGCTGCGTCGCGTGGCTCATCCCGTTGTTCATCGTCAAGAACACAACGAATAGTAATAGACCGATCGGTTTCATCATTGCTCTCCCCCGGGGCGCAATCGAGCCTATGATTGCGCCGAACAGATCGACTGAAATACAGCGATAGGCAAGCCGTTCCCTGTAATTCCTGACAGAGGCATCTGCTAACCTACAACCCGTTGACTCTCCCTGGTATGATGCTATGATAGCAGCAATGTCGGAGATGAAACTCACTCATTTCTCACTGTTATATGAGATTGCGCCGGATTCATTTCGCGGAGTGCTACGATGCCTTCACAACGGGGAATGCCTCAGATTGTCCAATTGATTGCGCTGACCGAGCAGATTCGCCCCATGGCCTATACCTTGGGCCATGAGATCTGCACGATTGGTCGCGAAGATACGTGCCATATCATTGTTCCGTTACGGATTGTGTCACGCCTGCATGCGCGGGTCGATCGGGTTGGCTCGCGCTATGTTCTGTTCGATGCTGACAGCGCCAACGGCACCTTTGTCAATGGTTGTCGCATCGATACGCCACACCCGCTGAACGATAACGACCTTATTGGCTTAGGATCTGCGACCGAGTTACTGCATTTCTCTGATCCGAATCAAACCCTGGTTGCCGGACATCTCCGTTACGATGAAGGCGCGGGGCTCTTTTTTTTCAAAGAACAGCCGTTGGATCTTTCTGCCCTCCAGTTTCGTTTGCTGCATTACCTCTACCAGCATAGCGGTGTGGTGTGCAGCCGCGAAAATTGCGCTGAAGCCATGTGGAATCGTAGCTATGATCCCTTCACTGATGCACACGCGCTCGAAGAGGCAGTGCGTAAGCTGCGTAGCAAACTGCGCCGAATCGACCCCGAAGCTGATCTGATCAAAAGCCGGCGGGGACGCGGATACGAACTTATCCCGTAGATATTTCAATTGTCGATATCATCAACTCCTTCTGGAATAGCGTTGGAGGTGGGCGCGCTGGTGGGTGCAGTGGTGGGTTGCGGCGACGGTATCGGCTGTGCGGTTGGCGTCGGACGCGCCCCGTTTAGGGTAGGATAGAAGTTCGGTCGCGCAACGCGCCGGGTTGCGAGGACTTCGCGCCAGCGATCACGCGTCCGCCTACCGTCTCGAACTTGGGGGTCCCGATTGGACCGTAGTCGACTGCTCATCGTCGTTTCGGTCGCTGG
>JAKSDJ010000694.1 GCA_022360155.1 Chloroflexales bacterium | reverse complement strand
GTGGTGGGCGCACACCATCATGTTTGTCAATGATCAGCGCGGTGCGCTTCCCCTAGGGAAAGCAGTGCTGGCGTCGCCGGGCTTTTGGGTGCTCGGCATCATTACGGTGAGCATCATTCTGCCCTGGTTGCGCTTACGCAGGGTGCCGGTACAGATCGAAAAACCGTCGTCACACGTGGTGTTGGCGCGCCTCACCCACGGGGTCACGTCTTTCGCCGGCTCCACAAGCACGATCAGTCGCAGCCCGTTGACAGAGTGGCATGCGTTCGCCAACATTCCCGCGCCCGGTAAAGAAGGTTTCCGGCTCGCGATTTCCCGCGCGGGCGATTGGACTGGCGCGCTCATCGATGACGTGCCCGAGAAGGTCTGGATCAAAGGCATTCCCACTGCGGGCGCCGCTAGCGTAGTCACGTTGTTCAAGCGGGCGATCTGGGTAGCGACCGGCAGCGGGATCGGCCCCACGCTGCCGCATTTGCTCGCCAAGCAGATGCCGATACGCCTCGTCTGGTCGACGAAGAGTCCGCGCAAAACCTACGGCGACGCGCTGGTAGACGAGATCCTGGCGGCGGAGCCGAACGCGCTGATCTGGGACACCGACACCAACGGGCGACCGGACCTGGTCAAACTGGCCTACGAGGCCTACAAATCGTTCGATGCCGAGGCGGTAATTGTGATCGCCAACAAGGAACTCACCTGGCAAGTCGTATACGGGATGGAAAGTCGGGGTATTCCCGCGTACGGCGCGATCTGGGACTCCTGACCTGCTTTCCGTTTTATTGATCTGGTCAATTCTATTAAACCGCAGAGCTAACATAGAGCACCCCTAAACTGGCTGCAAATCCCACGTCGTGCCGGCTTCAGGCGGCGGTCAAAGACCGTCTGAAGCCGGCACGACAACTATGCATTTCTATTGCTTATCAACGGTGAATACACACGATCCATCTCTTTTGTCGATGTAGTTTAATTAAACACACGCTAATCAGCGCTACGCACTTCTGAGAATAACAATACTCGGAAGTGCGCTTTCTAATGTGATTCGGTGTTTTAATCATTCAGTGATAATATTTTTGATATAGAAATATGTTTTGCTAGTTAAATAGTACCAATGCATATGAATTTTCAGGATGTGCATTCAATAGAATAGAGATGTTTCCGTAAGTGTCTCGAAATATTCTTGTAAGATTTTCACTTTAAGCTATGACGTAATCACAGTTCTTTTCTAGAGCATGCTGATGCACAAGGGCCTAAGCGATGCGGTTGCCTCCCTGATATTGGGACAGAGAAATCTGGCGAAGGGTTAAGGAATGCCCCTTTCTTGAGCTTATCGTCGAACTAGCCCATTTGGATAGTCTTGTCTTTCTTCGGTACGTATTCGATATATTTCGAAAATTGACACTGTCGGTTCACGAACGATCGTGCTCGTAGTACTACAACGAGCCATGTCATTCTGAACGACGTGCAGAATCTCGTTGCCAAAGGTTGCAAGACCCTTCGCGGAGACGGCCCTGAGCGAAGCCGAAGGGCGCAGGGTGACATCGACAGATCCCGTTCCGATGCGGTGCAGTATGAAGTCTCGTTGTCGTAGTAGGCTGCAAGAAACAAGCTTTTGCAGTGTTGGGATTGTATTGATTGTTTTTTGAGTGCTATTTCATTTCAAACACGGTAATTTGAACCCCTTAAAGTAATTTTTTGTTCTTTGTATAACTGGTTTGAAACCGCCATCTTGGATAAGTAGGGAACTTAAAACAGCATCTGTAGATAATATAAGGGAGTAAAGCATGTTAAACACACCGGCTAGCCGCATATTTCGTGGAATGCAGGACTCGCTCGAAGAACAACATCCTATCAATGCAGAGGGTATCACCACTCATCGCAGCCATGTCGTCATTGGCGCGAACAAGAAAAAACCCAACACACACACTTTCTCAAAGCGGGTGATGAGCAATTTATCACCATCTGATCAAGTGCTCTTTGAATGCTTTGGCCAAGGTCCAATTACTACTGTGCCTTTTACCGGCATTCACCATGCCTTCGAAGTGAACGCCGTCGCCAATCCAAGCGCCATTGCCGCCCGTCATCTTGACGACTCCATCACCTATGGCGAGCTTGATCGGCAAGCGAATCGTCTCTCTGCCCTGCTTGCGCACTACGGCGTGTCAAATGGCGACAACGTTGCGCTCTTTGTACAGCGTTCTATTCCAATGTTGGTTGGGATTTTGGCTGCCCTCAAGGTTGGCGCTGCCTACGTCCCGCAACACGTTGGGGTTGCTCCCCAGGCGCAACTTGCGCACATCATCAATACCGCATCGACCAAGGTAATCCTGACGCTTTCCTGGTTGCGACACCTGGTTCCCGCATCGGAAGGGCATATTTGCATTGCTATTGATGAGTTCATGCAGGAGGCCAAGTATCAGGAATCGAGTTATGCGGCGTTGTTTGCGCCTCAGACTCCGATTAGTCGCCATGATCGGTGCTTTATTCTTTTCACTTCCGGAACGACGGGTATGCCGAATGGCGTGCAAGTGACGCATGGCAATGTGTGCAATATCCTGCTAAACGAACCGGGTTCGTTGGGTATGCGGCCTGGCGTTACAGTGGGACAAATCTTGAATATCGCCTTCGATATGGCCGCTTGGGAGATTTTGGGCTGCCTGGCTCACGGCGCCACTCTGATTATTCGCGGCAAAGATTTTGCCGAAACGGCGCAGAACGTTGATGTGCTGATTGCGACGCCGACTATTCTGAGCTCACTTGACGCAGATCAATGCCGAAATGTCAAAGTGGCGGCGGTTGCGGGCGAGCCATGTCCCAAGCCATTGGCCGACAAGTGGGCGTCGTTTTGCACCTTTTATAACTCGTGCGGCCCCACCGAAACGACAATTGTCAACACGATGCAACATTACCTCCCCGGCTCTGAACAACTCACCATCGGTAAGCCGACGCCGAACAACACGGTCTACATCCTTGATGCGGATAAAAAACCGTGTGCGATTGGCGAGGTGGGTGAAATGTGGGCCGGCGGCGCTTGCGTTTCTGCCGGCTATCTCAACAACCCTGAGTTGAATGCCGAGCGTTACGCGCCCGATCCGTTTCTCGGCAATGGACAGGTGATGTTCCGGACCCGTGATCTAGGGCGCTGGAATGCTGATGGCGAGCTGGAAATTTTTGGCCGAGTGGACGATCAAGTCAAGGTGCGCGGTTTTCGGGTTGAGTTAGACTCGGTATCGGCGATCCTGGAAACAACGCCATCATGCGTGCGTGCAGTGACATTGAAGCTGGATGACCGCAATCTTGTCGGATTTGTTAGTCCCCAAACAGTCGACGTTGAGCACGCGAAGCAATTGGTTGATTCGGCGCTGCCATACTACTGTGTCCCATCAATGGTGATCGCACTGGAAGCTCTTCCAATGACCAGCCGTGGGAAAATAGACAAAAGAGCGCTGATGCAAATCGCCGTTGCGCAACAAGCCGAAACGCAGCAGGAAGAAGCGCCGGCGCAGGTTCAGACAGTAGAGGTTTTGTCATGATCAAGGCATCGACCCACAGAGATATCTCATCCGAGCCGTTAGATGTAGCGACGAAGGCGCCAGACAAAGCCGCGAATCTTGACCTCCCGCCGCAAGAGAGTCTGCTCCGCCGGATCGGTAAGCATCCCGTCCTGATGCACTATAATCGCCTGATCGCCTTGGTCGTGCTGGCGAACCTTGCGTTCCTGGGCTTCGCAGCTACGAGTAATCCTGGGGGCCTGAGCAGTGTTCTTGATCTGAGCACATTGTCGAACCTGGTTCTGGCCCATTTCGCGCTGGCCATTCTTATTCGCCAGCAGTATGTCATCAACCTCCTGTTTTGGCTGGCGACCCGCGCGCCGACGAGTTGGCCCTTGTCGATCCGGTGGATTCTAGGGAAGGTTTACCACTTTGGCGGACTCCATGTTGGCGGCGCGGTTGTCGGAACGGTCTGGCTGGCGTTTTTGGTGCGCGCCCTCGTCTTTCATGTGACCAATGGCTTGCCAGGTGTCTCTATCGGGACGGTTACGTTGACCTATGCGCTCTTGCTGGTGCTCATCCTCATGGTCATTATGGCACTGCCGCCGATTCGCGCCCACTTTCATAATCGCTTTGAAGTGACTCATCGCTTTGGCGGCTGGACCGCGCTTCTGTTGTGGTGGGCGCAAAGCGTCATGTTTATCAATGATCAGCGTGGCGTGCTTCCGCTTGGGGACGCGGTGTTGGCATCGCCCAGCTTTTGGGTGCTCGGCATCGTGACGGTGAGCATCATCCTGCCCTGGCTGCGCTTGCGCAAGGTGTCAGTACGGATCGAAAAACCCTCATCGCACGTGGTGTTGGCGCGCTTCAACCACGGGGTCACGCCCTTTGCGGGCTCTTCAACCACGATCAGCCGCAACCCCCTGATAGAGTGGCACTCGTTTGCCAACGTTCCTGCGCCGGGTGAAGATGGCTTCCGGCTGACGATTTCCCGTGCGGGCGACTGGACCGGCGCGCTCATCAATGACGTGCCCGAGAAGGTCTGGGTCAAAGGTATTCCGACTGCGGGCGTTGGCAACATTGACATGCTCTTCAAACGGGTGGTCTGGGTCGCAACCGGCAGCGGGATCGGCCCCACCTTGCCACACTTGCTAGCCAAGACGGCGCCGGCCCATCTCGTCTGGTCGACCAGAAGCCCGCGCAAAACCTACGGCGACGCGTTGGTGGACGAGATCCTGACGGCGGAGCCAAACGCGCTGATCTGGGACACTGACACCCACGGGCGACCGGACCTGGTCAAACTGGCCTACGAAGCATACAAATCGTTTGATGCCGAGGCAGTGATTGTGATTGCGAATAAGAAACTCACCTGGCAAGTCGTGTATGGGATGGAAAGTCGGGGTATTCCCGCATACGGCGCGATCTGGGATTCCTGATCGAGCGAAGAATGCCGCTTTCGTCCTGTTGATTACTGATTTATATGAACTGGAGAGGTTCCTATGAATGTCTTGTTCGAGCGCAAAAGCCGTGTGGTCATCGTACAGCTCAATCGTCCCAAAGCGTTGAATGCATTGAATTCTGAAGTTATGCATGAGTTGATCACGACAATGCAAACGCTGGATCGCGATCCCACAGTCGGCTGCTTCGTGCTTACCGGTTCGGAGAAAGCTTTTGCTGCCGGCGCTGATATCAAGGAGATGGCGGACAAGTCCTACATGGACGTGTATTATGAGGATTTTTTATCCGATTGGGATCGTTTTGCCGCTCTCCGCACGCCAAAAATCGCCGTTGTTTCAGGGTATGCGCTTGGCGGCGGCTGCGAACTAGCGATGATGTGCGACATCATTTTCGCCTCTCAAACCGCTATGTTTGGTCAGCCGGAAGTCAAACTCGGCGTCATTCCTGGTATGGGCGGATCGCAGCGGCTAACCAAGTTGGTGGGCAAGGCGAAGGCGATGGATATGATTCTCACCGGGCGCATGATGGATGCGGAGGAAGCCGAACGGGCGGGATTGGTCGCGCGTGTGGTCGAACCCGATCTCTTGATGAGCGTGGCGCTTGCCGCTGCGGAAACGATTGCCAGCTACAGTAAGCCCGTGGTGATGGCTGCACGCGAGGCGGTGGATCGCGCTTTGGAGCTTGGGTTACGCGAAGGCATTCTGTTTGAGCGACGTACGTATCACGCACTGTGGGCGACCGAAGATCAGAAAGAGGGGATGCGCGCTTTCATCGAGAAACGAAAACCTGAATTCAAGGGCGGATAGTGTGAGGCGAGGTGACGCTTGGACGATGTGTTTATAGTGGCCCCTAGTATCGGATAGCTATCGCCCCCTAAAAAGACTCCTACCTTGTAGTTCGTACAGCCTCGCCACGGCGCGGGGACTGCCGACTCGCCACGACGCGGGGACTGCCGACTTCAGGACTTCGGCGAGCGTTCGACTGAGCTCTCGCCGAAGTC
>JAKSDJ010001048.1 GCA_022360155.1 Chloroflexales bacterium | reverse complement strand
GAGATCGGCGAGGTTGTGGCACTCGCAGCGCTGACTTTATCGCTGTAAATGAGCGGATGAGCAGATGAGGCGAAGATACGATGAGCGGATGAGCAGATGATTGGAGGAGTGTAGGAAACGATGAGCGAATGAGGCAAAGATACGGCGAAGCAATGCGTCGCGTCTTCGCGTCGTCGTCGCCCCGCCTCCTCATATCGTTATCTCCTAGCTTCATCTCCGCGTGTCGTCGCCCCGTCGCAAGTAATCTTCCAGGTGTTCGAGTTGGATTCCAAAGCTTGTTTCGATCGCGCGAACTTCTTCAGCATCGGCGACGAAGTCTTGGTGCGCGTAGGCGCTGAAGAGGCCTAACTGCTCATTAAGACTGGACAAAAAGGGGCGGATTGTGGTGCGCACGCTGCTGATTAGCCAGCCGGGAACATGGCGCACTCGTGCCGGGCGCTCGTAGATGCGACTCAGGATTGCCGGGATGTCGCGCCAGCACAGCGTCTCTGGGCCGCCGACGCGGAAGATCCGCCGGGCCGCGTTCTCGTTGCCCAAAGCCCGCACCGCGATCAGGGCCAGGTCGTTGGGGCTGATAGGTGAAATACGGTGCTCGCCCGACCCCATCACCCAGTAGACCCCATTGCGACGAAAGCGCTCGGCCTGGCGGGCGATAGTGAGCATGCTTTCCGAGGAGCGGAGAATCGTGTAATTCAAACCGCTGGCCGCCAGGGTCAGTTCGGCGGCGTTCTGCGCCTCGAAGATACTGGAATCGCGGAGGCGCGCCGCGCCCATCGTTGAGACAAGCACAAATTGGCGCACCCCAGATTGTAACGCCGCATCGATCAGCGCCGCGTTCCCCTCGTACACGACGCGGCCCGGCGTGGCGTGGCCTTCCGGCTTAAGCGCCCCGGCGGCGCTCATCACATACTCGATCCCTTGCACAGCACGGCGTAGCGAGTCGTGGTCGAGAAAGTCGCCACGAACGATTTCGATGCCGCGCTGCTGGAACTCACGAACGATGCGGCGGCGTGGATTGCGAACGAAGGCGCGCACGGCATATCCGGCGTCGCGGGCGCGTTGCACGGCGCAACTACCAACAGCGCCGGTGGCAGTGGCGACCAAAACCGTCGGTCGAGGTATCATCATAGTTTATGGATATTACTGATCGGCGGGAAAGCCTAGCGTCGTCGCCCCGCCGCGCGTCCCATCGCCGGGGAAGAGCGAGCGTTCGGCAATAATCGGTTGGGTCGAGCGAACGACCGCCGCGATCGAGCTCTCGCCAGGATAGAACTCGTGAACTGCAAGCGTGTAGCGCGAATTCGGCGGCGTCACGATGCGCTGGGCATCGCTCCTGCCATCCCCAAAGATGAACTCGACATCGACCGCCGCCGCACGGGCATTCGGATTGCTGATCAGCAGGAACTCGCGGGCGTTGGCGCTGCTCCCTTCGACAAAGCGCCAAACGTAAGCCGGTTCGGTCGCCCCGGCGCTCACCGTGCCGGCGCTATTGTCGTCGAAGTAGAGCGCCCGCTCGACTGCCAGCGGACGATCCGACTCGACCATGGTAGCGATCCCTATGTCGGGAAACACCTCGTTGGCGTCGACAACCAGCCGAGTCGTCGGCGGGATCGCATAGCGGCGGATGCGCGAGACATTATCCGGCCCCATAAACGTCACCGTCGTGTTCGCTGCCTGGTTGTTCGGGTTGAGCAGGAGCAAGCGCATCTGGAACGTCCCCTGCGTGGTGCCCTCGGCGAAATACCAGCGGCGCGATAGGGTGACAATACCGCGCCCGGTGTGGAACCCGGCGTTGGTGGCGCCAAACCGCATCGTGCGCTCAACAGCGATTGGCTGGTTGGCAATAATGCGGGTTCCAAAGCCAACATTCCGCATCTGGGGCATCCCCGCATCACCGACTGTAATCACTACCCGCTGGTTTGGTTCGAGCCGCACCGCCTGTTGGGCCAGGGCTCCATCACCCTTGATGTAGGTCACATTGGCCGTCGTTGGTGTCGACTGTGGGTTGAAGAGCACCAGGTAAGTTTGAAACCCATTGTCGGTCGAACCCTCGGCGAAATACCAGATTCGCGAGAGTTGGGTGATGCCGGGGCCGCTGGTGATGTCGGTGAACGATGTCAGATTGCGCTCGGCGAGGATTGGCGCGTTCGACTCGATGATAGAAGGCAGAATCGTCGTTGCGCTCACGACCGTCGACAGGTTGAGATCGGTGCGACGTTCGGCGGGGATGGTGACGATCCGAGT
>JAKSDJ010000020.1 GCA_022360155.1 Chloroflexales bacterium | reverse complement strand
TGCAAGACCCTTCGCAGAGCCGGCCCTGAGCGAAGCCGAAGGGCTCAGGGTGACATCGACAGATCCCGTTCCGATGCGGTGCAGGATGAAGTCTCGTTGTAGTATTGGTTAGGAATAAACAATTAGCAGAACGCCTTTTATGCTCGGGCGATCATGATATATGCATTGACGATAACATGCAGCGTCGGGCTTGTCAAACCGATTTAGAACACTACGACAAGCCACCGTTTTACCAATCCAGCATTATCCGTTAGGAAAACTCGTCGTCGTTTGGGCTTTCTCTGATGAAATTTGAGCATCAACAGAGGCAGTCTGCGTAGTGCCGCCTTTAGGCGGTTTTACGGCAGCACAGCCGCCTGAAGGCGGCACTACGAATACCTTCTCACATTGCCGGTTTTGGTGGTCAAAACTCATTCGACACAGCTGCAAGCCGCGCTGGCTTTCATCACGGCAAGAGACTTAACGTGCAGCTACAAGCCGCAACTACATAATGTAGCTGCGGAAACCAGATCTTAGAGGCTGTCTGAAAAGGGGTATGGAGTGCGGCAGCATGGCTGCCGCACGGCAGCATGGCTGCCGCACTCCACATGCCGACGCGCCAGTGCTTCGTTCCATCTCAGTTTTTGATCCCGTGCTTGTCTGGTCAAACGGCTTTTCAGACAGCTTCTTAGAGCTACACCAATGGTGAAGACCCACTGCAGATACCCTTCCGATCACCGCACGATGGACGCAGGCAGCTTCAGATCTGCGGCGCATCGGCGTGCATTGGCGGTATCAGCGTGACATTGCGGGACATTGATGCCGCCTTATGAAGCATCCGTATTCTCTTGCATTATCACTGCAAACCGGTTCATGGCCCTATCGCCTCTTCAAGTTGAACTGGCGTCATATACGAGGGAAAGCCCTTGATGGTCTCGCCGCCAAGCACCCGCCGACGCTGGAGCTGATACATGTGTTTGAAACCAGTAAGCGGCGAGGTCGTCACCGCGCTGGTATAGCCCGCCTGATGCACCATTGCCGCAACAACTGGCGTATAGCTGCCGGCTGGATAGCTGAAACTCCTGACCGGCACGCCAAGGCGGCGCTCCAATATTACACGTGAAAGGGCGATCTCGCGTCGCGCCGTACGGAGGTCCACCACAGCTAGATCGGCATGGCTGACGCTGTGTGAACCAATCTCCATATCACTGTCACGCAACCGCTCAATCTGTTCCCACGCCATGTAGCCCGGTTTGCCAACAAAATCGGTGACAATATAAAATGTGGCGGGAAATCCAAATTGCTCCAAAATTGGGAGCGCCGCAGTCGCCGAGTCTTTATACCCATCATCAAAGGTGATAAGCACTGGATTATCGGGACAATCCTTCAAGCCACGAAGACAATCAGCCAACATACCCATACGGATCGGCATGTAGTCATTGTCGCGCAACCAGACCATTTGCTCTTCAAAACGCTCTGGCGTTACCGACAGTCGGTAGCCCAGCGGATCTTCGCGAGCGTTCACGTTACGGATGTAATGGTACATCAAGATGGGAACGTAATCCATTTGGTATACAGCCAAGCGTAGCGGCAACGGCGTCGCCGTTACCAGCGGCGGCGTTGCGGGCGGTATGCTTGGTTCGGGCAGTAAGAGTAATTCGGTCGGCTCAACGGTTGCCGCAGGAAGTGTAGACAGCGCCGGCGGCATAACCTCGGCACTCGCATCAGGGCGGATGAACTGGGCAACAAAGGTTGTCAGCAACGCCCCTAATCCGGCAGCGACCAGCAATTGGACAATCATGGGCCTGAGGCGCAGAAACACTCTCTATCGCTTTCGTCACTCAACTCGTTGCGGCTCCACCGGCAGCGGACGTGATGGCCGAATCATTTCTTCGGTCTGGCGGGAATTCCAAAAGAATAGCAGCGCATTGGCGACATAGCGCTCGCCGGTTTCATCGGAGGGCTGATTGACGACTTCATCTTGTAGCACCATTGTACTCGATCCGCCGCCATCGAGCTCCATCGCCGTGTAGGCGCCGAACTCGCGCAAGAGATCGGCAAACTCTTCCTGCGTAATGCCCCGACTATAACCGCGTTGGTAGCCATCTACAACGGCGACAACCAGGGTTTGACGCTCTTTGTCAAACCCGATCCCTGTACGCGGCATCCGCACCCAGAGGTAATGGCGCTGCTTCCAATCGGTCGTAAAATCCTCGCAGAACAGTCCTTTCTCCTTCGCCTCGCTACAATCACGCAACGCGCAGAGGCAGTCCTGGACAAACTCGCCGTCTTGCAAAATAATCGGTCCGCCGCTAATTGCCTGAGTATATGTGCTGAGCAGCGGGTCGGTGGTAATGTCAATGTCAACCGTATCGCCCACTTCCAAATGTTGGAGCAGCCACTTCGCCCCTTGGCCTTTTCCTTGCAGCACTTGGACGCCCCGCGGGATCTTGAGGGCTTTGCCCTGCACAATGCTTTGCACCTCGCCGGTAGCGTCGAGCACGACCCGAGCATCGTTGTTACTCGCATTCAAATAGCGGATGTAATGATTGAAGAGGCAAATACTCCCCATCGGGCAGAACGTATTGAGCAAGTGCAACGGCGCCCGTTTACGCCCCGGAGCAATAACCTCGGCGACCCAGGTCCACTCGCGGGTGAAATAGCCAATGAAGGGGCCAAGTTCGGGGCTCCAGGCAAAAGTTGCGCGGTATTTGGGCGCGGTTACAACCTGCGAATTCACGATCATCAACCCTTGTGGAGTACCTTCGCTCGAGAACAGATCACCGTTGACCGCCGCGATGGCCCCATTCTGTTGAGCCATATATGAGGTGCGGTAGCGTCCGGCCAACCAGCCATCGCCCAGCGCTGGCCGCAACGCAAACTCCGGCGCGGTCAGATCGAAGAGCAAGATATTGATGCGGAGCGGATCATCGGTGACACGCTGGATATGCGCAACACCAGGCGTTACCATAGTGACTTCGTCATCGGGGCGAGCCAGAAACCGACTCCGTAGCGGCAGCGCAGCAACACGCGGCGCTGCTGATCGGGACTGGGCAGTTGCGACCGCCTTCGCGAAAGGCGGCGCTGTCGGAACACGAGAAGGCAGCACTGTTGGCAAGATAGCCCGTGCGCCAGGTGGAGCCATCGCAGCACTTGTAGCAAAAGGAGAAGGTAGCGAGTCGGCGGTACGCTCCGCCCTGGGCCGCATAGTATACAGCAGCCCGCCCAGCAATAGTAAGAGCAACCCGGCCCCCAACCAGACACGCAAACGCAGTTGCATCTAAAGATCCTCGATCTCGTAGCTGGTCTTATACAGTTTACTGTTTCGATGTTAAAACCGTATGAAGATTATATACAGAAAATGATAACTTCGTGCTATGAAATATATCGTTTTCTTGAAATTTTTTCAATATTCATCTGTAGCCTGTGCGTCGCGCTTGCGCAGGTTGAGCCGACAGATATGCTGGAAAGTACAGTTCGGCGGACACTCATCACGGGGACGAACCGCAAAATCGCCGTCGCGCACGCCCTGAACCGTCTCGGCGACCCGCTTGGTCATCGCTGCGAGAACCTGGTCGCGTTCCTTATCTGTCACCGCGCGGCTGCGCTTGCCGCTGCTCAGATGGAGAAACGCAGCGCGCTCGACCCGCTGTCCCGGCGCCAACAACTGTTCAGTCGCTAGCAGGTAGATCGCCAACTGAACATCGCGCCCCTGCAAGGTTTCCTCAAAACGCCGCGGCGTCGCGCCACTCTTGTAGTCGAGCAAAGCCAAGGCCTTGTCTTCCCGCTGATCGACCCGGTCGACTCGCCCAACAACAAGAACCGTGCCAAGCGACGTGGTCAGGCGGAGCGGCGCTTGACCCGCCCGCAGACCGAAGCCTTGCTCGATCCCGGCTGGTTTGAAGCCGGCCCAATCGTCGCCCTCTTGCAAGACCCGACGCAACGCACGAGTCAGGCGGCGCCGAATATCAGCCTGTTCCCAATCCCAGAATTGCCCTGGCTCGAAAACAAAACGCTGCGGCGCATCGGCCAGGATGGTATCCGCGGCGCTTTGCAACGCATCCAGGATCGCCGGGGCATGGTCTGCGCTGTAGGGCTGCTCCATCAACCTCCAGCGTTTTCCAGCCTCGGCCAGAATCTTATGATAAACCCTGCCCCGCCCAGCGCGATCCAATCCCTCTTCTGGATCAGAGTACCGCGCCAGTGACAACACATGGGCGGCAAAAAAGCGGAACGGACAGGTAATATAATCATTGAGCCGGGTGACGCTCCAGCGATACTGCGCTCCAAAATGCTGGGCCAGCTCTGTCGCAAGTGCTGCGTCGTCGATACGTCCGTCGAAAGGGCCATAGGCGCCGGTCGCCTCACGCACCCGCTCGACCGCGCAGGCGTGGCGCACATGCTGCAACAACCGAACATCGCGGATCGCCTCGTGCGAGATTTTGTTCGCACCGGTTGTGACTTCGCCCTCCATGAACCCGATCAAGGCTTCCTGGGGCGAGGCAGCCTCGGTGAGGGCGGGGATACTGCCCGCTCTGATCCGCTGAACCGGCACACTCTCCGCGCCGACCAGATCGAGCAGCGCCGCGAGATAAGGCGAGCGCGGCAGCGGGTTGCCGCTTTCGTCCAGGTAGGTGCGGGTCAGGGTTAGGCTGCGCCGGGCGCGGGTGATAGCCTCATAGAACAGCGAGCGCTCGTCTGCCGGGTCAGGCGGCGGCAAGGCGATACCACGGCCAGCGAGCAGCATCCGTTCGCGGCGACTGTAGAACAGCGGCTCCGGCAAGCGGAGCGGGAACTCACCGTCGGCCATTCCGAGAAGCACGACATGGTCAAAGTAGAGCCCCCGCGCCGCCAGAACAGGAAAAACCGCCACGCGCCCGGCGCCGGGTTCGTCTCGAGCGTAGCGCGCTGTGGCCAGGGCGGCGCTCAACTCGGCAACAAACGCGCTATAACGGATGGGCGCCGCATCGACCAGCGTCGCCGCCTGGGCCAGATCGTCCAATACCGCTTCCACGCGCTTCAGAGCCCGGATTGTTGAATGAATATCGTCATCGAGTGACACGTCAGTCTGTAATGTTGCATCTCCTGACTGAAGAACGCTCAGGACGGGGTTGCAGTCTGTCAGCTTTTGCTTGGTCCAAGCCACATACTCGGCCATTGTCGCACGCTCCGGCGGCATCAGCAAGACGACGAAGGCATCGAGCAAGCGCAACAGATCCGCCGCCGCCACAGGGCTGACCGTAGCGCCCCAGTCATCCTCTTCGGCGCTGGGCGGTTCGGCCTCGGTCAACAGTTGCAATTGTCGCCTGAACCGTTCCAAGCCTGCCGCAATGCCGGCGCTGCGGGCGACCTGGTCGAGCATACTCGCACTCTGGGCCAGATCGAGCGTAGTAGATTGCGGACTGGGGAGCAGTTCAGCTTCGGGCTGATCAGCTCTGGACAAGCCGTCATATTCGACCTGGAGCGAGCTGATCGTTCGCCAGGTTTCCACCAAAGCACGGCGCGGGTAGTCGTCGAGCGGGAGACGGAGCAGAGTCTGAAGGGTCAGCGCTTGGGGCGCCTCGGCGAGGGGCAAGCCGGTATACAACGCCAGGGGCAAGCCATACTCGGCGGCGATCTCGCGCAGCAACGGCACATACGCTGCGCCTTCACGGAAGATCAGAGCCACTTGTTCGGGCACAACCCCCGCGGATAACAAACGACGCACTTGGCGCAACGCCGCCCGCACCTCACGTTCACGGTCGGCGGCCTCGATCACGGCCAACGCCCCAGCCGCGACGATGGGCGCCGGAACATCCAGGTTGAAGAGGCGCTGCTCGATATACGCAAGAACGGGAACCGGCGCCGGGAACGGAGCGCTGAGCGGTTGCACAACGCTAATATCTGATGCAGCGAGCGCCAATCGACTCTGGAGTTGGGCCAGGGTGCGGCGAAAACGGCGATGCGCCAGACGCTCAGTGTTGGCGCCGGTCAGCGTGATCAGGCTGCGCTGAACCTGCTGGGCCAGTCCGGCCAAGAGGCTGAGTTGGAGCGGAGTAACCTGATCGAAACCATCTACGACAAGCAAAGCTATCGCGCTGAAGAGACGCGGGTTGGAGCGGAGTGCGTTACGAGCCAGGGCAAGCCGCTGCGCGGCATCGGCCAAGCCTAAGCGTTCCTGAGCAGCCAGGTACGCCGCATAGATCGTCCCCAACTCCGCGTCGTAGGGTGTAATCTCGGCGGCAGCCAGCGCCTGCGGCGTCAGTTCCGCCTGCTGCGCTTCGGCCAGTATATCGCTGATCATCGCGATAAAGCCAGGCTTATGAGCCACCCGCGCAAAGCAAGGCAAACAGTCCTCAGCCGCCAACTCGCGCAGGGTCGCCCGGATCAACATCACGCGGGCAGTGTCGTTGATATCATCGACCTGAATCCGCGCGCGCCGCAGGATCAAACGAGCCAAACGGTAGAACTGGTACACGCCCACACGCGACACATCCGCTAGGCGAGCCTTGAGATGGTGTTGCTGCAACCGACTGGGAACGAGCAACAGCCCATGAGCTCCATTCAGTGCGCGGAGCGCATCGAGAGCAGTCGCAGTCTTCCCTGAGGCAGCAGGACCGATAAGCACATGACAGCGTCCAGGTGAGTTCATGCTAGCAGTTTCCAGGCTTTCTCTTGCTCTTGGCTGTATCATAACACAGGTAGGTGAAGAGATCTTTCCTAAAGATAGAGACTTCTTTTCCCGCGATTCGCCTCTCCTGACATATGATAGCAAGAGACCGGTTTAGAATCAGACATCGTACGTGTGGTTCCCTATAAACCTCGCCGGATCGCCTCACGAGCGTTCACAAAGCGGAATGCACACAGAGCTCTTCTTCTCTATCGCTGCTGGAGAACCTGACACCAACACCATAACTTGGCGTCAGCAACCGGCAGCAGCTCTGCGGCGAGGCTCGTCGGTCTACCAGTATTGCCCGCGCGCAGCCGGTATCAGCGAGAGGTATGTCGGTTGCGCCGATTCGGAGGAATGTATGCATGATCTCATTATCGTCGGCGGTGGCGCGGCTGCCTTATCATCAGCTGCATACGCGCTTGGCAAACAACTCAATGCCTTAATCATTTACGAGCAACTGGGCGGCAAGACAAATTTTCATTTCACCGTGCGGTCTGAGGAAGATTTTCTGGTTGGTCACATTCTAGTCCATCTTGCGTTCCCAGAAGAAAAGCCTGTCGGGGAATCACAATTCGCTGGCGAAGAGACAGTTCATTTATTCGAACGGCAGATCAAGGCGCGCTCTGGGGTGGCTCTCCGCGACCGCGTCGTCGGCGTCTCGAAGATTGGCGATGTCTTCCATGTCGAGACTGAGCACCACGGCTTTCAACATGGGCGGGCGCTTATTGTCGCCACTGGGGTGGCGCCGCGCGCCCTCGACGTTCCGGGCGCGCATGAGTTCTTGGGCCAGGGGCTGGGCTACTCGCCGACAACCTATGCCCGTCTGCTCGATAACAAACGAGCAGCGGTGATCGGGACTTCGACCAGAGCGCTCCGTGGCGCAGCAGAACTATCCCGTAGCGCCGCCCAAGTCTATCTTGTTGAACCCGATCCCACCCAAACAACGAACCTCCTCCTCGATGTTTTGCGCCATCGCCCGAATGTCGAAATCTTCGAAGGGTATAAAGTTCTCGAAGTGGTTGGCAATTCTACGGTGGAGCATGTCGTGATCGAGCGCGATGGCAAGCGCCACGATTTGAATGTAGATGCAGCATTTGTGGATCTGGGCCTGCAACCGAACACCGGGATTGTCAGCCATTTTGTCGAAACCGATCCAGAGGGCTTTATTGTGGTCGATAGCCGGAATGCAACATCACTACCGGGGCTCTTTGCCGCTGGCGATGTCACAACAGCATTTGGCGAACAGGTGCTCATCGCTGTTGGCGATGGCGCCCGCGCCGGCTTGAGCGCCTACGAGTACTTGCTAACCAAATTGTTGGAGGAGTCGGCGGAATAGTTTCAAAACGCCTGTGATCGCCTTGTCCCGAATCAGCAAGAGCGCAACGCGAGTTTCCCGCGAGCGCTCTTGCTGTTTTCGATCTTACGCTATCCTGTTTCCCATCCTACGCTATAATTGACAGGACTGACGCGTTCAGCAGTCGGCAGGGAGGGGTGGAGGGCTTGCCGCCCTCCAAGAAACCTTTTTCTTGCCGTGGCAACGGCGGCGCTGCCGCCGCTGCCACGGCAAGAAGGAGTTTTCGGGGAAGCTTCACCTTCTCGATCCCCACCAGCGCGTACGTCCTGTCATTGAACAAGTTTGATGAGGCAATGAGACGACAAGGCGACGGTGATTGAGGATCAGCGCATCAACGCCTCATCCGCTCAGCGCGTCATATCGACCATTATGCATCAATTCCCGAGGTTTCTTTATGCCCCTGGACATGCAAATGCAAGTACAACCCAGCAGCCCGATGCTTGCCATTCGTAAGGAACCACAGCTCTGCTACATACTCTTAACACTCAACACATCAACAGCAAACGCCAAGGCGCGGGCAGTCAACTGGGCTTTCATCGCCGATGCGAGTCGCTCGATGCGAATCCCAATTATTAGCGAGGATCAGTTCCGCTACCTGGCCCGCGCGGGCGGCGCCCAGGAGATATTGGTTGACGGCGTGCCGGTCTGGCAACTCACCAGCCCAGTGCCGCCCGAGATCCGAGA
>JAKSDJ010000680.1 GCA_022360155.1 Chloroflexales bacterium | reverse complement strand
GGAGCCACAACGCGAGTGGTGATGACCGCCGACAATTTCCCATTACTGGTCACTCCGCCTCCTAAAGGGGGGCGACCGTCCGTAAGTACCAGCTCGCTAGTGATGGTCGATCCAGTGACACAGGTGCTGCAACGCCCAGCAACGCCTGCCGATGGACAAGCATTATTGACTGCGTCTACGGTAAACCTGAGTGGCCTTGACCAGATGGGAACGCTTGAGCCCTCGCCAGTCGAGACTGAACTTCTGAGTGATACCTCGTCTGCACCCGTTTTGACCGTCTCTTGCTTGGGGCAGTTTCGGGTCAGTGTGAATGATCAGACGGTAGAGAACTGGCCCAAGGGTAAAGGGCGAGCGCTTTTGAAATATTTGTTAGCGCACCGCGAGCGACCGATCCAGCGTGAAATGTTGATGGAGACCTTCTGGGCTGATACGGACCCAGAAAGAACGCGCAACAACTTGCATGTGACCATTCATGGTTTACGCCGGGCGCTACGCTCGGTCACTGATGTCGACATTATCGAGTTTTGCCGTGAGGAAGGCGCCTATCGACTGACCTCTGATCTGCACGTTTGGGTTGATGTCGAGGAGTTCGAGCAGCACGTCAAAGTTGGGCGGCAGATGGAAGCTGCCGGACAATTTGCGCTGGCAGTCGCGAGCTACGAGCGGGCGGCAAATCTCTATCAGGGGGATTTTCTCGCCGAAGACTCGTATGTAGAATGGACGGTTGCACGCCGCGAGAGTCTGCGCCTGGATTATCTCGATGTGCTCGATCGGCTTGGCCAGATCTATTTCAGTCAGGGCCATTACACGGCCTGTGTGGCGTTGTGCCAGTTAATTCTGGCGCGCGACAACTGCCGCGAGGATGCTCATTGCCGGCTGATGCGCTGTTACAGTCGCCAGGGTCAGCATCATTTGGCGTTGCGCCAGTACCAGGTTTGTGTCAAAGCGCTCAAGAACGAATTAGAAGTCGAGCCTGACTCGACAACGATCCGGCTTGTTGAGCGTATTCGTCGCCGCGAACGAGTCTAATCCTCCCGGTTATCTATTCCAATTCAGCGTAGTCTTCCTTACAACACTGCTTACTTACGCCTTTGACGGGGCAGCCCTCGCGCTTGCCCCGTCGTTTTTTCCTCTGATTTGATTTGCCGCAACACCTAGGGTTCATAAAGCAATTATTTTCCTCACCAGTACATAATACTGCAACGAGACCTCCAAGCGCATCCGGTTGGAATGTCGCTTCGGGCGTCGCCCTGAGCCCTTCGCAAGCCGGTCCTGAGCGGAGCCGAAGGGCTAAGAGGGGCTCATACCCGTTCGCAAGGAGATGCTTCACTGCGCTGGTCCTGAGCGGAGCCGAAGGGTTTAGCATAACATGGCTCGTTGCAGTATATAGTCATGCTGAGCGGAGCGAAGCATCTAGGCTTTTCCACTTGGGTGCGACAGTGGGTGTGGCGTAAGAGTCTGTCCGAAAAGCCCCCATTAAGACCTGACCGGTGCGGTGCATGGGCCTGTTTGGAAAATCGAGGAAGCTGTGGATGCCGCATCTGTCAGGTCTGGGGTTCAGGCGCGACCCTGTTCAGACAGCTTCTAAGAGGCTGTCTGAACAGGGGTATGGAGTGCGGCAGCCATGCTGCCGCGCGCAAGCCTGGCTTGCGCACTCCACATGTCGACGCACTGGTGCTCCGCGACACCCCAGTTTTTGATCCCTTGCTTGCCTGGTCAAACGGCTTTTCAGACAGCTTCTAAGACCTGCGCCTCTGTGCGCTGAGATCGAGCGGTGTGGGTGTTCTATGCCTTGTTTGCGCCGGTGTGGAATCCTTATTGTGGATGGTGCGTGATCGATAAGTTCGATCTGGGGATACGATCTTTAAGGGTTCTGAAGGGGTCATAGATCTCAATAAAATGCGCTTACTAGCATTCTTAATCTGTATGCTTTCCTGGTTAAGAGTGTGATAAGTTTAAGAAAAGCCATATCTTGGGCATTGGACAAACTTAATGAAAAAATCTTTTAAATTAAGCTCCAGATACAACCTCAATTAAGAGGGGCGTGCTAATCTGCAACCGTACCGAGCGACAAGAGATTTCACTCAGTCACGGTACACCAGAATAAAGCAGGGTTGTTCATCGTGAACTGACCCAAACAAACAATAGCATTAGGGAGGTAAGAAGTTATGTCTTCTGAGCATTTTCCAGGACGTTTCGAGACATCAGGCGGGTTGGCCTCTCCGCATCTGTCGGGTGAAGTTTACGCTTGGATCACCGAGGTTGGCGGCGAAGATCCGGTAACTATTATTCGCGCCGACCAGGATTTCAAAGTTCACTTGAAGTGGAATCTGAAGGGCCGCCTGGCTGAGTTCGTTTGCGGCAAGTGGTGCGTGAGCATCTTCCTCGAATCGATTGGCCCTGGCCCTGAGATCAAGTTCCCGCAAAACTCGCTGGAACTCGACCTTGTGCCCTGCCCCGAGGATGAGCCCGGTGCGAACGAATACAGCGTCTGGATCAGAGTTCCCGCGTACACCATTCGCCCCGAAGATTGCTCCACGCCGTACAAGTTGGTGACGACTGTTACCTACTTGACGCCGAAGCACAATCCAGGGCCAATGGCTGGTTTCGTTGAGGGGCCGATCATTCAGTTCTACGTGCCATAGGCCTGTCCGGGGTTAAACGGTCGTTTGCAGCAAGCCCCTCCGGTGCAACATCTGAACCGGTGGGGCTTGCTTGCCTTTGTAAACGCATAACAATGCAGGGGAACAAATATGGCCGGCAAACGTTCGCGGGCATCGGGCGAGGCGCTGCCTGGCGCCGATAATTTCAAACGAATCAGCGGCATTGGGCCTGGCGTTGAGAAACGGCTGTACAACGCTGGAATCTTTACGTATGCCCAACTTGCCGCGCTGTCATCTAAGGATATTGCTGCGTTGGTCTCCGATCTGGCTGGTCTATCCATTGAGCGGATCGAAAAGAATGACTGGATCGGTCAAGCGCAAGCATTGGCGAAGGATACAGAAGATGCCGATCTTCTGACTGACGATGGTGCCGATGTCAGTCAGGGTGCGTTCAGCGAAGATCTGGCTGATGATGTTGAGGATCTGCTTGCCGCAAGCCGCCAACACTATGCAACCTTTAAGGTCGAATTGCTGCTTGATGCGGGCAACAGTGTTCGGCGGACCCATATTAGCCACATTCAGAGCGGTGAGGAAGATATTTGGGCGGGCTGGGAGGCATCGCGCTTGCTTGACTTCTTCATTCGGTTGGGCGAGGTGCGTTTGCCGAAAGAGGAGCTGAACACACCTGCAGATGTGACCGTGCGCTTGGACGCCCCTGTCTTGGCCTCAGCGCCGGCGCCGCAGAACCCCAAACTCTTCGAGGCGCCGATATCTCCAATAGTTTCGTTAGGTGGTTTGTTGCAGCTCCGTGATCTGGAGATTCAAGCTGCGAGTGGCGCGCATCCATCCAGTGTGCTTCGTCATGGCGAACCATTTATCGCCCGGCTCATGCTGGAACTTGACACCAAAGCGTCAGCCGCCCATCAGCAGCTGCAGTATACGGCGACGCTCTCTGCGCGCAGCATGGGGAGCGGTTCGCGTCAAGTTGTGGTCGAGACGCAGGGCAAACTCGATCGGGCCGACGCGATTGTCGTCGATGGTTCCGCGCTGAGTTTGGCGCCGGGGCTCTATCGTTTGGAGGCTGCGGTTGTGGTACATCCTGCAGGAGTGCAGCCAAGCTCGATCTCGAGTCGCAAGACGTTCTTTGAAGGCAGCCTGCTGCAGGTCTATTAATTGGTCAATGGCCAATGTCGTGAAGGAAGCATCGGAAAAGGTCATTTCTCAAAGCTTCCCAACCGAATCCTAGCAGTTTATCCGCAATAGCTGCTGCGATACGAGCTGTGCGATTGCTTCCCGATCGTTGTGCCGAATCGCTTCAGACGGCGTTAGCATGCAGTCCGATCCTTCAGAGGCAAGTCGGGCCTTATCTAGAAGCGCACAGACTGTATTGTATCAGCCCTATACGACAAAAGTGGGACATACTATGACAACAAAATCAAGCACCCTTATTTGGGGTATCGACAAACTGGCTCTCAAGGAAACTGCACCGGCTGCTGCACCGGTTGCCGCGCCAGCTACACCAAATGTGGCGGCCAAGGAGCCGATCTGGGGTTTTCATCATCCCAACGGCCGGAACGGTGTCGGCGGCAATTGGGCGCGGAACCGGACGGAGCAAGCGCGGCAGATTCGCCGCCAGGCTGCCCAGATCGCCTACGAACGCGAGCATCCGCGGCACCTCAACAATGGCGACGAAGCGCGCTATTCCAACCGGATCGGCAATTTCTCCAAAGGTTTACCGCACAACGCGTTGGGCGAAGTCGATCCCGTGGCCTACGAGACATTGTTGACCGCGCTGCGCAAGGGGAATCCAGAAGATTTCGAGGCAATCAAGCTTGGGCTTGGGCGCAAACTGGTCAACCCTCAGGCGGGTTTGGCGTTTGATTTGCAAGGCGCCGATGCGTATGCGCTGACGATCCCGCCGGCGCCCGCCCTGGCCAGCGCCGAGGCGGCTGGGGAGATGGTCGAACTCTATTGGATGGCCTTGTTACGCGATGTTCACTTCAGCGACTTCGACCGCAACGACCTGATCGCGGAGGCTGCGGCGAGTATCTCGCGGCTCTATGCTTTCAAAGGCCCCAAAGATCCGCAGACCAAGCGGGTAACTCCGGCAACCATCTTTCGCGGCTCCACGCGGGGCGACCTGATTGGCCCGTACCTGTCGCAGTTTATGCTGATGGATATTCCCTATGGATCACTATGCATTCAACAGTTGAATAAGACCGTGAAATCGGGTTGTGACTACATGACCGATTACGACGCCTGGCTCCACATCCAGAATGGCGGTAATCCTCCCTCTGATCAACCTGACCGTACGCGGCGCTATCTGCGCAATATGCGCGATCTGGGTCGCTACGTGCAGGTCGATGCCTTGTACGAAGCCTACCTCAATGCCGCGCTGATTCTGCTCAGTCTCAATGTCAACCATGTGCTGGATGACGCCGGCAACTATTACAAGCGCTCACGAACCCAATACGGGTTTGGAACCTTTGGGGGAGCGCATATCCTCAGCCTGGTCACCGAGATTGCGACCCGGGCGCTCAAGGCGGTTTGGCATCAGAAGTGGTACGTCCACCGCCGGCTTCGGCCCGAAGCGTATGGCGGCTTAGTCCACAACCATTTGCAACGGCGCGCTTGCTATCCCCTCCACAGCGACGTTCTCGACTCCAATGTGCTCGAGCGAGTATACAAGCACAATGGTCGAAGCTATTTGCTGCCGATGGCTTTTCCCGAGGGATCGCCAACCCACCCGGCCTATGGCGCCGGTCATGCTACGGTTGCCGGGGCCTGTGTCACCATACTGAAAGCCTGGTTCGACGAGACCTTTGTGTTGCGCAACCCGGTTGTGTCCAATCACGATGGCACACAGCTTGTGCCATACACTGGCCCCGATGCCGGACGATTGACGGTTGGCAACGAGCTCAACAAGTTGGCGGCGAACATCTCGATCGGGCGAAATATGGCCGGTGTGCATTGGCGGACTGACTACACTGCGTCAATCCGGCTAGGCGAAGAGGTGGCAATAACCGTCTTGGAGGAGCAGAGCTTGACCTATAACGAGTCGAACTCGTTCACATTCACACGTTTCGACGGCACGCAGGTTCTGATCAAGGAAGGTAAGACGACTGTGATCGCTTAATGACAGGGCTTACGTGGCGCATGGCGCCGCGCCTACCGATAAGACCCGCTTTGCCTCCGGCAGGGTGGAAGAATCTGTTTGTTGCATCACGTGCGCGGCTCCGCCGCGCACGTGATGCAACCTGATTGGTCGTTGCCGCGCTGCTGCAGGTGGTTTAACGTTAACGTAGTATGTATGATTCCTCAATGCCCTTAGAAGCGACTGCGTGGGTCGCGTCATTCACAGGACGTACGCGGTAGTGGGGGATGGGGAGGCGAAGCTTCCCCGAAAAGTCCTTCTCGCCGTGGCAGCGGTGGCGCTGCCGCCGCTGCCACGGCGAGAAAAGGATTCTTGGCGGGCTTGCCGCCCGCCAAACCTCGCTGCCGACTGGTAACCGCGTACGTCCTGTCATTCAGCGTTCGAGCGGTAGGCTAAACGTCACGGTTGTGCCTTGGCCGATGGCGCTGTCGGCCCAGATCTGTCCGCCATGCGCCTCGATGATGCGCCGGGCAATCGCTAGCCCCAGCCCTGCCCCGCCGCTGCTGCGCGTCCGCGAGCGATCGGCGCGCCAGAAACGCTCGAAGACATACGGCAAATCATCAGGCGCAATGCCGGCCCCCGTGTCACTCACCGCAATCACCAACCGGAGCGCACGCCGATCCCGCCGATCGATCCAGGCGCACAGCTTCACGCTGCCGCCGGCAGGGGTGTGACGGAGAGCATTGCTGACCAGGTTGCCTAGGACTTGTGTGATCCGCTGTGGATCGACCACAACATCGCCCAACTCACCATCGATGTTCAGATAGAGCGTTACCTTGCGTCCTTCCGCCTGGTGTGCAAATGAGCGGATCGTATCGTGAAGCAGGTGCGCCGGGTCAACACTTTCGATATAGAGCGGGAGCTGACCCGCATCGGCCAGGGCGAGCAGGCGCAGATCATCGATCAGCCGCTCCAGCAGCGATACTTCACCAAGCAAATCGTCGATCTGCTCGGGCGTTGCTGTGTAGACGCCGTCTTGGATGCCTTCGAGTCGCCCCTTGATGATCGAGAGCGGCGTGCGTAGTTCGTGGGCGACATCGGCGGTCAATTGACGACGCTGCTGGTCGGCTTGGACCAATGAGTCAGCCATGGCGTTGAAGGTGCGGCCCAGTTCGTCGATTTCACGGATAGCAGAATATTGTACCCGCGCATGCATCTCTCCTGCGGCTAGCGAGTGAGCGGCGTTTGTTAGGTGGCGAAGGGGGCGACTGATGCGGCTGGAGAAAAAGGCGGCCATACTCAGGAGAATCGCGGCCAACGCAAGTGCAGCGCTAATCACTCCCTGAATCAGCCGGTTGCCCCACGGCGAGTCGGCGAATGAAAAGTCTGTATCTGGTGCAAAGCGACTCACCGGATTGCGGCGAAAAAACAGTGTGCCGATTGGCTGGTCGGCAACTTCGACCGGCATGCTTTGTTCGTTCCTGCTTTCTTCCAGTATCTCGCCAATCGCAATCTCTGGCTCGGTTGTGATCACTACCCGGCCCTGCTCGTCCACGAGGGTGTATTCGAGCAGGGGGGCGGATGGAATATGTTCGCGCACTTCGCCAATTGATTGCGGCAAGTTGTTCCAAGAGCCGTACGTCGTGTAGTAGTCGATCAGTTCATCGGCAACAGAACGCTGCAGCACATGCTCGGCGGGCCAGTTTTGCCACCGTTGCTCCTGGAAATTAGCGACGGCCAAGCCAAAGAAGCTGATCATGCCGCCAATGCCCAGCACAATAACCAGCGCGAACGCAGTTAGCATGAGACTAAAGATGCGCGGACGAATGTTCATATGTTTCAGCAAACTTATAGCCCACCCCATAGATCG
>JAKSDJ010000588.1 GCA_022360155.1 Chloroflexales bacterium | reverse complement strand
GTGTCGGGAAGCAATGGCGTATCGGGCTGGAGTAAGAGCGTGTCTACAGTAATCCAGCGTGCAGTACTGGTAAATGGCGGGGTAATCAGCAGTTGCGGCAAGGTGGTCGGCTGGCCCACCGCATCGGGCGACACCATCGGCTGGCTAAACACAAGCGCAATCGGCGTATCGGCGTCAACCCCGCTTGAGTCGGGGAGCGCGGCGATAACCTTGGGCGCCTGGGCGGTGTGAAAGTGCAGCTGTACTGGGGTGACCAATGGTCGCCACCAGGAATTTTCGGCGACGCTATCAATGCTGATTGTATAGGTCGTATCGGAAACCAGTGGTGACGTAGGGGTAAACTCCACCACGCGCCCATTATTGCGCCATACTATTCTGCCCGGTGTTGGCGGGATAATCTGAAGCGCACGCTCAACCGAGCGCCAATTCATAGGCTGGGTGAACGTCAAGGTAATACTGCTCCGCGGCCCAACGTCGCTTGCACCGTCGGCGGGGAGGCTATTCGTTAGAGCAGGCAGATCGGTCCAGGGTGTCAACGGCGCCGCCGAACGCACCAACAGCGCCAACAGGAACACCAGGGCCGTACTACCTAGCAGAATTGTCCAGATCCGAGCAATGAGGCGCAGGACTCGCACATTGCTTCTCCAACGCATTCAGACAAAGTTCATCATTACGCAATCCAATTACGAACCTTGTCTATGAGAAAGATCAAAGAGAACCTGTACTATGGCCTGATACTGGCAGGAAAGCCCAGAACAAGCGGCTCTTCCATACCTTCCCGCGGGGTAGAGTCGCCCTCACAGCCCTACCGCCAAAGACCGTTCCGTTTCGGATTGATCACTCTCTAGAAGTTCATATCGTCGCGAGCAGCGCACAGGTAGTATAGCACAGATGGGGAATTCCCGTAATGATGCGCATCTGATGCCATGCGCCTTCAAAGTCCGGCAATAGAGCGCAGACAACGCCCCTTGATGCCGAAGGCATTGCTGCTCCTCGCCTCGCGGCAAACGGAAAAGCTTCTAAGAACCTTGTTTCAGAGCTAGACAACCTACCACTGACTTTCTATCTTGACGCGGCCTGCCGAAGCTTGGAGGGAGTTTCGGGAGCGCAGGGTCTATGGTTCGCGCTCCCAGACATACTGCTCGGCTACTGTCTCCGAGTGGCTTTCACAGGAAGCTGGCCAGTTGGAGATAGCTCACCATTTGTTCCTGCGGGTGCGTTTGATCCGATAATAGTTGGCAACATTTGGGCCAGAACCAGGGTCGCCAGCGCCGATTGGTCGCCGCTATCACTTCGGAGCAGTACAGGGCGCGGCACATGCAGCATCAACTTCTCGGCGACTTGCAAACGGCGCAGCGCCAGTTCATATTGCAGGACCGCACGGTTGTCCTGGTAAGACTTGCCCAAGTGTCGCAGCGCCTTTGCCTCATTTTCCGCCGCTTTGAGTTCGGCGCGGCCCTTCGCCTCGATCTCCCAGCGGATCTTCTGAGCTTCGGTCTCGCGTTCTTGCAGCATGCGGGCCACATCCTCGCGGGCTTTATTCACAGCGGCGCGCACTTCGATCAGCCGGGCATCGCGCTCTTTCTTGGTCCGTTCGATCTCCATCAGGAGCGAATCAATGCGTTGCCGACGCACCAACTCCCATTCGCGCTCGTAGGCGGCGAGTTCTTTAGCGACCTGCTCGCGCGTCGCAAGGTGCTGCTGATATTGATCGGGCAGTTGTACGTCAGGGATGTTCGCGCCGATGATCCGCACGCCATATTGCTCCATCTGGCGGTTCAGATAGACTTGCATATCCCCGGCATCGCTGCCGCGCAAATCATAGGCGCGCTCGGTTTGAACTTTGCGGCTGCGCTGGCGGATCGCGTCCTGTACAACGCTGCTTAGCACTACATCGAAATTGCTCGCGCCGATGTTGCGCACAAATGCAATTGGGTCGACAATCTTGAACTTCAAGAAGAACTCGATCGATTTGAGCGGAACGTTTTCTTGCGTTGGGCAGGCTAGCACCGGCGCCGTGTATGGTATTTCGGTCGAGGTGTCGACGACAAACTCGACCTTGTCCCACGGCAACCAGAGATAGTGACGTCCGGGCTCTAGCGTACCAGTGATCTGACCATAACGCGACACGATGCCGATCATTCCTTGCTCGATCTCCACGATGGCGCTGAGGAACCACCAAGTCAGCGCCGCTCCCAATAAGAGAATGCCCAGCAGCATCAACGGCGCCATTACGATTGCCAGCCCCGTGAACAGCGCCACGCCCAGAATGTACAGCGCAAAACCAGCCAGCCCAAGCCAAGCGAAGCCGCGCCGGTCTTTAGGAATGACCACCGGCACCACGCTGCCGGCATCGCCCGAGCGCATCAGTTGCCGAATATTGCTCCAGAGGGCGACAACTTCTTTGATCTTTGAAAAATCCCGCTTCTGTATGCCTACAGTCATGCTGCACCTCCCATTTCATCGCCCAAGGGGCGTTCGGCGTCGACCAGCTTATCGATCTGACTCATGCGCTCCTTCACCCGTATGCCAATCTGGGTTACGCGCTCGCGCAGAGCTTGCAAGTCCTCGGCGGTATAGAGCGACTCGTCACGCAGCCCCATCATCTGCCGAGCCACCTGCATGACATTGAGGTTGGCGTCCGCCGCGGCGCCGATTTGCACCATTTGCGGTAGCCGATCGGCGACCGCCTCCAGCCGATCCAGGATATCCTGCTGGAAGCGATATTCCAGAATCTCAGGATAATAAGCGCTGCTCATTGCGCGGATATCCAACGCCTGAGCTTCGAGCAGGGCGGCGTTCGCCTTGGCTTCGCTATCAGCTTCGATCAGCAACTGGCGCGCGTACGCATTCGCCCGGTTGATTTCGCGTTCACGCGAGGTGTCGATCTGCGCCTGCGACGTCGCAATCGCAGCGCGGATCTCGGACAGGCTCTCGCGCAAGGTGACCAATTCCTTGTTCAGGTCGCCCTCGTCCTGCTCTTTACGCAACTTGAGTTCATACTGGTAGGTGTAGGCTTCCTTCGCCACACGCACCATCTCCGGGGCGGCCAGGTCCATCCGATATTCCTGGCTTGAGGGCTCGGCGTGCGTAATATTCGCATTCATAAACCGCACTGCCGGCAAGAACTGGCGGTTAAGCGTCGTTAGCAAAGACTGAGTGTTTTCGCCAATCAGATCGTAGATCGCTTCCGCCTTTTGCTCGTAGATTAAGGCGCGCGTCACCTCGCTGATGGCGTTCTCCAACTTCTCGGCAAAGCCCTTCACGCTGCCGAGCGTAAAAATGAACTCGACCGGGTCTTCGATCCGAAACTGGAGGAATAGATCGACCGAGGCATTCACCCGGCTCTCGGTCGGCGCCTCGCGGATCGGGGCATTGTATGGATATTGCTTGGTCGTATTGACAATGTAGCTGACCTTGCTCCAGGGGTTGAAGATCCAGGCCTGCCCTGGTCCGACCACTGCTTCGAGCTTTCCGAAGCGCGTGATCAGCGCCTGGCAGCCGTCGGGGATTTGGGCGAAACTATCCTTCCACAGCGAAAACGCAGCGTAGGCCAGCAGCAAGCCCCAGTAGTGCGGTCCGAAAATGATTGTAGCGACGTTGCTGAAGCCCAAGATAGCATCTAGGATTGATGCCGAGACTTGGCCGAACAACCCAAAGAACGTCAGAAAAGCGACCGGAATCAACCAGAGATAGCGCCGGCTCTTGGGTACAACCACGGGCGAAATCACATTGGTATAATTGCCCGACTGTTCGCGCTTCGGAAAACTCCGGTTGACAACCTCGGATACTTCGTCGAGTGACGAGTTCATCTGCGCGATCTGCGTCCCTGCCGACTCGCCCTGCTCGCGCGCCGAGAGAAAATCACGAGCATCGATGCGGAACTGCTCGAACTGTTCTCCCTGGGCGATGTCGGTGACCGTCTCCATGATCCTTTTGATATTACTCATTGGCCGGCTCCCTTATATCTATGCCGTCACAACACTATTATGTATTACGCATAACGAGTTTGTATCGTTACATAGCTATCGTGATCGTGTACTGTACCACATTTTGTCGTATCTTTGCTAGGTTCAGATGTCAGGCTTTAGTTCTCAGCTTTCAGCGAAGGCGGTATTCGCCGCAGCAAACGTTCCAATGTATCAACGTATTTTATCGGGGAACATCAAGACAGCACACGCCGTCTTGTATGTAGCGATGCCCTTTTGATACTCAGACCAGGTCAGCCTTCAGCTATGAGCATGCTGGCGCATGGTATAGCAAACGTCTGTCGCAAGCGTTGTGCGTCAAACCGACATGCATCCTGACGGCTGATAAGGGACAGCTTATCAGGCAACACCGGTTGTTTTGCATATTTGAGGTAGATCATGAAGCTTTCACCCATTGTGGCATTCGTCGCCACGGCGGTATTGATCGGTATAAGTGGATGCGGTGCGCGCGATACCGCGCAAAACGCAGCGACGCCAACGGATATTCCATCCGCCGCCACATCGGCAAGCGCATTCAGTCCAACTCTAACTATAACCACGGAGCTTAGTATGGTTTCGCCCGCACTTTCAGACCAAGCAAACCCGTCTCCGTATTCTGCAGTGTTAGCGCAGAGCGAGATCGAGCGGTTGGTCACAGAAGATCTCGCGGCGCAGAGCAACGATTCCATCGATCAGATCCAGGTCAGTGAGGTGACGGCGCGCACTTGGCCCAACCAGCAGCTCGGCTGCGGCCCGCCCAGAAGCATTTTCGAGCCGCAGCCGACGCCAGGCTACCTGATTATCCTGACCAAAGCAGATCAGACCTTTCGCTACCATACTGATCAACACGGGCGATTTGTGCGCTGCAAAGATCCGGTCAAGCCGATTGACCCGATTGTCCGCCCGTGACTCGAATGTTTGTCGTTTGCATAGCAAGAGGGAAGCGGAGGATTTGCCCCCGCTCCCCTGTTGATGGTGCGTCTCACGCCAATGGCGTATGTGCTCATGCCATCAGCGAATTGGGTCGACCATACGCGGCACATTCTGGATCGGCGCGATGCGTAAGGGCTCCGCCGCCTGGGTTTCGATGCCGAGTTCTTCCGCTGCCGCCGCCACGGTGAGGTAAGCGGCATACGCGCGGCTAACTGCCACCAGATATTGCCATCGGTCGAAATGCGCCTGCGCCCGCGCCGCGTTCCGGTCCGCAAGGACCAGCAGCCGGGCAACCTTGTCCGCGTCCGGGTGGGCCAAAATGTCGTCCAGCAACGCATTGGCCTGATTCAGATAGCCGGCCATCTCCCAACGATAGACATTATCCTGATCAAACTTGCCGAAGTCCCAGTTGAGGTCGATATAGCTCATCATCGAGTTGGTCTCATCGCCGGACCAGGCAAAGTAATAGTCGCCGGATGGCCCGTAGTCGATATCCAACTCCGAGTCGTAGCCATCGTGCGGGTGCGACATCCCAATATGATGGCCGACTTCATGCACGATGGTGGTGCTGAACCCATAGCCGGATTCGCGTATGCCGGGTGAGTCGAATGCGAAGATATAGGTTTGGGCGCCATCCCGCCAATTATCTTCTGCAAAGCCCAGCGGAAGCCTACTGGAGTGCTCATCGGTGGTATTCAGCGCGAGGACGGGCATGACATAGTCTGCTGGACCATACGCCGGCACATAGGCGCTGAGATTCGCATCGAAGTAACAGAAAGGTTGCGCAGATGGAGTGCCAAAGAGCGTCGAACAATCATCCGGCCCCGGCGCGATAGACCTATTGTAAATACGGAAGGTGCGCTGGGCGCCGGGATCGATGGGGTTCGTCTCCTCAACCACGCTTTGCCAGTTGTAATATGGCTGGAACGCTTTCATTTTGCTGAGAATGAACGCGCCATCGATGTACTCCAGACCATCACTCTGCGGATCATCCTGCAGAATTTCGTTGTGAACAACCTTAGCGCCGCCTAGATCCGGCGTCGTGACCAACGGATCGTAGATCGGGGACGAGGTAAAGAGCAGATTGACAGCCGTAAAGCGCGTGAGCTTGCCCAGGTCGCTGCTGAGCGCTGATGGGTCGCGGTAGCCGTCGGTCGCATATTCCCAGATCGGCGGAATACGATAATCCAGTTCACCATCGCCATCCAAGTCGTCATTCGTGATGTCGTAACTGCCACTCTTGACTTCCGGCCCAGCCGATGGATCGAAGAACCAAGTGCGCCCAAACTGGCCACCCCACGCGATCATCTTGCGCGAGTCGCGCAGTTCGCCGAAGTTGTAGCCAGTGTCTGGGTCCGGCTCGTCAGTCTTGGTATAGACGTGGAATTGGAAGTCGTCACGATTATACCAGTTGATGAAGAAAACCGTATAGCTCCGCGGGCTGAGGCGTAGCCGCGTCGTACCCTGCTGTGTCAACCAGGCTTCGGTTGCGGGGGCGTCGATATAGCGCGTCTCGGCAATTGTGCGAACATTGCCGGTTTGATTACAGGGATTGGGCGCTCCACTAGGTCGCGGCGGCGCTGTACCGCTGTAACACTGCTGGTAGAGGGTTGGTTCGTCGACTTCGCCCTGTTGGCCCAGCCATGTAAAGAAGTCGTCTGTGAAACCGGCGTCGGCGTTGATTATGTTATACCTGTAGGTGTATTGCAGGCCCATATCACGTCCTGTGACGCCGTAAAACCGGGGATAGCGAACAACCGGTTTGTAGGTTGCGGGCAACTCCGCGCGAAGTGCGGTTTCGTCGATTTGATCGGCATGATAGCCAACAAAAACCAGGTTAATTGGTATGTCCTGCGTAAATTCGACATGTTCGCCAGGCTTCAAACCTTGAAACTGTGCTCTGACCGCATTTGTCGGCGAGACAGACGCGGCTACGGCAATAAACACGATCAGTAGGGACAAGAGCCCTCGTCTCATACAACTGCCTCCTTATAAAGTTCATACACGCGATAAACCCCAAATCAAACGTTTATCAATCGACATATCAAGCGCTAGCCGAACGGATGTAAGAGCCTGTCTACTATTCGATCGCTCAGATTGGGGGTCAGAAAAGGTCAGGGCGGTTCTTACTTTCGCTGCCGTTGGACGACGGAAAGGGGGGTCGATTGCTTCGTACCAAGTATGAACTCTTGAGAACCGTCTAGGCCT
Organism: Chloroflexales bacterium; assembly: GCA_022360155.1. GTDB lineage: Bacteria > Chloroflexota > Chloroflexia > Chloroflexales > Chloroflexaceae > JAKSDJ01. Next base: position 7,695 of record JAKSDJ010000588.1, on the reverse strand, counting down.
TACTTCTGGAAAGAGATCTTATCGTTAGAATATTGGACAGCCTCTAAAGGTAGACTTTAGCGTTCAAAACAAGTATTGTGTTTTTACAAAAGCGCTAAAGTAAAGATCGTCACACACCCTAACTATCTCTTGGGAACATCACAACAAAAGATCATACCACAAAGTATCGCATACCATGCGCCGAGAGGATGATATCGTATACGCTGTCATCACATATCAGGACACCCAACCGATGATTCAGCGATAGGCGGATAAGCGTGAACTGGCGCACTTGTATGTTTACTTGGTTAATGTAAATTGATGTTTTGAGTGTACCACAGAAGAGGGTGATGGCAAGCGTGAATCCTGGGTTCAGCCGTTACAATTCTGTCATCATTGGAATGCGTTGTGTTATGTTCCATCCTTTTGTGTGATTTGGATCGGATGTATTGTACGGTGCTGCAACGCACACGGCGACTCGCATTCACCCTCTTCTTATGGTAGCATGCCTGAACAATCCCAATAATGTTGATGCGTACCAGAATCTGTACAGGTGCGCATGAGGAGCAAGCAGTGACCCAGCCACCGCATAGGTCTGGTGACGAGGCGAACGAGCGTCTCGACCCCCAGAACTATCCAGAACAAACTTCTGCCGATCACAAGCAAACAACAACGCACGAGGATGATACAACCTCAGCGGCGCCCCCGAATGGCAAACGCGCCAATGATCATGCGGCCGATAGCGTGCGCGACGATGATCATGATGATATGACGCCAGCCGCGCCCCATGACAGTACAACCAGCGACGAGGTTGAGAGACCACGCGATGATCACACTACATCGGCTGCTACCGATAGCGACGAACTTGCCGCCGCCGCCGATGCCGATACTGGCACGCGCCGCCCGCGTATGGCGTTGATTATCAGCACTATTTTCATCCTTGCTGCGGTTGGTATCGGCTTGGGCGTTTTCTTCAGTCAGCGTTCCGCCCACGTAGATCTGAACCAGGTCATCGCACGTGTCGGCGACGCCGAGATCACGCGCGGCGATTTTCTGCGCCAGTATCGCGCCGGACAAGATCCCCAGCAGACCTTGGATGACCTGATCCAGATCGAACTCATCGTGCAAGCCGCTCAGCGTGAAGGGGCAACGGTGGACAAGGCGCAAATCGACGAGCAGATAAACCAGATTCGCACCCAAGCGCCGGATGACGAGGCTTTTAATCAGTTGCTTGCGCAAGAATTCATCGACTCCGAGGAAGGACTGCGCACCATCCTTAGTCGCCAACAACTTGTCGAGGCCATGCTCTTTGCGCACACAACCCTCGAACAGGCCCGCTCGCGCCATATTCTCCTTAGCACGGAAGATCCCGAGACCGCCGATGACCGGAAGGCCGAAGCCGACGAAATCCTGGACCAGATCGAAGACGGGGCGGACTTTGCCATTCTCGCCAAAGCCAAATCGGAAGACCCCGGCACAAAAGAAGACGGCGGCGATCTCGGTTGGGCGCCACGCGATTTCTTCGTGCCCGAATTCAACGACGCGATTTTCTCGATGCAACCGGGCGATGTTCGCCTGGTGCAGAGTTCCTTCGGTTGGCATATCATCGAACTCTTGGAAGGACCAGAGGTACGCCAGTTAGAAGATAGCATGCACTTGCAAACGCCGGCTGGTCAGCAAGCGCTGGAAGAGACCTTTCTACCTTGGGCCGAATCACTGCGCGACCAAGCCGATCAGGCGAATCAGATCACTATCTTGGTTCCGGCAGCCAATCTAGAGCCCACACCGGCACAGATCCAGGCGGTGACGCCACAACCGTAATCGTGACTGCGAAGAGTGACGCAGCTTTTCCATTAGTGTAGACTGCTTGTTTGATGAGTTACGCGCCTTCAGAAATGGAGAGAAACTCACGTCTGCTTTGCCAGATTGTCAAAGTGCTGCTCACTATCAGTGTGATCGCTGTGTTGGCCGCCTGTGGGTCGACCCCGGATCAGGAAGTTGCTACTTCTACGCCGGCTGCAACAGGAACGCCGACGCTGGCTCCATCACCTACTGAACGTTCGCCAACTCTTGCGCCAACGCTATCGCCAGCCGTCACCCCAACCACCACGCCAAGCGGTGTAACTCCCACAACGACGCCATTGTCGACATTTGCGCCCACCCGCACCGTTCAGGGCAGCCCGGCGATTGGCAGCGAAATCCTCTTCCTGCGTGATAATACGCTCGTCGCCTATAATCTCGACAACGGTCAGGAACGATCTATTGCGCCGCAGGTACGGATGTTCGCCGCTGCTCCCGACGGACGCCGCCTGGCGCTGATCCGCGAGATCGAGCAAGCTGTTGACATTTGGTTGGTTGAGCGTGATGGGAGCGACTTGCGCCCAATTACCAACAATGCCAACATTGAAGGGGAATTGAGTTGGGCGCCCGATGGCCAGGCAATCGCCTATACCGAAACAGAAGCAGCCCGACAGTATGACCTCGACTGGGAAAGTTGGTCACGTTGGTGCAGCACAAGCGCAGTACAGCTACACGATTTGACCAGTCAAACGACGATAACATTGGGCCAAGGATGCAACCCGGCCTTCGCGCCCGATGGTCGACGTATTGCTTTCGCGACCGCACCAGAAGCAGCAGATGATGCCATGCCAAGCGCTGCAAATGCCATTCACCTCGTCAATCGTCAAGGGGAGAACGGCTGGGATTTCGCCGAAGCCAGCCCTGACAGTGAAGACAGCGACAGCGGGCTGATCGTCTACGCCCCGGCTTGGTCGCCGGACAGCGCCCAACTAGCTTATCAACGATTTATCGGCTACCGCGCCCTGGTCGACATCAACCTAACCGAAATGGGCGATTCGTATGTGGGTGATGGCCAACTCCTGGGCGCAGGTGCAGGATGGTTGCATCCGCCTATCTTTAGCCCTGATGGCAACCGCATGGCGCTCATCGAGAACAATTTCAGCGATGCGCGCGGCTTCGGCGGCTACGAGACGTGGCAAGCGCAGGTACTGCGCCTCAACGAGGCTGGCGAGGTGTTTCTACCTGATGGAACGCGCCAAACCAGCGCTACTCAAGTTGATCGACTCTTCCGCGCCACTGCAGCCGCCTGGTCGCCGGACAGCAATGCCCTTGTCGTTGCATTGCCGTCTGGATGGAGCGCCGATACGCCAACAACCGAGCCAATCTACACCAATATTGGCCCTAGCGAAATCTGGCGCTGGACGCCAGGACAGGCCCCCAGCGAGCGCCTGGCGGTCGGGATAGACTTTGCCTCGCCGCTGGCCTGGCTGCCCCCGCTTTAGCGTAGCGAGGGGTTGTAACCCAGCAGTATATCAGTGTGTATGGCCATCAATCGCGGTCTTCTGCTGAACTCTAATCAGCTTACTATGATGCGGCTGCATTGCTAAAAGATCTGGTTCGACATATAATAAGACAATGATTAATATACCCTGTTAAAGAGAGGTTGTTGATGCAGAGTCTCTGGCACGACCTTGAACCAGGCCCATCCTTGCCCGATGTGATCCACGTCATCGTCGAGATACCTAAGGGGTCGCGCAACAAATATGAGTTTGACAAAAACATTGGCGCCTTCAAACTCGACCGCGTGCTTTACTCCGCCGTCCAATACCCCGGTGACTATGGGTTTATCCCCCAGACGTATTACAGCGATGGCGACCCCCTCGATGTGCTGGTTATGACGAATCTGCCGACCTTTACCGGCTGTATCGTCGAAGCGCGTCCAATCGGGATGTTTCGCATGCTGGACAAAGGTGAAGCCGACGACAAAGTGCTGGCTGTGCTCGAGCATGATCCGTTCTTCCACGAATTCAAAGACTATAACGATCTGCCACAGCATTACCTCAAAGAAGTCGAACACTTCTTCACGGTCTATAAAGACCTGGAAGGCACACGGGTCGAGCCAGTCGGGTGGGAAAATGCCGCTTACGCGCGCGAGCGTATCACATTCGCCGTGGATTACTATTGGGATATGCGTGCTGGCCGATTGGCGAAAAAAGCCTGAGTGCGTACGTCGATGGCGTCACGAACGAGTAGATCTATGCCTACACACCGCACCGCCTATTCAGCCGGTGGCGTCATCTATCGAGTCGCCATCGGTTATGTTGAAGTTGCATTGATCGCCACAGACGGCGGCGGTCGCTGGGGGCTCCCGAAAGGCCATGTTCAGCGTGGCGAGACCGCCGAAGCTGCCGCTGCCCGTGAAATTGCCGAGGAAACCGGGCTCGAAGGCGAAGTCATCCGCCATCTGGCAACGATTGAATATTGGTTTCGTGCTAACTCGGCCCGCGTCCACAAATATGTCGATCTGTTCTTAGTGCGTTATACCAGCGGCGAATTGATACCCCAAGAGGGAGAAGTCGACGATGCCCGCTGGTTCGATCTTGACGAAGCCCTGCGCCTCGTCTCATTTCAGCGCGAGCGCGATGTGTTGGGCCAGGTGCAAGATTTGTGGAAAGAGAGCGCTTTGCAGTAAACGACAAATGTTGTCGTCCGCTATGTCGATGTCGTCATACACGATTGAAATTCACGTCGCTGATAGTGTTGCTGATCCGATAGATACAACGCTGATCGAGCGATCGGTCATAGCCGTGTTGTCCCATGAGGAGGCCGCCGGCCCAGTCGAGATTAGTGTCCTGGTCGCCAGCGACAACGAACTCCACATCCTCAATCGCGATTATCGCGACGTGGATGCCCCAACCGACGTTCTCTCTTTTGCAAACGAGACCGACGACAATGCTTTCGTGGCGATTCCTGGCGCGCCTTGCTATCTCGGCGATATTGCCATCTCCTATGATCGCGTCCTAGCCCAAGCTGCCGAGTATGGCCATTCGCCGCAGCGCGAACTAGCCTACCTCGCCGCCCACGGCGCGCTCCACCTCCTTGGGTACGATCACGAGCGCGGTCCGGCGTCCGCCGCTGATATGCGCACCCGCGAAGAAGCAGCAATGACTGCGTTGGGTCTGAGCCGCGACTTGTAAGCGGGAGCTACCTTATTCGCTTGTCTGACTCTGGGATCGCGGGTTCTGCCACGGCACATCGGCGACTCCGCTGCGCGCGTTGGCGCTGCGCGCGGCCACAAATAGAAAGTCAGAGAGCCGATTGAGGTAGGTTCCCACCTGCGGGTTGATCTGATCCTCGCGAGCCAGACTGACCACCCAGCGCTCGGCCCGACGGCACGTTGTGCGGGCTAAGTGCAGTGCAGCCGCAGCCGGACTGCCGCCCGGAAGAATGAATTGGCGCAACGGCTCCAGTTCTTCCTCGAGTTGATCGATTGACCGCTCCAAGAATTCGATTTCAGCGCTGCCGATTCTTGGAATATTCGCCGCCTCTCCCGGCGTCGCCAGATCAGATCCCACCACAAAGAGCTGATCCTGAACCTGGGCCAATAACATGTCTAAGCCGCCATCGAGACCGCTGGCCCGCGCAATGCCAAGAACAGCATTACACTCATCTACAGCGCCATAGGCATGCACCCGCAGCGAGTCCTTGGGAACGCGCTGTCCGCCCCACAACCCCGTCTCGCCGCGATCCCCTGTTTTGGTATAAATTTTCATGCTTACTCCTTAGACGTTGGCAGGTTCATACGTTAGTCATCCCATGCGCGATGCGCACACACGAGCATGAAAAGAGCCGTCCAATGGCGATCTATCGGCTGTCGGCTATTGGACTATCGGCTATGTTCGTGTTAGCAGGTTGAAACGTTAGAACTTGTCAACCTGTTTAAACCGCAAACCTATAATCATCAGCGGTTGTTACTTATTTTGTAGTGTACCATAGCCCTTTGTCCAACTGAGCTGTCGCTTACTCTGATCAGCTCACTATGCGCTCCGCACGCAGTTGGAGTCAACATGGCCGTTTTGCGCAGCACTATCGACTAGCAGTTATCAGGCTATCGGTTCTTTTCATGTTGGCGCTCGAAATCAAGGTATAATGCATCTATTCTGAAATAGGATAAGGCGAAGCAACTATGCAGCCAGATGGCGTCAGCAACGGACTGAAGATTGCCCCGATTGCCGGTGCATTTGCGCCATTGCTCGGTGTGTGGGGACTGGATGGTCTGGGAACCAGTGCAACGCGTAAAGCCCGGCTCCAGGTTTTCCCCTCGCCTGGGCCGCACAACTCGCTCTGGTATTTTCCTCAAGTGACCGGCGGGTATCTGCGCGTAACCCGCAACGCCGCTCTGATCGCCCTCGCACGATATACGCCATCGCTCCAGATCAAACAGCGGCTCTATCGTCGCCTGGGGATGCGGATCGGCAGCCATGCCTCGGTTGGCTTGATGGTCATGTTCGATATCTTTTTCCCCCAGGATATCACCCTGGGCGATGATTGCATCGTCGGCTACAACTCGGTGGTTTTGTGTCACGAGTTTCTGCGCTACGAATGGCGGCGCGGCCCCGTCTGGATCGGGCGTGACGTCACCATCGGCGCCAACACGACAATCCTGCCCGGCGTCGTGATCGGCGATGGCGCAACTGTCTCGGCGATGAGCTTGGTCAACCGTGACGTGCCGCCGGGCGCGATGGTCGGCGGCACGCCGCTCCGGATGATCCGGGCGAACAATCAACAGTGAATACCGTGTGAGTTCTGGCAAACGAGGAGTGTTGATATGGAACGATTGCTACGCTGGGCGCTCGACACCATTATGTGCAACTCGCTACTGTTCTGGAGTTGCGTCATCGCGAACTTGCTTGGCGCAGTGATCGGCGGCATCTATTGGTACGGGCCGATGCTCTGGCGCTCACCATTCTGGGCGCTGCCGTTCATCCCCGACTGCCCGCTCGCTGCACTCCTCGGCAGCATCGTCCTGCTCAGCTTGCGGGCCAACCAGCAATGGCGCTTCTTCACAGCGTTCACGGCTTTTGCATGTTTGAAGTACGGCGCCTGGACGATGGCATTCTGGTTGCACAACTGGAGTGCAGGCGGCCCGATCGAGCCAATCGCAGTAATGCTCTTCGTCACCCATATCGGTCTCTTTATCGAAGGTCTGCTCTTTGTGCCGCTTATTGGCCCACTCTCTATACCAAAGCGCCTGGGGGTGATCGCATGGTATGCACTCTCCATCATCGTTGATTATGGTCTGGCCAGGTATGCCTTTGCGTATTATGGCTTTCCCTTCTATCCGCCGCTAACGCCGTTCGTGTCGGTCGACTTCGTTTTTTGGGCGGCGACGGCGATGACTACTATGCTTGGGGTGGGCTTGTTACTCTTGCCCCGTGAAGCGCGAGTTAGCACGTCGCAGACTGCCGCAGCGTAGCTGACTTGGGCGCACACACCGATGCGTTCCCCATTTCACCACCACGCTGTTTCGTATTGTAATAGCACGCTGATGACGCAAACGGGCGTAGATTCGCTGCTGATCGTTGCCGATCATTCGCAATTCACATCTCTTCATCTCATCCCCGCGTACTTCAAGGGCGAACAGAACATCCGGGCAAAGGTGTGGTTGGGGGCTTTGGAAAGCACCGTTTCCCCTCTCCTACAAGGCTGAGGGGTGGACAGAACATATGGACGAATTCGACGTTTGAGGCGTTGGGATGAGCGGTATTCCCTCACCCCCCAGCCCCTCTCATCCCCCTTTCAACCCACACGCGGGGGGTGAGGGAGAGAAGGAACAAGCTGCATCAGGACGCGGCAAATGAAGACTTGTACGCCAGAGATGTTTTCCGCATCAGAATGCGCTTTGTCAAAAAAGTC
>JAKSDJ010001011.1 GCA_022360155.1 Chloroflexales bacterium | reverse complement strand
TGGACACCTGATGGTATGAGAGGAGCAGATGAACCATGAGGAGCCATGATGGGAGCCCAGACGCCATATTCGGACGAGTTCAAACAGGAAGCCGTGCAATTGGTCACCGAGCAGGGCATGCGGCGCCGCCAGATGGCCCGCGACCGCGGGATCGATCCGCAGCCGTTGCGGCGTTCGCTGGCGGCCGCCGCAACGGCAGCCCCCAGCGAACCGGCGGCGGCGACCGCCGCGTTGGCGCGCCGCCGGCGCGAAAACGAGCAGGTGCGGATGGAGCGCGACATCCGAAAAAAAGCAGTCGGCCTCTTCGCGCGGATGCCCCAGTAACGCAGCGCTATCAGGTTGTGGCGGCCCATGCGCCGGCGTATCCGGTCAGCGTGCGGTGGCGGGTGCTCGGGTTGGCCCTAAGCGGCTCTGACGCCGGGAAACAGCGTCCACGCAGGGCGCGCGCGCGCCAGGATCAGCCGCTGACGGGTCAGATCCCGACCGTCGTCCCGGCTCGGCGACCGACGTATGGCCGCCCGCGGGTGCATGCCGCATTGCCGGATCGGGGCGGGCCATGCGGCCGCCAGCGGGGTGCCCGCCTGCGGCGCCCGGCCAACCTGCTTGCCCGGCGGCGCTGGCGGTGGGGGCGCACCACCGCCAGCCGCCATGGCTTGCCGGTGGGGCCCACCCAGCTGGCGCCACGCTTTCCCGCTGCGGCGCCGAATCGGGTCTGGCGAAGTGCCATCACATATTTGCCGACCCGCGCCGGTTGGGTGTATCGGGCGGTTGTGCTTGATGTGTTGGCGCGCCGGGTGGTTGGCTGGTCGATGCCGCCGACCCGGGAACGCGGATTGGTCATCGCGGCGCTTCAGGATGCCGGTCGTCGGCGCCGCCCACCCGCCGGCCTGCTCCACCAGAGCGACCGGGGCCGTCAGGATGCCAGCGCCGACGATCAGGCGCTGCTGCAGACGGCCGGCATGACGCCGCGGATGAGTCGGGCCGGCAATTGCTGGGATAATGCGGTGATGGAAAGCTTGTTCGCCACGCGGAAGGCAGAATTGCCGCAGACGGTGTTTCCGCGCCACGCCGCCGCACGTCAGGCCGTATTTGCCTCTATTGAACGATTCTCCAATCGCCAACGCCGCCATTCCACCCTCGCCTAGCTCAGCCCGGCGGCCGATGAGCAACGACACGCGGCGCAATCGGTATGATTACCTGTCCATGAAAGCGGGGCAAGTCCAGGGGGCCGCAGGATGATGGGTCGCACGCTGGGCGCGGGCGCCGCCGTGCTGCTCGGCCGCCCCATGCGCTCCTGAGTACGTCGCCTTCTGCAACCGCGGCCCGCTGTGCCACCACGCGCCAGACGGCCTGGGCCGGCGACCAGGCGCCCGTGACGGAAACGGGTGCAGCAGCGGCGCCGCACCGGATGACCACTGGGGCGCCCCCCGGCCACCACCAATGCTGGCGGGGGGACCGGCCCCAGCCCCGCCCGGCGGGCCGCCCGTGCTGTGTTGCCGGCCGAGCACCTGCGGGATCGTGGCTCTGGGGCGGCCGCCGTCCTGGTGCCCCGTCACCAGCAGCCGGGTGCGGTGCGGGGCCCGGTGCGGGGCGACACCAGCGGGCCGGCCCGCCCGCCCGCTGGCCTGGCTAGCGGCTGGTTTGCCATGGATGGGGACGTGCAGCAGGTGACCGGTCCGGCCGGGCAGCGGCGGGTGCGCTGGATGGCGGGCCGCGCTGCGCAGGGCGCGGGGCAGGCGGTGATGGCGATCGCCTTTGCGGCCGACGCCGGCCGCGCCTGGAGCTGCCGGTCGCGCTGGACGCCGGCGAAGACCGGAGCACGGACGATGAACCTGCGGCCACGTGACCAGCACGAGGCGCTCCAACCCGCCCGACAGCGTCCGGTCACGGATGCGTGCAAACCGCGGTATGCGGCCCGGGCGGGGAGCGCGGGCGCCTGGTCGCAGGGCGTGCGGGCTTTGGGGCGCCGCTATGCCCGCTATCGCGGGCTGGCCAAGACCCATGTGCCGCATAGCCGGATCGCGATGGCCCTCACTATGGTTCGGGTGGTCGCCTGGGTGCAGGGCCTCCCCCGGGCGACGACCCGCCAGTCATCCTTTGCCCGACTGGTCGCATCGCTTGGCTGAGCAGGCCGCTGAGTTGGCATTGCCCAGTGGTATCCCGTAAGATCCGGGGGCCAGGGTGCTGTCCCGGCGCTTCGCGGCCTCCTTGAAGGCCGTACCGGTAGCCAATCCAGCCGCGGACGGGACCGCCAGCCAGATCGCGGACCCGCTGGCGGTGCTGGCCCGGCGGGATGCATGTCGACCGATCCGGCATGCGCATGACCGGATGCCAGCCATGATCGCGGATGGCATGCCACAGTTGGAGACTCCACAAGCCCTGATCGGTCACCACGACGACCACGTCCAGCGTGGTGGCCAACCCATGCCAGCAGGCGATCCCAGTGTGGGGTCCAGGCGCCCGGCGTGTTCGCTGGCGCCAGCACCCAGCCGACGGGCAAAGCGGTGCCGCGATACAGCAGGCTCACGCGCAACCGGGCCACGTCATCCCGCTGGGAGGAGGCATCCATGCCCAGGATGCGCCGATCCGCGGTCCACCGGGACCGCATCACCCGCAGCAGGTTGGCGCCCGCCGCCCGCGGGCTAACCACCGGGGGCGCGCCCGCCACGGGCGGATCGGTAGTCTGCTGGGCGGGCTGAGCCCGCCCGGCGTCCCACTGCGCGGTCAGCGTGGCTGGGCGGACGACCCCAGCTGTGGCCAGGGCCTCGATGATCGACGGGCCAGTGGCATTCCTGGCCAGGATGGCACCCAGCGCGCTGGCGCTGGCGCGTGGGGGGGGGCCGATGGCAGCCAGCCGTGAATGACCTGCTGCACGACCGGTTCAGCGGCGCGCGCCACAGGATATAGCTGGGATAGGCCAGGGTCAGTGTCTCGCGCAACACATCGAACTGCGTTTCGCGGGCAGGCACAGGAACACCCGCCATTCACTGCTCCAGCATTGCAGCAGCATCTTTGGAAGTCGCCTCCAACCCTAGGGCTGCCGCCAAATCTTGATGGTCGGGAAAGAGGCGGCGATATAACTCAAGAACTCGGGGAGTTCGCTCAACGAGACGCAGATACCAATACGTTTCGAGCGCGCAGAGTTGCGGTGGGCGGAGAAAGCGGGGCGCTCCCGTTTCAGGCATCGCCTGATAGGCAAGAATTTCGGCAATTGCAGGGAATGATGGACAGGAATACGACGCTTCATGCCAGGATATGACGCGCTGCGCCAGGACATGATACAGTGCGGGAGCAGTGGTCGTTCCAACTTGCAGGTGTTTCTTATTCGCACAGGCTCTCCAGCGCCAGAGCCACCGCCCCCATCACAACGCTGTCAAATCCTAACACTGATGCGACTATCGGGATCGGGCGCGCCAGGCGCGGTGCGATAAACTGGCTCGTTTGGCGTTCAATGGCCTGTATAAAGGCATTACCGCCGATGCGTACCACAATGCCGCCGAGCACGATCATCTGCGGATCGAGCAGCGCAATAATCTGGGCCAGACGCAATGCGAGCAGAGTCGTCGTCTCTTGGACGACACGCTGACCAATAGGATTATCGCTGAAGATGTCATTCAGATTATCGGTGGAAAGACCAAGTTCGCCGGCGCGCCGCAGCAATCCAGAAATTGAGGCAAGCTCTTCGAGGGTGGCGGGTTGTCCAACGCCGTCCCAGCCCTGGCCTACAACGACGTGACCAACCTCGCCTGCTGTTGCTGTCGCCCCGTGATAGAGTCGCCCCTCGAGGACGATACCGCCTCCCACCCCGCTGCTGAGATGGAGATAGAAGAGATCGCCGGTCCCTTTACCAACGCCAAATGTCGCTTCAGCCAAAGCGATCAAATTAGCATCATTGTCGATCAATGTGACTGCATCGAAAGTGCTTTCGAAACGCTCTTGTAAGGGAAAACCTTCCCATCCGCTCTGACGAGGTGAGAAACGAATAGTGCCGAAGCGCGGGTCAACCGGCCCGCCAAAACCAACGCCTACCCGGACCAAGCGATCTGGCGCTACGTCATTGTCGGCAAGCAGCTTGCGTGCAAGGTTAAGCGCCGCCGCAACAACGCTCTCCGGGGCGTCATTCTGGATTTCGGCATGAATACTGGTATACGTATGTTTACTCAGATCGACAAGCGCAGCGCGTAACCCGTAGCCGCCCAGGTCGACACCAAGCACATATCCTTGTGTTCCAAGGAGTCCCCAACTGTTGTGCGCAAGACGTTCTTGAACTAACATTTGCGGATCAGCCATCGGGAACCTCCTTACGGCATGTCAGCGTATTCACGCAGCCTAAGTTCATATCTAGAGATTATAGCACAGGTTGCTTATCCCTTTGATACCATCGATCGAGCCCCAATAAGCCGCCGCCAAGCGCAAGCAAGATCACAGCGCCCAGTATAATCCAATCGGCGTCATCATCCTTTGGGGCCGATGCAGCAATCGCGTCAGCTTGCGGTGAAAGCAATGGTGTCGCCAATAGCAGCGGTGTAGCGGTCACTGGCGGATTGTAACGATAGATTTGCCCCAGTTCGTTTCCTTGATATGGCTCGGCAGCTGGCGCTACACCGGTGCGCAATGTCTCGGGCTGGCGCAGTGCAAAAGAGTCGTTCGGTGCTACGACTGGCGATGCGGCGGCTTGAACAAATACACGCTGAACGGTAGCGCTTTCGCCAGCCGATCCTGCATCGTTTATCACGCCATAAGGTTCGACAGGCAGGGCGTTTATTTGCTCACCGGGCAGTGATGATAGGTCAGTAGCTTGATTGAGCTGACCAGGCGAGGGCGACAGCGTATCGGTCCACCCGCCCGTTGCCAAGTCATAGCTGTAACTCTGGTCGAGCTGGCTGCTAGGGTAGCTAAAGCTATCGGCAACCGTCCCGTCGGGACGCAACAGACGAACATCGTCACCGCTGTTGTTAAACAAAGCCCGGTCAAAGGTGATCAGTAGTACATCGCCCGGCGCAATGCCTTCCCCCTCAGTAAGAGTAAACGGCTGCGCGCCGCCCACACCATCATCAAGCTGCCAACCACTTACATCCGTGAACGCTGTGCCGGCATTGTACAATTCCACCCACTCGCTATCAAAAATTACCTTTGGTGCAGGCAAGACTTCGCTGAGTAATATGGCAGATGAATAGGAATTGCCAGCAATGTGCGGCGTTTCAGTGCTAGCCGCGCTTATTGTGTCCTGCTCCGGCGAGGGCGTCCGGGTTGGTGAGGGCGTCCGGGTTGGTGAGGGCGTCCGGGTTGGTGAGGGTGTTCGGGTTGGTGAAGGCGTCCGGGTCGGCGAGGGTGTCGGTGAGGAAGTTGGTGTGCCGGTCTCAGTTGGCGTGGCGGTGGGCGGCGGCGG
>JAKSDJ010000638.1 GCA_022360155.1 Chloroflexales bacterium | reverse complement strand
GGGGCTGAGTGAGGCGGGGCGCGGGTCGAGCGCGCAGGAACAGGTGGCAGAGCAGGCGGCTGGGTCGAGCGAGTCAGCGGACCAGAGCGACTTCTCGTTCGCAGACCTGGGATTGAGCGATGAGGAAATTGCGGCGCTGGGGCTGAGCGAGGCGGGGCGCGGAACAGATGCCGATACGCCGCCGCCATCGCAGGCGCCAACCCCGCCGCCATCACAGGCGCCAACCTCGCCCGAACAAGCTCCAACGGAGGAACCGAAGCCGCGCACACTCAAAAAGGATGTCACTGCTGATACGACGCCGCTTTCCCTGGCCGAACTAGGATTGAATTCGGCGGAGATCGCTGCTCTGTCCTTGACAGAATCGATGGATACCATCGACTTTGACCGTTTGCAAGAGGAGTTGGCTGAACTGGGGATTGACACATTGCCACCCTTGCTCCAACCCTTCAAGATAGACGAAACCGGTGTGCAACAGCCTTCTGCTGATCCGGACCAGGAGGCAAAATCTAAGCCGGCCCAGTCGCTCTTTGAACGGCTTCGCCAGCGACGTCGCTTCTTGACGCCGTTGGAGCCGCTGTCGCCGCCAGTGTCGTTGTCGGCTGATGATCCCGAAATGGCATTCTTTTCGGAAGATGATGTTTCGCTACGCGATGATGATGATCAAGTGGCTGAGGCGAACCTATCAGAATCTGGGCAGAAATCGGCGCCAAGCCAGTCTACTGAACCGTCGCATTTTTCTTTGACCGAGCTTAGCAAGATCTTCGATGAGATCGCCGCTCAGGGTTTGAACGAGGCCAAAGCCGATCAAGAGGCCATGAATGCATCGACCTCAAGTTTGTCTAAACTCACTGCGGCGGCGGCGGCTTCACTCGCTGCAGCCACACACGATGTGCCAGATTTTCCTATTTTCTCCATCGAAGATCTCGGCCTAACTCCCGAAGAGCTCGTTGTGCTTGGCAATGTTGAGGCTGTGCCGATTGTACCGATCAAAACAACGTCTCAATATCGTATTCCCGTTGTCGCAGTTGATGAACAGAACCCGTCGTCTTACCCCAAGCAAGATGCCGAATACAACGCGGCAACAGCGCCTCCGCAACAGGAGGAGCAACACGAAGCTGAAGCTCCAAAGCGGCGTTCATTTCCATCCCTTGATGTGCGGACTAATGTCGTGTTCGAGCAGCTTGATAATACGATGACGGATCAGCAAGCTATGTCGGATACCATTCGCGTTGCGCCACTGCCCGCGCAATCCGAGGCGCTGCAGACTCCTGGTAGAGAGGCGCAACGATGGTCGCCAACATCGTTCATCCCGACCGGCGATACAACCCTTGATTCGTATCTATATCAGCTCGAAGCCGAGCCAGGTAATCGAGAGTTGGCCCTGGAAGTCGCCCATAGTAGTATGCAATTGGGGCTTGTCGATCTAGCGATCCAGCAGTACAAGCATCTGATCAGAAAGAACCAGGTTATCGATCAGATTATTGTGGAATTGCAGAATCTGATCGATGGAGTGAATGACCAGGCTGTGCTCACCCGCTTATACCGAATGCTCGGCGATGCCTATTCCCGACGCGGTCGCTTTCGTGATGCGATCGCCGCTTATGGTTACACTGTTGCCCCACGGGAACAGTGAGGAGTACGCTAATGATATTGCCAAAACTCAAGCAGGCGACACAGCATGCTCATGAACAGATCGAAGCGAATGCACATACCGCCAGTATTATGCAAGGAACTATTTCCCTTGACCAATACGTGTGGTTACTCCAAAAGTTCTTTGGTTTCTATGCCCCAATGGAAGCGGCCATGAGCCGGATGACCGAATGGGAGTCGATTGGCCTAAAATTCGAGCAACGCCGAAAAACGCCGTTGCTCGAAAAGGATTTGCGTATATTGGGCAGCCATGGTCAACATCTTGCCGCCCTACCAATTTGCACTGATCTCCCAACAATTGTCAATTTCCCGCAGGCGCTTGGCTGCTTGTATGTGTTCGAGGGCGCAACACTTGGCGGTCAGTTGATTACACGGCAACTTCAGCGCTTGTTTGGTTTTGATCGCGAGACGGGATGCGCATTCTTTAGCAGCTATGGCAGCCGCGTGGGGCCGATGTGGAAGGCTTTTGGCGCTGCGCTGAATAGCTATGCCGGAGAACGGGATGTCGATCACATCATGATCGATGCGGCCTGCGCGAGTTTTTCAAAACTGGATCGATGGCTCAGCACGCCGGTCACCTTAGATCGCGAGAATGATGTTCTGGATCATTCCCATATTCAGCGTGCTGAATTGGGGGACGACTCGATGCTGGATAGCGCTGCTTTGTAGCGACGGGCTAGCTTCATCACAAACTCAAGAGCATACAAAACCATAACACATTGGCATCAAAAGTATTATCAGACTCTGTCAGTATATCGTCGCAATAAAGAAAGCCAGCAGACACTGCTAGATAAAGTAAGGTGACCTTGCTATGTATCAAATCGAACCGTTTGTAGATACACTACGCAACGAAACGTATGAACAGCATGCCCAAATCGGGGCATTGCCCTTCTTTCAGGCTCTAGCTGAGAGGGATCTCAGCATCGACAGTTATGTCTCATTTCTGAAGGCAATGACCATTGTGCATTCCCTCTTCGAGCTTATTATTACAGAAATTTCCGATCCGGTCGTTGTCTCGGTATGGTCGCCGCGCATGCACAAGTTTAAATTGCTCCAAAGCGATCTGCGCTTCTTCACCCAGTTCCCGACACAGCCTATTCCTGATGCGACACTGCGGGCGCATGTGCTGGCTGAGCAGATTCGCGTGCGGGCTAATACCGATCCTCTTTCACTCCTCGGCTATCTGTATGCCTTTTTGATCTGGAATTTGGGTGGATCAATACTATGCTCACAGATCGCTCAGACCTTTGATATCGATGGTTCTAAGGGGCTTGCCTATCTTGCCAGCTACGATGAGTGGGGCAGAGTTTATTGGAACGAGTTTACCAGCCGTATGGAAGAAGCTCTCGTCGAAGACGAAGCCCAAAAACGGGTGATCGATGCAGCGTATGAGGCTTTCAGGGGAATCGAGCGTATCATCGAGGTTCTGCATCCAATTGCCAACACTCAAGATTTGCGCGAGTTGGTGACGTCATTGAATTCCTCCGCCGGCAACCATCAGATCCCCGATAATATTCTCGAAATTCGCGCTGCATTCCGCGCAGGAGAGCGCTCCCAGCAACAATTGCCCTATTACGAAATGCGCTATGGCACACCAGGACGTCGCTATACCTGGAGCGATGCCACATGGCTTGCGGCGTTGACACGGGAAGAGCAAGCGAAGATCAATGATCAGATTGTCTGGTTAGCCCAATTCCTGTCGCAGCGCGGGATGCCACAGTGGATGATGGAGCAGCATCTGGAGATCCTCTACCAAGAGCTGGTGAAGGTCATCCCCGAAAAACAGGACGAGTATGCCAAGTTGCTCGTTACCGCTAATGTCCTGGCCGATATGCGTCGGGTGTGGCTCAGTGATGAAGTCTTGCTCTCTCTGGCCCAGGACTTTGACGAACAGGCTGGTCCCGAGTGGAGCGCGCGGTTGCCTTTGACCGGCTTCCTGCTGGCTTCAGCAGTCGCTGACGAGCACGCTGGGATGACCAAGGCAGTGACAAGCCTTGAAGGCTGGCTGACCGAACCATCGCGCTTCCCGAAACGGTGGATCGAGGCTGTGCATGCGACGATTCAGCAAGCACGCGAACAGTGTAATCACAATCTAGAAACTAACGTCAACTCCATCACGCCTGATATCCGCGAGATCCAGGCCGCATTTCGCGCGGGAGAGCGCTCCTGGCAAAAATTTCCGTACTACAGCACACGCTACGGCGCAGAGAAGCAAGGGGCTACCTGGAGCGATAGCCGATGGCTCTCCCAAGTACTGCAAGCGGAACAATCCAAGGTCGATCAACAGGTGCTGAGCCTGGCCAAGTTCCTTTCTCAGCGGGGTATGTCCCAATGGATGATGGAGCAGCATCTGGAGATCCTCTACCAAGAGCTGGCGGAAGCGATTCCTGAAAAACAGGACGAATACGCCAAACTGTTGGCCTCTGCCAGTGTGCTGACCAATATGCGCCAATCGTACATCAGCGAAGAGGTTTTTCAATCCTTGGCCCAGGCCTTTGACGAACAGGTTGGTCCCGAGTGGAGTGCGCGGCTGCCCTACACTGGCTTCCTGCTGGTATCGGCTGTTGCCGATGAGCACGCCGGTATCACCGGGGCGGTGACCAGTCTCGAAAGCTGGCTAACCGAGCCATCGCGCTTCCCTGAAAAGTGGATCGAGGCTGTGCGTTCAACGATTCGTCAGGCGCGTGAAGAGACGAATGGTGATGTGTAATGTTGTCTTAGATATCGCTTGTATACACTGGATGTGAGATCGAGGATTCCTTATGATGGAGGTCGCAGGTTGGACGTTGACAGACATTTTACAGGCGCTTCAGGGCATTCCTGTGGAGCAGGAGAAGCGTGCTGGATGTTTCCGTTATGCCAAAGCCGATCGGCATGGCAAGCCAATCCAGGTGACCAGTGATGGTTGGCTGGTCGGACAGCAGCAACTGAATATAAAGTTTGTGCGTATTCAATCCGCCAACCTGGATATTGCAACGGTGATCATCACCCCAACCGCTAGCCCTGATTTGCTGCCCATTTTTGTAACAGATCTCGTTGTGACAAGCCAGCACTGCCATGCCTTGATCGTGGATGTCGAAATCGCTGGGGATTATCCCCAGCTCTGCAATGAGCTGGGGAAGGTCTTTGACCCCTTGGGGCGTCGCTGGCGCCAGGAATTCCCGCCGAATCCGGACGTTCCGGCATGGTTTCACGAGATTGCTGAGGAATGGGCGCTGTTTTCGAGTTGTTCGCTCGCCGATCTGCCTCTGCTTAGACAGGCCTTTCGTGAGTATCTGGATGCCATCGTCAAACATTTTTACGTGCCCCGTCTTCCTCAAGCAGCAGGTGGTGGTGATCATCCGGCAGTTGCCAGCTATAAAACACACCATTTCGAGCATTCACCAGGGCGTAAAGTGATGGCGCCGAAATTTGGCGCCGCGTACACCGAGCAACTACTCCGCGACTATCACTTTGGTCCGCCGCGGCCACATGAGAATAGCCGATCATCCGTTAAGGGTGAGCAGGTGAGCAGATGAGAATCTGTCGACAGTCAACGGTGCAGCTCTTAGTGGTAAGCTCTTAACTTTCAGTTCTCAGGGTTGCGCACCTTGAACCTGCCATCGTGGCAAGCTGCGACTGCGTCAAGCTGCGACTATGCACCGAACCCAGAATCGATATTTATCATGCATTGGGGACGGCGCGAGTAGAAGGGCGCACATAGATAATATCGAGCCTCAAGGAGTTGCTTGCCCAGGGATGTTCCAATGGAGGAGATGCGAGCTAGGCGTGCGCCTTTTCATACAAGGCGCTAAACGTCATGGCCCTAGTCTATCATCGTTTCAGTAGTTCAGATATAGAAGAAGGCAGATTATGCAACAGATCGTTCAAGATCTGATTCAATTAGATGGAGTGGTTGGTAGTCTGATCGTTAGTAGAGATGGCTTTGTTGTATCAAGCGCTCTGCTAGACGATGGAGATGCCGAGGTGTTGGGGGCGATGTCGGCGATGGTTTTTAGCAAGCTTGGTAAAGTGACGAAACCGCCTGATGAGGCTCCACTGGTCGATACCATTATCGACTCGCAGGGCGGTTCGATAATGGTGCTCGACGTCGGGGAACTGGCGCTTATTGTTATCGCGCGACACAGTGCCGACCTCGATCTGATCAAGCAGGAAATGCAGCACTTCGCCGGGCAGATCAGCAATGCTATTCTGACCAATGGCCACGGCGACATGCCGGAATAAGCACAGCTAGCTTTATCTTGTAGCGGCGCCGGATAAGGATGGGTGTGTCGCCGTCTTGACGTGTGTGCTGCGCGACTGAATGCGACCGTGACTGCTGAAACCTATACCGGAACAGGATGACGTAGCAGTTTCACCAGCTTTACATACTGTCGATAGACGGTAAATCCAAATTTTTCATAGAATGCCGTCAAATCGGTCCAATCGATAACACATCCATCGACACCTTTCGCACTCAGGTAGCGCAGCCCTGCATCGAGCAGGAATGCGCCATAGCCTTTGCCACGACATGATCTGCCAACGCCAATTGGACCGAGTTGGCCCCAGGGGCGCGGTAAACGCCCTGGAAAGAAACGCTCGATTGGCCGCAACGAGTCTTCAAAGGCGACTTGACAGAATCCCTCAATACTGCCATCGACCCATAGCGCTAGATAGTCGCTGCTCTGCCCGCCACGGCGCAGATATTCGCGACACTCCCCTTCCCAGCGCTCAGGGAATGCAGTGTGCAAAAAGGCAAGCAATAGTTGCACCTGGCTGCTTTGTACCGGTTCGACTGTGATATGCCCCGCTGGTGCAATACGCAATGGCTGATAGTCGCTCAGCCGCCTGGCTACGTCATAGACTTCGCCTGTGGCTTCGTAGCCGTAGCGCTCGAAGAATGGCATCGCGCCAAGCTCCATCGGCAACCCCGGCGTGAACGGTCTCAGACTGCCGCCCAGCCGAACCGTGATGCACCCCTGCGTCGCCAACCGCTCCTCGGCCCACTCAAGCAGCGCGTGTCCTATCCCCTGGCGTTGCATTGCTGGAGCCACTGCCAGTACGTCGATCCAGCCGGTGGCGCGATCCTGTATTGTGTCGCCGACGCTGGCAAGCACAAAACCCCCCAGTTCTGATCCGCGCAGCGCCAGACAAGCGGTCTGTTTGATATCGGGTGTAGGTTCCGTGTTAAATGCAAGCAAGCGCGGCGACAACGGTAGCTGTGCAGCACACGCTTCGCCCCACAAGCGCACAATGTTCACATGGAGCTTGCAGTCGGCAGGGTCAAACGCTTGAAGCGTGATCATGGCGTTTGGCTGAGCGCCCAGTAGCGCTCGGTATATGCGCTGGTTTGGATTCCCGCGATCTTGGCGTAGTCCCGAACTGCGCGCGCCATCGCTGCGGCGCTGCCAAACAACTCATTGAGTTGGCTTGCGTAGGAGTCGATTGCCGCGATCTTACTCGGCAGCGTGGAATCAATAATTTCCGTACGGTGATGTAATCGAAGGTCGATAGCGGCGGTCCGTCGTTCAAGCGCTTCCGGTTTCGTGACGTAAGGGAAATCCTCATACAGCGCCAAGTTGGGGCCGGCGCACTCGATTGCCGCTTGGAAAGTGATCTGGTGATCGACATGGTTGCCGACACCAAGCGGTGCGTAGAATGTTGCGTGCGGCATATGTTCGCGTAGGTTGCTGACGAATTGGCGCAGGGTGGAGAACAGTGGATCATCCGGGGCGGGCGTGCCAAAAAGCGTGTCGTGGTTATGATACGCCTTCGGATAACGATAGATCGCGTCGAGCAGGCCAGTCCAGTAGTGATCGACGCCGAGACGTTCCATCGCCAGTTCATCCTCGCGCAGACGTGCGGTTACCACTTCTGCCGGGTTCAGCTCCCATACCTGGTGGTACGCCTGCGCCAGGGTGCTGAACACCGCATCAGCCGCGGGCGCCGCTGTGCAGAGCGTCACCACCAGCACGCGCTCGTCTGCGGCGCGCTGCTTGAGGATCGTGCCGCCGCACGAGAGGGCGGCATCGTCGAGGTGCGGCGACAAGTAGATGTACCGGTAGTCGTGACCGATCTGATCCAAGGTGTCGATGCGCATAATGATCCTTTCGGTGTTAGAAAGTTAGAAGGTTAGAAGGCTTCAACGTATGAACGTGTCAACGTGCGAATTTGCAATGGCCCGCTGATACCGTCGATGGACGCTAATATGCGCTGATGTATAGAGAGCGATACGGCTTGATCTGGGCCAATCAGCCGTCTCTGTGTTATCTGCAGTCCATTGCGGACAATAGAGCGCTGATGGCGCCGACGGACGCCAATTCAACGCAGCTAGAACGTGTCAACGTGTCAACCTGCGAACGTGTCAACCTGCCAACGCGCCAACCTAAAGAGTGTGGGTCACTTTCTGTAGGCCGCGGGGCCGATCCGGATCGAAACCTTTGATTTGGGCGAGATGTAATGCGAGGAGTTGTCCAGGCACGATAGCCGGAATTGGGCTGAGCCATTCGGGCAAACCACTGACCTGCGGCAGCACAGTTGTCGCCATAGGGTAGACAGACGGCTCGTCGCTGATGATCAAGAGCTCGGCGCCGCGCTGCACCAGATCCTGCGCCAGGTGATGCATATCGTCGAAGGTCGCGCCGCGCGGCATAATCAGAATCACGGGTAACCCGGCGGAGATAGTGGCAATTGGTCCGTGGCGAAAATCAGCCGATGAATAGGCTGTAGTCGTGATATAGGTCAGCTCTTTCAGCTTGAGCGACAACTCCAGCGCCGTCGCGTAGTTGTACCCGCGCCCGATGACGACACACCCCTGCATGTAGCGGTAGCGCTCGACGCGGGGCGCGATATCGCCCGCTCGTTCGAGCACTGCGGCCAAAGTTTCGGGCAGACGCTGCAATTCGGCCTGACGCTCTGTTTCCTGTCGCCAGGCGCTGCCCAGCATCGCCATCGCCGTCAGTTGCGCGGTGTAGGTCTTGGTTGCGGCCACGCTGCGTTCTGGACCGGCATAGAGCTCGATCACGTGATCGGCGGCAGTGGCGAGCGGTGAGCCGCCATCGTTGGTGATTGCCAGGGTTGGCCGGCCCTGGCGTCGCCCCTCGGCGAGCACCGCGACGATGTCGGGCGACTGGCCCGATTGCGAGACCCCCACAACGAGCGCGCCATTTAGGCGCGGCGGCGTATGATAAAGCGTGTGCAGCGAGGGTGCGGCTAGGGCGACGGGGTAGCCTGCCAGCGCCGGCCAGACGTATTTGGCATATGTTGCGGCATGATCCGAGGTGCCGCGCGCAGCCATCAGCACATAATCGAAGGGCGGCAACTGCGCGACGATCTGGTCGATCCGCGCTGTTTCCTGTTCGAGCAAGCGTGCGATCACTGCGGGCTGGCTGTGAATCTCTTGTTCAAGAAATGATATCATATGGCCTCCAGCTTCCAGGGCTCAACTGTGGTAATCTTTCAGCGCCTGTTCAAGCCGCGCCAGACTGTCGGAAAGGCCGCCGGGGCGGTTGCGCCCAAGCCAGAGCCGCCGTTGCTCGTCGATAAGCTGGCCTAGTTCGTGGGCGCATGTACTGTGTTGCGCCGTTGTTCGCTGTTCGGGATGAAGCCGCAATGCAGCGCGGCGGCAGGCGTGATGCAGCAGGCCGATAGTCTGGGTAAACTCTGCAATCAATTGTGCGGCGTCGGGGCCGATCAGATGCACGCGCTCGATCGTTTGGGCTGCGGCGTCAAGGGCGTCACGTGCGCGCTGCAAACCCTCGTCGCTGAGCGGATCATGGGGTAATGGCGCGTCGAGGGGGAGTTGCAAAGTCCAGAACAACGCTGTCCCGTTGGGCGTCGTGTCGCCCATCATCCGGTAGATATCGCCCAAGTCGTAGGCGAGTTTGCCCATCACCCCGGTAACGTCGCGAAACGCGAATTGGCTGGCCACACGGGCTACCTCGATATCGCGGTTTGCTTCCCAGGCCCAGCTATAGGCTGCCCCCGCGACGAAACCAAGGTAGCTGACGGGTAGTTGCTGCCAGTGGCCGCGGTCGCCCCAGTCCGTAATCAGATACCCTTGCGCACCATGGCGCAGGCCATGTTCCGCCGCCGCCCGCAGATTACCCAGCGCGTTGCTGCTTCGCCCGGCGATGCTGCACCACGACGAGGTTCCCGGACAAACATAGAACGGCATGCCGCTGGCAGCAAACTGCGCACATTGCGTTGCGAAGGGATGATTGGCTTCGTAGCCCCACAGCAGCACCAGCGCATCGTGTGGCAACTCGCCGATCAGCTCGGGATGCGTAACGATGATGTCGCCCCAAAACTGTGGGATGCGCCCACGGTCGCGGACCAGACCGACAATCTGCAGCAGGAAGTCGAGGTAAACTCGGCCATTCCCAAGCTGCTGACACAGCGCCTGGCTCCGACCCTGTCCCAGATCCACGGTCTCGTCACAGTTGATATTGACCATTCGGCTGCTGAAATGCGGCAGTAGTTCGTCAAGCAAGTCGCGAATCAGCGCCAGGCTTCCCGGATCGTCGGGGCACAGGCTGAATGGCCCCTGCATTGTTATGCCCCAGGGCGTGTTGAACTCAGAGTGGGTTTCAGCGAGGGGCGCATAATTGGGATGGCGCAGCCAGCGCTCCATGTGGCCAAACGTGTTCTGATTGGGCACGAGCTCGATAAAACGCTGGCGACAGTAGGCGTCGAGCTGCTCTATTTTCTGTCCGGTCAGCGGCGATGCATCGGCCCAGACCGCTTGATGTTGGCTATACGCAAAAGTGTGTTCGGTGTAAAGCTGCAACTGGTTGATCTTCCAGCTTGCGAGCATATCGACGAGGGCGAACAGGGTCTCGAGTTGGGGGACTTTGTCGCGGCTGACGTCGATCAGTACACCGCGCACCGCGAAGTCCGGCCAGTCGGTGATGGAGAGCGTCGGTAACTGTGCGCCGGACTGCTCAATAATCTGGATGAGCGTGTTGATCGCATAGAACAGCCCGGCTGCATCGTGTGCGTCGATGACGATCCCGCTGGGCGTGATGGTCAATGCGTAGCCTTGGTTCTGGGTCACCCATTGCGGCGCGATACGCAGTAGCGCACCGACCCCGGAATCATGGGACGTAGTCGTTATGGACCACTCGACATGTGCGGCGTTACGCAGCGTTGTTTGGAGTGATTGGACGGCTGTGTACAGCGTGGGCGACGCTTCGACGGCGAGCGCGATCATCTGATCCGGCTGGAGCGCCAAGGTGGCGCTGCCAGGAATGAGCGAGCGGGGTTGGGGCAGGAATACCAATGATTGGATACTTGTCATACTCCAGTCTCCTCGGACGATGGATGTTGCACGAGCCGGGTCAACCCAAGCTCATGAGTAAGCAGCAGGGCCGTTGCGCCAAGGAGCACCGCATCGGGGCGTTGCGTCATAACCGTGATCTCGGCGGCTTGGGCTAACTCGGGCAACAGGTTGCTGCACAGTTCCTCGCGCACACTCTCGCGGAGCGTTTCGCCAAACGGTGCAACCCGTCCAGTAATCACCACCTGGCGAATGCCCAGGATCGCAATTAGGTTGGCGACGGCGATGCTGATCAAGCGCCCGACTTCGTTGATGGTTTGGTGGATGGCTTGATCATTCGCTGCAAACGCTTGCAGTATGGCTTCGAAGGGATCGTGTTGGGCGGCAAGTAACTTTTGCAATACAGAATCCGGCTCGTTGGCGGTCAGTTCTTGGGCGCGGCGCACAATCGCTGGAATGTTGGCTACCGCCTCTAGGCACCCGGCGTTGCCGCAGCTACAGCGTGGGCCGTTTCGCTTGACGACAACATGGCCAATTTCACCGGCGCCGAAAGTGTCGCTTGAGAGCAGTTGACCGTCGAGCACGATGCCCGCGCCGATGCCATCCCCGACGTTAAGCGCTACCAGGTTGGGGCCATACTGGCGGTCTCCAAACATATAT
>JAKSDJ010000815.1 GCA_022360155.1 Chloroflexales bacterium | reverse complement strand
CAGGTTCTGCAATTCGGCTTCATACGCAGGGTAATGTTGAACCATAGCGTCACCCCTCGCGCTCCAAACGGGTTAGCGGCGCATACTCAGTTGTCTATCGTATGCACCCGAACGAGGACCAGCGGAACCGTAGCGGCATGTAAAACTTTATCCGCGATGCTGCCCAAAGCCCAGCGCTGTAGCCCACTATAACCGTGCGTTGTCATAATAATCAAATCCATCTCGTGACGGCTGGCTTGCTCAATGATCTCTTCTGCGATATGCCCAACGACAGCGCGCACCGTGATCGGCAACTGATACTGCTCACGAAGCGGAGCGGCAATTTCCTCAATGGTCGTACGCGCCTGTTCGCGGCGGGCTTCAACCGCTTCCCAGCCAGCCATAGCGGTTGGTCCCATCGCGGCGGGCTCGGGGAAGAGGTGCATCGTTGGCTCAACCACCATGAGCAACAAAAGTTCGGCATGAGCAGCCGCTGCAAGCCGCACTGCAAGCGGAAGCGCCTGACGGGCGAACTGCGACCCATCGAGCGGGACAAGAATCCGGCGCGGCGGCGCTAGCGTCGCAGTCGGTTCTTGTCTACCCCGGATCACGAACACCGGCACATTCGCCATATGAACGACTCGGTCGGTTACGCTGCCAAGCGCCCAACGCCGTAGTCCACTGTATCCGTGCGTCGCCATCGCAATCAAGGTGGCGTCATGCTGCTCGGCTGCTTTGACAATCGCCTCGGCTGCCGGGCCAGTAGCGACGCTGCAATTCACCAAGACATCGTTCTTGCGCAGGTGCGGCGCGGTCGAGTCAAGATAGCCCTCTGCAAAGTTTTGCAGGGTTTCCCACGCCTGATGCTCACGGCTCCGCCGGTCGCTGACCCAGTCGCCAAGACCATGAAGCGTCACTGGCTTATATGCCATCAGATGCTGTTGTTCCGCGTCCGTAACGACTCGCAACAGATGAATTCGAGCGCCAATGAGCGGCGCCAGTATTTGGACATAGGGTAAAACTTGTTCAGCAAAAGGCGACTCGTCCAGCGGCACAAGGATCGTTCGTGGCGGCGCCGGCGCTTTTTCTGGTCTTTCCTGGTCTTGCGTGAGAAGCGTGGGGTCGGGGGAACTCGCACGCTCTGCTTCTAAAGGCGTTTCGACTGTTGTTCCATTGTGGACATCCATCCGTTGGCGTTCGAGATTGGGTTCCCACAAGTTGTGTTCCAACAACCAACGGCGGATCTCGATCTCAGCCTGATCATGGGTCCAGTGTTCAATATCATACGGCGGCATTGGATTACGCTCCTTTCCGACCACACCCTTGCCCCAGAAGAGAAAAGGGTTCCTGTACTCTGGCGATCCTCGCCTTGCGAATGACGAGGACACAATCGCCCTTCGCTAACACACCACTGTTGTTCTATCTTCCTACACAATTCCATTTGCTCTGTGGTATGGCCCCAGAATAGAGCAGAAAGCGGTTGAGTTGCGTCCGGCACTCGGGGAGATCTCAGCCTGACCAGGTGTTGAGTTTCCAACCTAGCCAGTCGGATAGGAACAAGCCTCGTCCGCTGGTTACCCGTTCTCTCGCCGTGTGCCTGATCCAATGCCGCGGATACTGTGTTACATAAACCATGAGGGTGTTACCGTCAATATGATCTCCGTTTGCTCTGTGGCGAGAAGACGCAAAAGGGGCAGCCATGCAACTTGACACAAAGACGCTTGCAGCATACCTGTCACAGGTTGAGGGAAGGCCAGTCCGCATTAAACAGGTGAGCGAAATTGGGCGCGCCGCTCGTGGCGCTACCGCGCTCAAAGCCTTTGGGTACGGTCGCCCGCTGGCGATTGTCTATCAGCCTCTTGCTAACGGCAGTGAGGCTGTTCCTTTGGCCAAAACGCGGCAAGTTGTGTTACGACGTGTTACCAAGAACAACTTCGGGCGTGAGCGTGATGATGATCGCATTGCCGAAACCTGGCTGGATTTTCGCACATTCAACCTGTTGCCGCATCATGCGCGGGTGTGCGATATGGCTGCCTTGACAACCGATGGTCGCCTAGAGTCAGCCGCACACCTGCGTGACTTTTTCCTGCTGACCGATTTCGTGACTGGTAGTCTGTATGCCGATGATCTGGCGCGGATTCGCGATAGCGGCATTTGCACCGATCAGGATATCGATCGAGCCCGCACTCTGGCTACGTATCTCGCCGAGATTCACGCAGTCAAGTTCGCCGACCCAACGCTGTGGCGGCGGCGGCTGCGTGATCTCGTCGGGCATGGCGAGGGTATTATGGGGCTTACCGACAGTTATCCTCCTACCTTCAAACTTGTTTCCGGAGAAGAACTACGCCGGATCGAGGAAGCTGCGAATGCCTGGCGCTGGCGCCTCAAACCGCTGGCGCACCGCCTCAGCCAGGTTCATGGCGACTTTCACCCTTTTAATATATTGTTCCGTGATGGATGCGAATTCACTGTTCTCGATCGCAGCCGTGGCGAGTGGGGCGAGCCGGCTGATGACCTCAGCGCGCTAACGATGAACTACCTGTTCTTCGCCCTCCAGCGTTACGACAAGCTTGATGGGCCATTCACCGATCTCTGCAAAGTTTTCTGGGAGCATTATCAAGAGTTGAGCGGAGATAGTGAAATCAGCAATGTGATCCAGCCCTGGTTTGCCTGGCGGGCGCTGGTGCTGGCCAGCCCACAGTGGTATCCAACTCTCAGCGATCAGGTCCGGCGCGCACTCTTGGCTTTTGCGCGCAATGTGCTCGGCGAGCAATGCTTCGCGTGGCGCCAGGTTAACGATTATCTCAAAGACTGAAACGGAAGGAGTATGCCATGCAATCCGGATTTGCTATCTGGTTAACCGGACTTCCTGCCACAGGCAAGACTTCGCTCGCGCGCGCCTTGCGGCAGCGTCTGGCTATGCATGGAATCCGAACGCTCATTCTCGACTCCGACGATTTGCGTCGGGTGTTGACGCCCAAGCCGACCTATACAGAACAAGAGCGCGACTGGTTCTACGGCATGCTCGCCTTTTTGGCATCCTGGCTGACACAACGCAATATCAACGTGCTTATCGCGGCAACGGCGCACAAGCGTAGCTACCGCGACGATGCTCGTGCGCAAATTATGCGTTTTGCCGAGGTATATGTGCGGTGTTCGCCAGAAACCTGCCAGAAGCGCGATCCCAAGGGCGTCTATGCCCGTGCCTATGCAGACCAGGCAACGGATGTGCCAGGCGTTCAAGTTGCCTACGAAGCGCCGTTGCATCCGGAGGCCATCGTTGATACCGACCAACTGTCACCCGATGAAGCGGCGACAGCAATTATTGATCGTCTTCAAGCCAAGCTTATCGTCACCGTGTCACGCACGTGCGGTTATAGCAGTCGCAATAATTGACAGAACTTACGCGGTCACCAGTCGACAGGTAGGTTTGGAGGGCTGCAATCCCTCCAAAATCCTTTTTCTCGCCGTGGCAGCGGCGGCAGCGCCGTCGCTGCCACGGCGAAAAGGGGTTTTCGGGGAAGCTGCGCCTCCCCGATCCCCACCGCCGCGTACGTCCTGTAATTGAGCGGCGGGGCGTATTACCTTTTCGCCGGGTGATGCGCCCCACACCCGCAGGCCGCTAGTTTGAGCCGCCATGGCATGCAGAGACCGAGACGCCAAGAGGCAAAGCTGAGAAGACGTCGAAGCAACACCTATGGGTGAGATGGGATTGACAATGACCAGTCGCTGCTCCCTGATCAACAACCGAACTCCCGATTTACACCATATGATGGTGCAATGAATCTGTACTTGTATAATAGTCATAGCTGTTCAATCATTTCAAAGGGTAGCGGCAATGAGGTGTATGTGCGGAATGCCCCCTCACTCTGAAGACCGGGACAAAACGCCTAACGCAGATCGCATCTACGATTACTGACTTGGTGGCTCCTACAAGACCGAGGTCGACCGCTGGGTCGTCGAACAACTCCTGAAGAACTCGCCCACTATCAGATCCGTCGCCCTGACCAACCGCGCTTTTCTCCGCCAGGCAGTTACGTTTCTAGCTCGACAGGGCATCGATCAGTTTCTCGACATTGGCTCGGGTATTCCCTCCGCCGGTAATATTCACGAAGTTGTGCATCAGTATAACCCCCAGGCCCGCGTCGTCTATGCGGATATCGACCCGATGGCGATGGCGATGGCGATGGCGATGGCGTTGAGCATAGATATTTTGCAGGATACGTCGAACGCAACTGCTATCGACGGCGACCTCGCCAAACCAGACCTGATCCTCATCCACAGCGAGACCCACAGTGTCCTCGACTTCTTGCGCCCAATCGCACTACTCCTCGTTTCAATGCTCCATTTCGTCACCAATGCTCGCGAGGCGTATCGTGCAGTCGCCCAACTAGGTGATGAGCTTCCAGCCGGCAGTTATCTGGTCATAACGCACGGCACGTTCGAGAAAGCAGACTCGGAACAGCTTCAGAAAGCAACAAAACTCTACAAGCAAAGCGCAAATCCCCTGCGAATGCGCACCCGCGCGGAAATTGCGGCTTTCTTTGATACCTGGCAACTGATTGACCCTGGGTTGGTGTGGATTCCTCAACGGCATCCTGACGGATCCGACGAGTTCTTTCGCGACACGCCGGAGCAGTCGGGGATTCTAGCGGGTGTTGCCCGAAAGGGAAATACAAGTACGCCAGCAAGCAGCGATGCGTAACAAGTGATGAGCGGCAACTATCGCTTTATGTTGCAGCCGAACTGCGCGACAGCTCTCATTTCACCTTCTTCAGTTTGACTTTGCCCAGCTCTGCTTCTAATCGGTTTACCAGGCTTTGGAGCGCTTTGAACCGTGCAAAATGCTTATCATTGGCCTCGATAATCGTCCAGGGGGCGGTGGGTGTCGAGGTGCGCAGCAGCATCTCATCGGCGGCTTGCTCGTAAGCCGCCCACTTCTCACGGTTACGCCAGTCCTCGTCGGTAAGCTTCCAGGCTTTG
>JAKSDJ010000643.1 GCA_022360155.1 Chloroflexales bacterium | reverse complement strand
CGCCTCGGGGGATGCAATGCCGTGGGGGTTGCTTGTCAGCACGATAATTTGTTATGTGCTTGCCGTCCAACTCAGCCGGATCGGACGTGAGTATCTCCAGGGCGGTTGGAGTGGGTTGCAAACCTGGTGGCGCTCGGTCTGGCAACTGTCGTTGAGGATCGAAATCGCGCCACTGCCGCTTGCCGCGCTTTGGGCTGCGATTTACACCCAGCTTGGCCTGGGTTACTTTGTGCTTGCTGGGCTGGCCATGATTGCTTCCGGCGCTACTGTCCGTCGCGCGGCCAAGAGTTTGCAAACCCAGCGCCGCTCGGTTCGCGAACTGGCTCAACTCAACGAAGCGAGTCGCGCTATTATTCGCAGCGAGCTCAATGTTGATGCGCTCTGCGATCTGATCTATCGCGAGGCCAGCAAAATCGTCGATACGTCTTCTTTCCATATTGGCCTGTTCGATGGAACAACCTATACGTTGATGGTGCGGGTGCAAGATCGCGTGCGTCTGCCCCGCCTCAGCATTAACCTGAAAGAGGGCGATGGACTGATCGGGTGGATGCGCCAAACCGGTCGCGCCTTGCTGGTCGAAAACTTCCCCGAAGAGATGGCCAAACTCCCGGCCCGCCCGCGCTATCAGAGCGAACGTCCACCGATCTCCGGCATCTATGTGCCATTGATCGCTGGCGAAACCGTTATCGGCAGCATCTCGATTCAGAGCTACCGGGTGAGCGCCTTTGATGCCAATGATCTCCGCCTGCTCTCGCTCATTGCCGACCAGGCTGCTGTCGCGATTGCGCGCGCCCGCGCCTACAACGATGCTCGCCAGCGCGCTATCCAGTTGCAGGCGATCCACGAAGTGAGCGAACGAATTACCGCTATCCTCAATTTGGAAGAGCTGTTGCCCTCTGTGGTGCGACTGATCCGTGAGCGCTTTCATTACCACCCGGTTCATATTTTCACCGTCGAACCAGGCAGTCATCTGATCAAGTTTAGGGCTAGCACCGCCGAGACGGTCTTTCGCAAACGCACGAATCAGATAGATATACCGATGGGCATAGGGATCGTTGGCAACGCTGCCGCCAGCGGCCAACCAATTCTGGTCGGTGATGTCAGCACCGACTCACGCTATATCACCGATACGATAGCGACGCGCTCTGAGCTAGCCGTGCCGCTACGGATTGGCGAACAAGTGATTGGTGTGCTGGATGTGCAGAGCGATCAGATCGACAACTTTGACGGCGACGATCTGTTCGTTATGCGTACGCTGGCGGATCAAATCGCGATCGCGATTGATAGCGCCAACTCGTACACCGGACAACAGGAAGAAGCCTGGACTCTCAATGCTCTCTTGCAAGTCGCCGAAAACATTGGCCAGGCGACAACGCTGGAGGAGTTACTGCCGACCATTGTGCGCTTGCCGCCGTTGCTGATTGGATGTGATCGCTGCTACTGTCTGCTTTGGGACCGTGAGCACGAAGATTTCGAGTTGTGCGCCGCCTATGGCCTGCACCATCAGCAACGCGAACAACTGGTTGGCCAGCGCTTTCATCTTGCGTCTGCGCCGCTGCTTGCCCGTGTCTATGTCGAGAGCCAGAATGAGAGCACCCTCCCGTCTCGTTCGGTCTACTTATCACACACGCACCACCATGCCACTGCGTTGCCGCCGCTTACCACACTCTATGAAAGCGGTACGCTGATCGCGCTCCCGATCCTGGCGCGTACAAGTTTGCTCGGTATCCTGTTGATGGACTATAACATCCCGGATTATGTTCCAGAACCACGCCAGGTTGCGCTTTATACTGGGGCCATCGGGCAGATCGCTAGCGCTCTAGAAAGCGCGCTGCTGGCCCGTGAGGCGGTCGAGGCCGCTCATCTTGAGCAAGAATTGCGGGTGGCTCGCGAGATACAGACAGCGTTGCTCCCTGCGACCTTGCCCTGCATTTCTGGTTGGGAGATCAGCGCCGATTGGCGTTCGGCTCGGCTGGTGGGCGGCGATTTCTACGATTTCTGGTTCTTCAAACCGCGGAACCAGGTTGTGGCTCTCGGTAATTCGGTAGAAGCTTCGGTAAATATGCAGCCATTTGCCTCAAAGCAGAACCTGATGGGTTTTGTGATTGCCGACGTGAGCGACAAGGGTGTGCCGGCAGCTATGTTCATGGCTTTGTCACGCAGTTTGGTACGCGCCGCCGCCCTCGATGGTTCGACGCCGTCACGGGCGCTCGAGCGAGCCAATCGCTGGATCGCCCGCGACTCGGAGTCGGGGATGTTCGTCACTCTCTTCTATGCCGTGCTGGAGATCGATACCGGCTTGCTCTACTATTCCTGTGCTGGGCATAATCCGCCACTGATCTACCATCAGGCAACCCAAACATTTGAAGCGTTGGCGACACCCGGTATTGCTCTTGGCGTGCTCGAAGAGATCGAGCTCCATGAGGCGACGGCGACGCTCGCCCCGGGAGACCTGCTGCTCTGCTATACTGATGGCTTGACCGAGGCAATCAACGAAGAGAGTGAGGAATTTGGCATGGAACGCTTGCGCAGTTTGCTGATGCAGCGCCATGCTGAAAGCGCGCCCGTGGTCTTAGAGTCAATCAATGCAGCAGTGACCAGTTTTACGCGCGGTAGGCCGCCCTTCGACGATATGACAATGGTGGTGATCCGGCGTGTACCGCCCCATTAGCGTCTCCGACAAGACGTTGGCATCACGTATCCCCTGTATCAGCCGTAACAACCGCCTGGCGCATCGGCACGCCCCGCTCGGCCAGGTATGCTTTGACCTGAGCAATCGTATATGTTCCAAAGTGAAAAATAGAGGCGGCCAGCACCGCATCGGCATTACCCTCCGCGAGACCAACATACATATCGGCGGGAGAGCCAGCGCCGCCCGAAGCAATAACCGGCACAGGAACGGCAGCGCTGATCGTGCGTAATAACTCCAAATCGTAGCCGGTACGCTGACCGTCAGCATCCATACTATTGATCACAATCTCCCCGGCGCCCAAGTCAACGCCGCGTCGCGCCCAGTCAATAACATCCAATCCAGTTGGGCGCGGATTGGCGCCGGTGTGCGTAAATACGGCCCAGCACGGCGCCTCGTCGGCGGCATTGATCCGCCTGGCGTCAATCGAGAGAACAATGCACTGGCTGCCAAAACGCTGCGCTCCCTCGGCGATCAACTGCGGATTGAGCACTGCCGCTGTATTGATCGAAACCTTGTCGGCTCCAGCGCGCAGCATGCGATACATATCGTCTGTGGTGCGGATGCCGCCGCCAACTGTCAACGGGATGAAGACTTGGGCAGCGGTGCGTTCGACCACGTCAACCATAATGGCGCGCTCATCGCTGCTGGCGGTAATATCGTAGAAGACCAGTTCATCGGCCCCGGCAGCGTTATATGCCGCAGCAAGCGCCACCGGGTCACCCGCGTCGCGGTGGTTGACGAATGCAACCCCTTTGACCACGCGGCCAGCTTTTACATCAAGACAGGGAATGATTCTACGTGTGAGCATGTTCCAAGCATATGGTACGATCTACGAGTGTAGATCAAGCGGAATTCACTTGGGCCGTACTTGACCGCGCCGCCCTTTTTCTTCGAGCGGGTTGGCTGCAGCCTTAGCAGCTTCGGCTGCGGCGCGCCGCTCTTCTGACTCCTTGATCAGCTCCAAGGTCGCGCGCATGCTCCACTGCACCAACAGCGCTACAACGCCTAACGACAGCAAAATCGGCACAAAAGAGGTAAGCACGATAACGATTGCCATCAATACGAGGGTGATCAAGGTGAAGATCGGACGACCCAGCGCCATCATAAAGCTGTTGCGCGCGATTGTTTTCAGATCGGGCGAGGTTTGTAACAGTATAAGGGGTGAGAGATAGATGAGGATGCCAAACCAAACAAACAGCAGATAGAACCACAGGCCATAAAGAACCGCCCCAAAGAAATTGCCCATGTTGGTATAGAATGCCAAGTTCATCTGGATCAAGACAAGGCCGACAGTCCAAGCGCCCATAGTCCGCCAGGCGGGTATGGCATAACGGCGCATCCCGGCGAAGAAATCGCGCACTTTGCTCACACGGCCCTCGCTCACCCGATGAGCGATAACATACAACCCAACCGTGGCCGGGGCCAGAGGCGCGACCGCCAGAAGTTCGACCAGCAACGCCGGCCAGATGCCGAACTCCAAGAGCGCAAAATACGTTGCGATCAACAACGGCATGCTGATGACGAACCAGATCAAGTTGCACGTCACAAGCAACAGAAAATCGTCAAAAACATCTTTCAGGGCTTGCCAAAGCGCCCGAAATGCACGATTCATCGTATGACCTTTCATAACAGCGGTTCTCTTGCATTATACCACAAAGCATTTGACAAACACCTTAGGGCATAGTATCATGTCGCGTGTTGGCGGGCACAAAGCCTGCTTTGTACATTGCCGAAGTGGCGAAACTGGCAGACGCGCTACGTTCAGGGCGTAGTGAGGGTGACCTCGTGTGGGTTCAAATCCCACCTTCGGCACCACAATAAGCAGCAGCAAGAGAAAGCACCAAGCGCTTATCTACGGGGTATACGCGAATTGTTTTCCACAACTGCTCAAATCAACTACTGGGGGATAGTTTAACGGTAGAACGCCTGACTCTGGATCAGGTGGTTGGGGTTCGAGTCCCTGTCCCCCAGCCATTGCATATAATGCATCAAGATGCGCTCGGTTGAGATGACCGGGCGTATTTTTGTTGGACTGCGATGCCGGGGCTCAGTCGCACGTTCGTTTGGTGCGCCGCAATCCTGTAATGGAATGCAGCTAACGCAGATGAGTGTAGATTGATAGATATTTACGCTCATTGTGTGTTGATCTGCGATTGTCGTTTTACGTTTACACAACCCCATGGCCGTGCGAGGGCACTTGACAAGTGCTGCAGCCTCATCATATAATCGCTCAATAAATGACTACTAAAATCACCCCATCTACTATATGCATCCTCGCGTCATGAGTACATGTTTGTGTAGCGGAGTAGAGATACGATGCCAATGGTCAAGCAGCCGCTGACAATTGAGCACGCCCTTCTCGGGTTTGTGCGTCAGCAACCAATGTATGGCTATGAAATTCACCAGCGGCTTCTCGCCAGTGCGGAGCTTGGCCTGGTCTGGAACCTCAAGCAAAGCCTGCTGTATGCGCTGTTGGCCCGGCTCGAAGACGAGGGCTACCTGACGAGCACGTTGGAGCCGCAGGGCGCACGTCCGCCTCGCAAGATCCTGCACCTGACCAAGGCGGGCGCCGCAGCGTTTGTCGCCTGGGTCAACAGCCCCGTCGAGCATGCCCGTGACTTCAGGGTGGAGTTTCTCGCGAAATTGTACTTTGCGCATAGCGAGAGTCGGCAGGTGGCACAGGAACTAATCGAACGTCAGCAGCAGGTCAGCGGACAACGGCTGGTAGGGTTGCGCCGCCGCGCCGCCGCTCTGGAGGCGGCTTCATCATTTGATTGGCTCGTATTGCGTTATCGCATTGGGCAGCTTGAGGCCATGATGGCCTGGCTCGACTTATGCACTGTCTGGCTGACACACCCTGAGCGCGCGCATGATGTGTCTGGAATGCCTTCATCATTGCTCCCGCCAGACACCAATCAGTGGTAGGGGGACATCGAAGCTATCGCCAGGAGAAGAACATGCATCGCTTATCCGTCGTGTTCCCATTCGTGTTGCTGGTCCTGGCGCTCGCTGCTTGTGGCGCTTCCCCGGTCGCGCAACCCACAACCGCTTTGTTGCAGGACGCCAGCGATCCCTTGATCGTCTTCGCCGCCGCTTCGCTTACCGACGCATTCGAAGCTATCGCTCAGACCTTCGAGCGTGATAATCCTGGCGTTGATGTTGTTCGCAACTTTGCCGGTTCACAACTGCTCGCCGCCCAGCTCAACGAGGGCGCCTCCGCTGATGTATTCGCCTCGGCGCATCGTACTCAGCTCGAGACCATTATTCAAGAGGGGCGGGTGATCAGTGGCACGGAGCAAACGTTTGCCCGCAATCGTCTAGTTGTCGTCGTACCAGAAGACAATCCGGCCCGCTTGCAGACGCTGCATGATCTGGCCAATCCAGGGATCAAACTTGTCCTTGCCGACGCCGCTGTGCCGGTGGGTCGTTACTCTCTTGAGTTCTTGGTGCGGGCGAGTGCGCTGCCCGAATACACCGAAACCTACAGTCCGACAGTGCTCGCAAACGTCGTTTCGTACGAAGACAATGTGCGCGCCGTACTGGCGAAGGTGCTGCTTGGCGAGGCTGACGCCGGGATCGTCTATACCTCGGATGTAGCCCTTGACCGTGAGCAGGTGCGCCAACTGTCGATTCCAGACGAACTGAATACGCTGGCCGCCTACCCCATCGCACCAATCGCTGATAGTAAGAACCCAGAACTGGCGCGGCAGTTCATTGATTTTACGCTT
>JAKSDJ010000062.1 GCA_022360155.1 Chloroflexales bacterium | reverse complement strand
GCTGGCGTTCTACGCTGAACTGCGCGGCGAACATCTGAATGATGCAGTGGTCGCCGCGATGGTCCAGGCGGGCTTGCGTGTGGCCGAGGTTGGTTTACAGACGGCGAATCCGGCGGCGCTTGCCGCCAGCCAGCGACGAACCGATCTGCGCAAGTGGGCTGCCGGTACGCGTCGCTTGCTCGATCATGGGGTCGAGGTGCTGCTCGATGTCATTCTGGGGCTGCCGGAGGACGATGTGGCGGGGGTGCGCGAGACGCTCGATTTCATCCGGCGCGAGAACCTGGCCGGCTACGATATCTTCACGCTGCAGGTGTTGCCTGGTACAGCGGTGCGCCGGGAAGCTGCACGCTTCGGGATTGACTGCCAGGAGCGTCCGCCCTACTATGTGTTGGGAACCAGCCGGATGAGCTATGCAACGCTGCGCGAGCTGCGGCGCGAGTTGAAGCTCGGTGCGGGGTTGGACCCTGATGCCGTCGAGGGCTTGCCTGAGCCGCACCGTGATGCCCTGGCCTTGGGCAAGCAGGATCGGGTGCCCGTGCATCCCGCCCCGAGTGATGCGATCCAGCCAATTATCCGGCTAGATCTTGCGGATGCAGGTGTAATGACCAGCGCCAAGCAGTTGGCGATACACGTCAATATTCTCACCGGCTGGGAAGAACTCACTGCTTCAACCGAAACGATTCTTTCCGCGCTCATACGCGCCAATCCGGCTACGCTCTTCGACCTCTACGTGATTTGCACCACGCCCCCCGATGTGAAGGCGCTGCGCACGTGGCGCGCGGCGTTGCCCTATCAACCCGGCTACCTCGACCGGGTGGCAGTTTACCAGCGAACTGCGCCTGAGCCGGATCACAAGCGAGTTTCGCCGCGGGTCTGGCTGGTGCTGCCCTGGACCGCGCAGGCCGAGCCGCAGGACTATGCACCCTACGCCGAAATCATCTGGCGCTACGATCTCGTTCCCGGCGATGAAGCGCCGCTAGGCGCCTGGCGCGGCGCGGGCGGCGCGGGCGTGTGGGCGCCGGGCGTGTCGCCTGAGCAAGCAGCCGCCTGGGAAGCGACGACCGACCTGCGGATCTGGCGCTGAGATGTTGGAAGTTAGCACGTTAGCACGTTGGAACGTTAGCACGTTGGGACGTGCTAACGTTCCAGCGTGCTACGCTTCGCACACGCTCACCAAATTGGTCGGGTCGACATTGACGCCGTTGTGCCAGATCTGATAGTCAAGGTGCGGACCAGTTGCCATGCCGGTGCTGCCGACTAGGCCGATCACCGTCCCCGCCGCGACGTACTGGCCGCTCTCGACCAGGATCTGCGACAAGTGGGCATAACCGGTGCTCCAGCCGCTAGCTTGATCTTCGATCCACACGTGATTGCCGCCGGGCCAACTCCCCAGCGTGGCCCGCACAACGCCGCCATGGGTGCTCACCACTAGCACATCCCAGGTTGCGTCTGGTTCAGCCCAGCCGTCGCCGTTGCCATCCACGGCGAGGTCGACCGCGCCCCAGACATCGGCGGGTGCGTGGGTGCCCACGCCATAGCCCTGCGTCATCACCACCCGGCCGTGTTCTGGTTGGAGCGGGCAGCCCTGCGGGCCGGCTTCGGTGAGGACGAAAGCAGGCAGAACGACGACCTCTGTCGGTTGCGGGCTGGCCGTTTCAGGGGACGGCGCCTCTTCAGCTGGCGGAACAACAACGCCTTCTGCCGCCTCTGCTGGAGCAGTGCTTGTTCCCAACTCAGAGAGTTTAGCCGCCAGCTCCATTCGGACAGACGCCAAAAACTCTTCCGCCGCCAATGTTGCTTCAGGTGAGCTGACGCTGGGCTCGACGAGCGCGGTGTTCACCACCCACGCACCTGGCGCTGCGATCTCAACCGCAGCGCCCGTGGCGGCGAGCTCCACCGTATTCATTGTCTGCAAAGGGATGAACCCAGCCGATTCTTGCCCAGCGGTAAGTTCGAAACCACCGCTAAAGCCGGCCTGTGCAATCTGCTGTGGCAGCAGGGACGATGCAGTAAGATTCGGCAACAGCGTTTGGGCAGCGCCCGTGGCAATAAAACTCGTCAGGGTTGCAACAGTTATGGCATTGCGTACTGACGCAGGAAGTGCAAGCGTGGCGGCGGCTTGGCGCTGATGGAATGCGTTGACGCTGCGAATAAGGTAGGTCTGGTCGGTGAGACCAAAAATGAGGGCGAGGCGTTCGCAATCTTGCCTGTTTAGGGGATGCACACCATGTTCAGCGGCAGCAATCGAGCGGGCGGGGATTCCAGTGAGGCGAGCTATGTCGACGAGGGTTAATGCACGGCTACGGCGTAAGGCGCGAAGATAGCTCATTCAATTGTTCTCCTGAATGCAAGGCAACATTGTGCCGACTAGCATAGCATAACGACCTGCGTTTCAGGATGACAATTCGCAAACAAGTTAAATAATAATTCATAGTACCCGCCAGTATCGTTGGGGAACACCTGCCGGCGCATGGCCTTATGAAATGTGGCAATCAACAGAGGAGTAAAGAGGTTTGCGGGATGCCCCGAAGAGCGCGGATCAACCGCCCGCGCTCCGCCTACGCTTTGAGAGGCTTGCACTATTGCTTATGGTTGGCCTATTCGTCGGTGTCAGTCAGCCTATATTCAGCTTCGAGCTCGTTGAGTTTGGCGCGATACTCGCGGCGCTCCATTATTTTGAGCACGACATAGCTGGCCAGCACCGTAACAAAGGTACCGGGCCACAACAGCCATTCGTAGTTGACAACGACGCTAAAGATAAACGAGGCAGTAAAGCCCAGAACGAACACTGCCCCTGATGCCATATAAACTTCGAACCCAGTGCTATTGAGATAGCGCAGATCGCGTGGACTAAACGGTCGTTGCGCCATGGCGTTATCCTTTCTTAGCTTGAGTAATGTGGTTAGCTCATAGTAACACAGCTTGCATTTTTGCGCTATAAGCAAAAGGGTTTGCATATGCTGTCAAAAAACTGTGCTGCTTTGTAGCAGACGCGAGATGCCGACTGCTGTATGAAAACGAGCGTTCAGCGACATACGGCCGACAGCTAGCCATCGGGCCACCTTATGCCCTCCTGCGCACCTTGCCGGTTTGTTTCTTGCGCTTCGTGCTATACTATCTTCGACGCGGCGCGTGCGCTTGATACAGAAGAATAATGACCATGGCAAAGTCCTATCATACCAAACCGACCTATACAATTGCAACGAAAGACTCTGATTTTAATTATATTACTGCATTGCGTGGAGCACCACCGAAAATTATTTGGATCCGGGTCGGGGACTATATACTACCGCAACTATCGAGACCATCCTGCGTAGGAACTACATCGTGATTGAGCAGCTTTTCAACGATACCGAGAGCACAACTCTTAAAATCGTCTGATAACGCACTGCATCTGACGCTGCTGGCGCATGAGCTTATCGTGTTTTCAATGCTGTCTGATGCAGTGAGTCTGCACCGAGAGCTGAACACTAGCTGTTGGGCGGCAGCCTCGGTCAACGCGGATGACGGGGTAGCAGTGCGCCACATGAATCCTTAATTCGATAGGCGCTTACAACAACATCGTTTATGGGGAAGAGAAAAATGCCGATACCGGATTTCCAGCATCTGTTCCTTCCGCTTCTCCAACACCTTGCCGACGGAGAGGAGCATACCAGCCAAGAAACCGTTGAGGCACTAGCGCGACTCTTTCAACTTTCAGAAGCGGAACGCACGCAGTTACTACCCAGCGGGAAGCAGGCCATCTTTACCAATCGTGTGGCGTGGGCCAAGAGCCATCTCAAGCAGGCAGGCCTTATCGACAACCCCACGGCGTGGGGTGTCGTGCATTACCGGCTTAGGGCGTGAGGTGCTGCAGCAAAATCCTCCTGCTCTGACCTTACAGTTGCTCAATTCCCTGGCCATCGGGCCTTTCGGACAGGGGCAAAGGCTGGAACCCAGACAGAGGCCGCTGCTAAGACAAATGACCTGACACCGCAAGAACACCTCGAACTGGGCTCCCAACAACTCCGCGCCGAGTTATCTACAGACCTCCTCACCAGGATCAAAGCCTGTCCGCCAGACTTTTTTGAACAGCTTGTCATCGAATTGTTGCTGGCAATGGGGTACGGAGGATCACGCAAAGAGGCAGGGCAAGCTGTGGGGAAAAGCGGTGATGGCGGTATTGATGGCATTATCAAAGAAGACCGTTTAGGCTTAGACGTTATTTACATTCAAGCCAAACGATGGGACAACGTTGTCGGGCGCCCCGAAGTTCAGAAGTTCGCCGGGGCCTTACAGGGGCAACGGGCACGGAAGGGTATTTTCATCACCACGTCTTCCTTTACGAAAGAGGCAGCAACGTTTGCCACCGCCATCGACAATAAAATAATCCTCATCGATGGCGAAGAACTCGTGGGCCTGATGATTGACCATAATATTGAGGTTACCCCAGTGGCGGTATATGAGATCAAACGCGTAGATACCGACTATTTCACGGGAGAATAACTTCCGAGCGGAGCTGCTAATACACGCCGATGATTGGCTTGCTGC
The DNA here is from genome assembly GCA_022360155.1 of Chloroflexales bacterium. Classification (GTDB taxonomy): domain Bacteria; phylum Chloroflexota; class Chloroflexia; order Chloroflexales; family Chloroflexaceae; genus JAKSDJ01. The sequence goes on along the minus strand of JAKSDJ010000062.1, from coordinate 1,900 downwards.
GATATATCACGGGCGGCAGCTTGGCGCCGCCCGACGGCCATCACACATCACTTCCTCGCCTCCTCGCCTCCTCCATTCATCGTCTCATTTTACCTTTCCATACATATCGAGCGCGCGTTGACGCTGGGTCGTGTGATCAACGATTGGAGCGGGATAGTCGTGGCCAATCTGCACTCCGCCGGCACGCTGCTGCTCCTTGTTCATCTTCCACGGTTCATGGATATACTTCGTCGGCGTTTGCGCCAGTTCGGGCACATAGCGACGCACGTATGCGCCGTCGGGGTCAAACTTCTGGCCCTGGCTAGTCGGGTTGAAGATGCGAAAGTAGGGCTGGGCATCGGTGCCGGTTCCGGCGGCCCACTGCCAGCCGCCATTGTTCGCCGCCGGGTCGCCGTCGACCAGACGCTGCATAAAATAGCGCTCGCCCCAACGCCAGTCGATCAGCAAATCCTTAGTTAGGAACGAGGCGACGATCATGCGCGCCCGGTTGTGCATCCAGGCCTCCTGATTGAGCTGGCGCATCGCCGCGTCGACGACGGGGTAGCCGGTGCGTCCCTCGCACCAAGCCGCGAACAGGTTTTCATCGTTCTCCCATTCCAGCGCATCATACTGGGCTCTGAACGCGCTGCGCAGCACGTGGGGAAAGTGATAGAGGATCTGCACGTAGAAGTCGCGCCAGGCCAGCTCGCCGATCCAGGTCTGCACGCCTTGCTCGGCGTCGTTGTGTTGGGCGACATCCAGGGCGGCGCGTAGGGCGGCGCGGGGCGAGACCGTGCCCAGCCGCAGGTGGGCCGAGAGCCGCGAGGTGCCGGGCAGGGCGAGCATATCGCGATCGGTTTTGTAAGCGGTGATGTTGTGGTTACGGCGCAGGTCGGTAAATTCCTGGAGCAAGCATTGGCCCTCGGCTTCGCCGCCAGGGATCACCTGCTGCGCTGTGTCCATTCCCAGATCGGCCAGATCGGGGATCGCAGCGGAGGAAAGCTTGGTGTCGATGGATTGGCAGTCGGGCGCCTCGTGAACCTGGAAGCCTTCTGCATCGAGTCGCTGCCGCCAGCGCCGAGCGTACGGCGTATAGACCGTGTAGGGGTTACCCTCTTTGGTCAGGATCTCGTCCAGTTCCCAAATAACCGCATCCTTGAAGCTGCGCGCTGTCACGCCTGCCTCGCCCAACGCCTGCTTGATCGCGCTGTCACGCTTGATGGCGAACGGCGAGTAGTCACGGTTCCAGTAGACTGCCGTCGCACTACTCTCTTTAGCCAGGTTGAGCAGTTCCTGCTGTGGATCGCCACGCCGAAAGAGCAGGGTGCTGCCGCGCTCGCGCAGGGCTCGTTCGAGCGCTTGGAGCGACTCGAGCATGAAGCGGACCCGCGCTGGGCTGGCAAAGCGCCCGGTCAGCAAGCGCTCGTCGAGGATGAAGACCGGGAGCACCGCGCCGTCGCTGTCGTGGGATGCGGCGGCCAGGGCGGTATTATCATGCAGGCGCAGGTCGCGCCGGAGCCAGTGAATGATGGGGGCCATGATCTGAATGAACTCGCTTCTAGGCTTATGAGGTGCGACGATACGCTATTATAACGCGCTTATTGCAAGGGAATGGGCCGCCGGATATGTGCGGCTTTTGGCGACGGGCGTACGTCTATTGCGAGCAGCCTCCTTGTGATTCGTATTGAAATCGATATCGATAATTTGACTCTCCAAGCGGATCAGGGCAGAATCGGCGCTAATACCGATTCGATTTAGACATTCCGCATCTTGTCACCCTGAGCGAAGCGAAGGGTCTCAGCAGCAGTGAGCCGAGATGCTTCGCTTTGCTCAGCATGACATGCGTAGTTTTCACGTCGAATTGGTATAATCATACGAGGAGTTGCGCTATGTATTCGCCCACGACCCGCCTGTTGACAGT
>JAKSDJ010000090.1 GCA_022360155.1 Chloroflexales bacterium | reverse complement strand
TTCCGATGCGGTGCAGGATGAAGTCTCGTTGTAGTACTATGAGAGGGCTTCATCAATATCATCATTTTGCATTGCCTAGGGCGACCAAACAATAGCTATCGCGCTTTGTAATAAGACAATGGCACGGCTGTCATACTCCACAGCAGAGTTGCAGACTTGACACGACCCTAACTAGCATGAGATTCTATTTCTAGCCAAAAATCGAAAGGTGGTATACTAAACAGAGTGCATATGCAAATCAACGTGAGATACCAGGGAGTTATCGATGAGCGTGAGGCGTCATCGCCTTGAAAGCTTCCGCCCTTGATCTTGCATGAGTGTGCCATTTGCCGTGAGCATTGCAAGTATAACGGTTCGCTTTGGACATGTTTCGTGAGTTACGCTGGAGAATCTTGTATTAATGCAGCAAAGCTGCTCGTCACGTATCACTGCTGCAAGACACGGTCCCTTACCATTGTACTGTCTGTAGAAGTTTATGAACACCAACATGCTACTCCAACAACTACTTGCCCTTCCCACAGTGCTCGACGCTATGCTGTCGCCCGATGGCCGCTGGGTCGCCTTCGTCTGGTATCGTATCCACCCGAATCGCGATGTCTTTGTCGCTCCGACCGATGGTTCGACCGCTCCGATCACTCTCACGCACACGCCAGAGGCTACCGAGCTGGTGAGTTGGACCGCCGACTCGCGGTCGGTGATCGTCAGCGAGGACCATAGCGGCGATGAGCGCAACCGCTTGTTCCGTGTCGATCTCGACCGGCCCGGCGTGATGCAAGCCCTGACCGAGGATCGCCCATCGTACTTCATCCGCGGCGGCGACCTGCATCCTAGCAGCCACACCCTGTTTTATGGCATGAACTATGATGTTGCGACCGACCAAACGATCGAGGCGACCTGGCTCTATCGCCACGATCTACGCACTGGCGAGCGCATTCCCATTGTGCGCCCACTGCGCTCGACTTGGCACAGTCCTGAACTGAACCGCGCCGGCACGCGCCTCCTCTACACTCGCCAGGATCGTCATCCCGCTGGTACGCAGATCTATCTGGTTGCCCAAGATGGCAGCGCTGATCGCGAGATCCTGAACTTTGGCGACGAGGTTAAGATCGAAGCCCACTGGCTGCCGGATGGCGAACAGATCTTGGTGATTGCTGACGCACACGATGGCCAAGCCCAGAATCACAAGAGCTTGGGCATCTATCACTGGCCCAGCGGCGCGCTGCGCTGGCTGATCGACGACCCAGCGCGCCAGATCGAAACGGCTAGCGTTACACCTGGCGGCCTGATCATCGTGGACGAGGTTCGCGACGGGCGGCACCTAGCTTCGTGGCTCGATCCCGCCAGCGGCGCCGAAACCGCCTTTCCGCGTTTGCCTGGCAACCTCTTGCCGCTCGGGCGCGCCCCAGATGGCGCCTGGATTGCGTTCTACTATGCTGCGACCTGGCCGGCTGAACTGGTGCGCTTCACGCTGGAGGCGCGCTCGCCTGCCGACCTGGTCTCGCTCACTCGTGTCTGGGAGCGGACCAGTTTGATGTCGCAACAACTGGCCTCGGTAGAAGACTTTCGCTGGACCTCGGTTGATGGACTGGAAATACAGGGATGGCTCTATCGAGCGCAGCCCAACCTGGGCCGAGCGGTTATCTATGTCCATGGCGGGCCGACGGGGCATTCCGAAGATCGGCTCAACCCGAAGCTTCAATATCTCGTGACGCAAGGCTTTAATGTTTTGGATGTAAATTATCGGGGCAGTACCGGCTTTGGATTGCGCTTCCGTGAGGCGATCAAAGAGGACGGTTGGGGCGGTCGCGAACAGGCGGATATTGCGACCGGGGCCGAAGCGTTGATCCAGGCTGGCTTGGCCGCACCGGGGTGCGTCGGGGTGACCGGCACGTCTTACGGCGGCTACAGTGCGTGGTGCCAGATCACCCGCTACCCGCCGGAGATAATCGCGGCGGCTGCGCCGATCTGCGGCATGACCGACCTGGTGATCGATTACTACACCACCCGCCCCGACTTACGACCCTATAGTGAGGAGATGATCGGCGGAACACCAGATCAGATCCCTGAGCGCTATCGTGAACGCTCGCCAATATACTTTGTGCAGGACATCCGCGGCCACTTGCTGATCGTTCAGGGCGCTCAAGATCCCAATGTAACGCCGGAGAATGTGCGTCAGGTGATGACACATCTCGATAATCACAACATTCCATACGAACTGCTGGTTTTCGATGACGAAGGTCACGGGATCACGAAACCTGTTAACCAAGAACAACTCTTCACCCGCTTGGCGCGCTTCTTCGATGCGGCTCTCGGAGCGGGCCACTAGCACGCGGATGCAGCAAATTGATGCCAATCTGCTGCATCTGTGTCCGGCTACGTAGTATTCATGAGTTTACATAATATCAGGCGGCTTGCAATATGATCTTTCCAACGTTGCTGTTGCGTTCCATCGCTTCGTGGGCAGCGGCGGCCTGACTCAACGGATAGACCGAGTCGATGACCGGCTGAAGCTCGCCACGCTCCAATCGTTCGAGTGCGAACGTCATAAATGCCTCGGTCAGCGCAATCTTCTGAGTCATGGGTGTGCGCCGCAGGGTCGTGCCGCTCACGGTCAGGCTTTTGGCCAGGATTGGGCCGATGTCGAGTTGTCCCTGGCTGCCGCCGAGAAACCCGATCAGCATGAGCCGTCCGTAAGGGGCGAGACATGCCAGGTTGTCTTTCCAGTATGGCGCGCCGACGAAATCGAGGATTAGGTCGACGCCCTGTCTGGCGGTTGCATGGCGGACCTTTTCAGCGAAAGACTCGTTCCGGTAGTTGATGGTCACGTCGGCGCCCAGGTCGCGACAGCGAGCCAGCTTTTCGTCCGATCCCGCCGTCGCCAACACACGAGCGCCGGCAGCACGGGCGAGTTGGATTGCCGCCGTACCGACCCCGCTTGCTCCAGCATGGATCAGCACCGTCTCCCCAGCCTGAAGTTTGCCTAGCGTAAAGAGATTGAGGAACGCGGTCAGAAACGCCTCGGGGATGGCGGCAGCCTGCTCGAATGAGAGCGCTGCGGGAACCGGTATCGCCACGCCGACGGGTACGGTTGCCAGTTCGGCGTAGCCTCCGCCGGTGACAACCGCCATCAGCCGGTCGCCAACCTGCCAGGAGCCAGCCGGACGGATCACCTCGCCGGCCAGTTCCAGACCGAGAATCGGTGAAGCGCCCGGCGGCGGTGGATAGACGCCGCGCCGCTGCAGCAGATCAGCGCGGTTGACTGCCGTTGCATGCACCCGCACCAGCAACTCGTCGGGGCCAGGCTCGGGCTCGGGCGCGTCATCAAAGCGCAATACGTTGGGATCACCCGGTTGGTCGAAGAGAATGGCTTTCATTGGCTGTCTCGTCTACCAGTAGAATGCGAAAACCCAGACCAGAAAAACGCCGACGAGCAGACCAGTAACTGCCAACAGAATCAGGATATCGACAACTTCGCGATCTTTTAACCAATTGGGATCCATGGGCGCCTCCTTATACGGGGTGTCACTCTTCTGACGCGGCAGGCAGCGGTTGACCCATAGGGCCTACGTCTGCACTGTCATGTCTATTGTAACTCCAAAAAGATTATCCTGGGCAGGGCATTTGTCAAAGCGAGATAGTATCGGCTATAATCCGGTTGCCCTGCTTGAACCAGTTTTCCCGTGAGTATACGATGAGCCAGCATTGCTGCTGCCCAAGAGGAGTTCAACGAGTTGTCGCCCTCTTTCGCTTTGCTATGAGCTGGGAGCGGGATTGCGATGCTTGTTTTGTAGCGCTGGAGGTGTGCTTGTGCAACCAAGATTGACCCGTGAACCGTCTGCTGTTTTGCCGCATGCGCCAGTGCAACCAACCTCCGAATTGCTCGCGACGCTGGATACTATTCAGCAGCGCGTGCTTTGGCTTACGACTCTGATTATCCATCACGCCAACAATGTGCGCCCCAATACCGACGGTTCCAAGGTTGGCGGCCACCAGGCCTCGTCGGCATCGATGGTCTCGATCATGACTGCGCTCTATTTTCGCTTCCTGAAAGCGGGTGATCGGGTTTCGGTCAAACCTCACGCCTCGCCCGTGTTCCACGCCGTGCAATACCTGATGGGGCAGCTCCCGCAGCATTATTTGACAACGCTACGGGCCTACGGCGGTCTCCAGGCCTATCCTAGCCGCACCAAAGATCCCGATCAGGTAGATTTCTCGACCGGATCGGTGGGTTTGGGTGCGGTAGCGCCAGCTTTTGCGGCTCTAGCGCAACGCTATATCGACGCACACTTCGGCAGTGGCCCTGCCCGTCGCTTCATTGCATTGGTCGGTGATGCCGAACTCGACGAAGGTAACGTCTGGGAGGCTATTCTTGACCCAGCGCTCGACGGGCTGGATAATCTGCTCTGGATCGTTGATCTCAACCGCCAGAGCCTCGACCGGGTGGTGCCAGGCATCCGCGCGACCCACCTCAAACGCTTGTTTGCCGAGAGCGGCTGGCGCGTTCTTGAAGCCAAGTATGGCCGAAGGCTTCAGATGCTTTTTGATCGGCCTGGCGTTTCTGCACTACGCTCACGCATCGACGAGATGAGCAATGAGGAGTACCAGGCGCTCATCCGGCTCTCCGGCGCTGACCTGCGGCCCCGCCTGATCCGGGCTGGCGGAGTCGACAGCGCGGAAATCGCATCGTCCATTCGCAACGTTCCCGATGATGAGTTGCCGGCTGTGCTAGCGAATCTGGGCGGTCACGACCTAGAGGAATTGCTTGATGTCTTGGCCCAGTCCGACGCCGAACCCAAAAAGCCAACAATTATCTTTGCGTACACAGTCAAGGGATGGGGCTTGCCCATTGCCGGCCATCCGCTGAATCACTCGATGCTGCTGACCGACGAGCAAATCGAGGCGCTGCGCGCGCAAATGGGTATTGCAGCGGGGCAAGAGTGGGTTGCCTTCGATCCCAATTCCGCTGCCGGCAAACTTTGCGCTGCGGCTGCCGAACGCCTCTTTCCCGCCGCTGAACCGACGCCTGGTATATTAGACCCCGCAGCCATTCCAGAGGAAATTGCTATTCCTACCCAGGGCGTCGCCAGCACCCAAGATACCTTCGGTCGCATCCTTGTGCGCCTTGCCGATGTGCCTCCGCTCCGCGAACGCATTGTGACGACCGCACCGGATGTCTCCGTTTCGACCAATTTGGCGGGTTGGATCAACAAGACTGGCGTCTTTACGCCCCAGGAAGAGCCAGACTACGAGACCGAAGCCTACCGACTGCTGAAGTGGAAGCGCGGTCCGGGCGGGCGACACATCGAGTTGGGTATCTCCGAGATGAACCTGTTTACCCTACTCGGGATGTTCGGCCTCTCGACGGAACTCTGTGCGCAGCAGCTTATTCCGATTGGCACTGTCTACGATCCGTTCGTCTGTCGTGGCCTCGACGCGCTGATCTATGGTCTCTACTCTGGCGCGAAGTTTATCTTCGCCGGAACGCCCTCGGGTGTGACGCTGTCGCCGGAGGGCGGCGCGCACCAGTCCTCAGTCACGCCTTCGCTCGGTATGGAACTGCCCAATCTCGACTATTACGAGCCTTGTTTCTCTCAGGAATTGAGCTGGATTATGGTCGAGGCGCTGCGCCAGTGTTGTGACCGCGTGCATGGCCGCCCAACCTACCTGCGTCTCTCGACCAAGCCGATCGACCAACTACTCCTGAGCCCGGCGATGAAGCGCCTTGGCGCTGCAACACTGCGCCGACAGGTGCTGGCTGGCGCCTATCGCTTGTTGGATTGGCACGATAGCGGGATGGCGGCGGGTGCGCCGCTTGTGCAGATCGCCGTGACAGGGACGATGATTCCCGAAGCGCTTGAGGCCGCAGCGTATCTGCAACGCGAAGGAGTGGCCGTGAATGTGTTGAACTTGACCAGCCCGCGGCGCTTGTTCGAGGCTTGGCAAGCAACGCGGCAAACGCAGCGAGGCGGTGGACACGGTATGCCCTTACAGTGGATCATACCAGCAGAAGAACGTCATGCACCGATCATTACGGTCCACGATGCGGCTCCTAACGCCCTAGCTTGGCTGGGCAGCGTGTACGGTGCGCCGGTCACAACGCTGGGGGTGGATAATTTCGGTCAATCCGGGGCGCGGGCCGACCTTTATCGCTCTTTCGGTATTGACACAGAGGCTGTGATCACGGCTGCGTTCGAGGTAGTCGACGAGGTGTACTTTTCCTGAAATATCGCTCTGAAGCTGTAGTGATGCTTGGCGGGGTGTTTGGTGCGATGAAAAATCCAGATCCGAAAGTGCATATCTCATACTGTTTCGCTTGTTACTCTAGTGTAACGCATCGCACTATAGTGGGCTATGGCGCTGTCACAATGGTATTTCTCCGCCACCATTGCTGTACGCGCCAGGAGTGACTCCTGCCGGGACCGCTGAGCCGCCAATTAGCGGTCCCGGCGCGTGTTGCGTTTGCCTCCAGGTGTTATTCACCGCCCTCTCGCGTGATCCCCTCGAGATGAGCGGCATCGTTGAGGCGATAGAGGCGCCAGCCATGCTTCCCGTAACGCAGCTCGGTCAGCGAGCCGTTGTCGAGCCACATGCGCCCAAAGTATCCCAGGTCGAGCCCGATGACATGGCAGAGCAGCGCTCGAATCGTGCCGCCGTGCGACACAGCGAGGATCGTTTCATCGTGCTGGTGGGTCTCCTGAATACGCTGGAGAGCAACCAGCGCTCGTTCCTGAAGCTGAGCGTATGACTCGCCGCCCAGCCGGACAGTTCGCGCCGGGTCGCGTTCATACTCTTGCATGTGGTCGGGAAACTGGCGATAGAGTTGTTCAGGCGTCAATCCCTCCCATCGACCCACATCAATTTCTCGCAGTTCGGGCATGGTTTGGGGCGTCAATCCCAGAGTATCACCGATAATCTGGGCGGTCTCCCAGGCGCGGACGATATCGCTCGCATATAAGGCTACTGCTCGATTATGCTTTAATCGTCCAGCCGCCAGCTGCGCCTGTTCACGCCCGCGTTCGTTCAAGGGCACCTGAGCATGGCCCTGATATTGCAAGGTCACATTCCAGTCGGTCTCACCGTGGCGAATAAGAATAAGTTGCATTGGCATCCTATGAAATAAAACGATCTTCTCTGAGGTATTGGGTCGCTCGCAGGCGGTTTTTGGCTCATTGCCTGAAGCGAACCGCTATTGGCGTTCAATTCGTCCTATTGCAAGCTGCGTATGGGAGAATAGCTCCGCTGAGCTGTTGCCGCCTGCTAAAGGAGTTGTAGTCAAAGGTCATTCTTCGGTGCGAACGCCAAGCACAATCCGGCTGCCGCGCGGGATGAGATCGCCGTTGCGTACAGTTTCCCGATTGGCCAGCGCACTTACCACCTCGCCTGGAAAATAGCGATCGAAGTCAGGTAGGCGATCGCGTCCTTGAGGGTCAACATACTCCAGTACAAAATTGCTATTACTATTCAAGATGGATTCCGCTTCCGCCCGTCCTTTGCCAATGACATTCGGAAAGCGGACTTTATCACCGACACTGACAACCAAGCGAATTGTATCCTCTGCTTGAACTCGTGCGCGGGGATTGGGCGACTGGCGGATGATAAAACCTTCGGTAATCGTCTGGCTTGGTTCTTCGACAACCTCGATATTCAAGCCCAAGCTCCGGATTTCATCGCGAGATCGATCAAAACGGCGACCTTCATAGTCGCTCAAAGTTATCAGCTCCGGTCCCAAGCTCAGCGTGTAGGTGACTGATTGGCCCTGTCTAATTTCGGCGCCGGGCGGTATATCTTGCTTGAGTACAAATCCTTCAGGAACAAGGCTGCTATATTCGGCGGTTGTGGTTATCGGCACAAGTTGTAGTCGTTCCAGGGTCGACCGTGCAGCAAAATCGGTTCGATTGACCAAATCCGGTACTGCAACAAGCGCTGCGGGTGACAGAGTTACGGTGGTGTTGGGATCTGGTATTGTGGTCCGTCTTAGGAATGGGCTAGCGCTTGCTGGTCCATCCGTGATTAAATCATCAAAGGCGCCAATGCTAAAGAGAAAGACGAGACTGAGTATGCCTGACAGAATGAACATTCCAACCATGAAGGTGCCGCACCCGGTGCTATCTTGTCGGGGAGCTCGGGTGGCCGCCGCTGAGCGCGGCGGTGGAATGATGCGGCCTGTTGTGTGGTTGTTCGTTGTAGCGCTTTTTGCCAATCGAAGCTGGGAGTCTGGGGCGCGGGAGGGGACGCTGGCTGTATAGACCGTCTCTTGTTGGGCCATATCGCGATACCCCTGTAACAATCGGGCAAACTCTTGGGCGCTCGCGGGGCGTTGCGCTGGATCTTTAGACAACGCCCGCAGCACGACAGCTTCGAGCTGCGGAGGAATTTGCGGGTTGAATTGGCGCAACGACGGCGGCGGGTTACTCACGTGTTGCATTGCAACAGTTACCGCATTATCGGCTATGAAGGGCAAGCGTCCCGTCAACATCTCATACAGAGTCACACCAAGGGCGTAGACATCTGAGCGAGATGTTGCCGGTTTACCCTGCGCTTGCTCTGGCGAGATATAGTCTACCGTTCCAAAGGTAACGCCGGTTTCGGTCAGTGCGGTGCTTAGATGGCTCTTGGCGATGCCAAAATCAGTAATTCGTACATAACCATCGGGGGCGACGATAATATTCTGCGGCTTGATATCACGGTGAACCAAGCCAACGCGATGAGCGGCTTCTAGGCCGCGCGCCACGGCCTCAGCAATGGATATCGCCTTATCAATCGCCAGAGGCGCCTCCCGGTTGATTACCGCCTTGAGGTCTGTTCCGTCAATATACTCCATCACGATGTAGTGAATGTCGCCATCTTGTCCGACATCATAGACATCCACCACATTCGGGTGTGTGAGAATAGCTGCGGCTTGTGCTTCGTGACGAAAGCGATCGAGAAAGTCGCGGTCGCTTACATACTGGCCTTGTAGCACTTTCACCGCTACCCGGCGACTGAGGCGCAAGTCACGCCCAACGTAGACTCGCGCCATACCGCCTTCGCCAATCTTATGTTCTAATTCATAGCGATTGTCAAGAATTTTTTGTTGCATTATCGTACTATATCAAATGCGAAAAATGAACATCCATATTTTGAAGGCAGCCAGTGAATGATATCACTCCGCGTAGCTTATGATATTTTATCCATTACAACCTGTACGGCTGATGTTGGATCTGCAAGGAATGTGCCAGCGAGCAGTGACTCAAGCACTGCCAGGTTAATCACATCCTCGCGATTATAACAGAGGAGGAGGCGTAGTGCAGCCTGATCGTTCTGGTATTCATAACGACGCCATAAGTGCGGTGCATCCCAACCGGTAAGCCCGGGCGTCTCGCGGGTAATCCCCAAGCGCTCCTCAATAGCTTTTAAGCCGCCACGTAGACCATGCTGGCGACAAACATAGCGCAAATCACAATGCTCATATTCGCGCCGCAAGTCGGCGTAGAGCCGTCGGCGGATAATCGGCAAGTCGAAACTGCTGCCGTTGAACGTAACAATGGTCGTTATGCCTTCTAATGCTGTGTAGAGATTGATGTCGCTCACGCCGCCGTCGACAAGTTGGATCGTGCCATGATCGGGACGGTAAATCCCAATCACACTGATACTTCCTTCAAATGTAGTCTCTATATCGAGATAGGCGCGCATGACACCGGATCTTCTCTCTGTGCCGGTGTCGGGCAAGTTCCGGCAGAACAGCGAACAATATAGACGCTATGCGTTCAAAAGAACGCATATACACCGTCATTATGGCATAGCGGGAGGTGAAGCGTCAAGCGCGATATGTGCAAGTTTGCCTCCCGGAATCCGGTTAAAAAGAGGCTGATTGGTGTATGGAGGGGCCATACGGTTGTCTGTTTGTTCTGCCTGTATGCTCTTGCAAAGATGCTTTTCAAGCACCTACAAGCAGCCGCAGAGAATGACTGTTGGGTATGTGCTCACTCTGTCTGATGCGCTCGTGCCTTATATGGAAGATATTCGGATGCCTGGGGAGTCGTAGCAGTTGGAGCAATGATTTCAGTCGGGACGTAAGCGTAAAAACGGAGCCTTTGCCGACTTCGCTCGCAACAGTGATATCACCGCCCATCATGCGGCACAGACGAAGGCTGAGTGCTAGCCCCAGGCCAGTACCACCGTACAGCCTTGTCGTTGAAACATCGGCTTGCGTAAATTCTTTGCCGAGGTGTTGGAGTTGATCTGTGGAGATGCCGATACCTGTATCACTGATCTGGAATACAATAGATGATGATATTTGCGTGGCACAGATGTCTTTATTCTGCATCACAATCGCATTGTTTGTGTCATCTATCGTTCTGCTGACCTGTAGGGTGATTGTTCCATTTTCTGTGAACTTTGCAGCATCCGAAAGCAGATTGAGAATGATCTGCCGTACCCTGGTCAGGTTGGTATTCATTGTGCCAAGATCGGGCAGACATCAAACCTCTAGCCTATTACCATTTTGAGCAATCGATGGCTGGATTGACCTTGCGATTTCAGCAACAAGTTCCTTGACATCGAATGTCTCTGCGTAAAGCTCCATCTTGCCTGCTTCAACTTTAGAGAAGTCGAGAATGCTGCTAATCACTGACAAGAGATGATTGCTAGCAAGCTGGATCGTTCAACATCATCGATCAGTCGGATCTGTCCCAATTGCTCTAGCTCGCGCCGAAATAGATCGCTGTAGCCAAGAATGACACTGAACTGCAACTGATAGAACCAGAATCGCAAATGGTTCAACAGTGGACACATAACGACGTCGCCCCGTGTAAAGCGCCAAGCCAATACAGAGGATCGTTGCCATAAGGGGTAGAAAGCTGTAGGGTGTGTATGCCAAACGCATAAGGTGTTTGGCAGATGGCTGTTCACTACGTCAGGATTTTGCGATTTTCCATCATAACACAAAGTGGATGTGAATGTCGAGCGGGCTGGATATCCCTTGGGGACGATGCATTTCGACGGAAGCCACATCATAACGGTATGAGAGGTGTTTGTTGGCGTGTGGATTATTGTCGGGGAACCTAACGTTTGTCGTGTGGTCCAGGTGTGATGCGCAGGGGCAGAAGATTCGTTCGCGCTCTGGATCGAAAGGGTGGTTAAGCAGGACTTCGCCCTACTCAACCACTCTATGGGGGCAGCGCTTCTGCTGCCAAAAGTCAGCCATAGTATATGACACTAGTCGCCTTGGCGACCAACAACCCAACTATCCAGTGATCTATCATTGACCAAGTGCAGGAGATGTTACTGCCTCAGCTTCAGCGTGCCCTCTCTTTTTAGCGGCGTGTTCTTCCTCAGCTAGGAACCAAGTCGCCTCCATCGCCGCCATACAGCCTTCACCTGCGGCCGTAATTGCCTGACGGTAGATATGGTCAACAACATCGCCGGCGGCAAAGACGCCTGGAATATTGGTACGGGTCCGTCCATCGGTCAAAATATAGCCATTCTCGTCGAGATCAAGCTTGTCTTTGAACAACGATGTATTGGGAATATGACCAATATATGGGAAGACTCCGTCGGTCTCAAGGATTGTCTCCTCGCCGCTCTGCAGGTTTTTCATCTGAACGCCTGTGACTGTATCGTCACCCAGAATTTTGGTTACAACCGAGTCCCAGGTAAAGCGGGTCTTGGGGTTTTCAAACGCCCGCTCCTGCAAAATTGGGTCGGCCCGCAACTGGTTGCGCCGGTGAACGATCACCAACTCATCAACATAGCGAGTCAGGAACAACCCCTCGTCGAGAGCGCTGTTACCGCCACCTACCACAACGACTCGTTTGTTACGGAAGAAAAAGCCATCACAGGTTGCGCAATACGAAACGCCTCGATTCGCGAGTTGCTCCTCGCCAGGAACCCCAAGCTTGCGTGGTGACGCACCGGTTGAGACAATCAAAGTATCGGCGGTAACTGTCTGCCCTGAGTCGGTCTCAAGCGTAAACGGACGCTGCGACAGATCAAGATTTGTTACAATAGTGTCGAGATACTGAGTGCCAAACCGTTCTGCTTGCTTCTCCATGTTTTCGTACAGCTCGTAACCCCCAATCCCCTCGACAAAGCCGGGATAGTTTTCGACCTCGCTTGTTGTTGCAATCAGTCCCCCTGGTTGTAGACCCCGTATGACCAATGGTTCGAGGTTGGCGCGCGCTGCGTACAGCGCCGCAGTCAGACCAGCGGGGCCTGACCCAATAATAGCAACTTTACTGTGCATACCCTATACTCCTCAAAAAACCAAAGTTGGCATGAAAAAGCCAACGATCTCGCAACAATGACCTTCTCATCTCATTCGTATGCCTCTGTATAATCAGCCAACAGCTTCAGTCTATTGGCGTGTATCGTGCAACGAATAGACACAGTATAGCATATCGCATTCATATATGCTGTAATCAAGATTACCCTATAGGGGTATAGGGTATATTGCGCACGTAGTTAAGTCGGCTGAGTCTGATCACTACTTGGGTGATGTGCTAGTTAAAAAGTTGACGATTGACCTCCGGTATGGTATGGCTGAGCCTGCTTGGCGAACAGTCACCCATACACGGAGGCAACAGGATGATAACCGATTTCGATGACTTT
>JAKSDJ010000397.1 GCA_022360155.1 Chloroflexales bacterium | reverse complement strand
CGCATTGAGGTGCAGGGGCAGGAGAACATACCGGTTGGGAAGCCGACAATCTTTGTGTCAAACCATCCGAATGGCCTGATCGATGGCCTGGTATTGATGCTCGGCCTTGATCGGATTGTCTCGTTCCTGACCAAGAGCACTTTTTTCGCCAACCCTCCGCTCCGCCTTTGTCTGGAGGCGTTTGCCGCCGTGCCGGTGTATCGTCGCCGCGATGCGGGGAAGACCGGCGGCCCCCAGACTGTCGCACTTGATCGCAACGATGTGACGTTTGCCCGCTGCCGAGAGTTGTTGGCTCGTGGTCAGGCGGTGGCGCTTTTCCCCGAGGGCATGACCCACGCCGGAACGACGATGCAGCCGTTGCATACCGGCGCTGCACGGATCGCCCTGTCTACCGAAGCTGAGGCGGGATGGGAGTTAGAAACGCAGATTGTGCCGGTGGCGATCTGGTATACGCAGAAGTCGCAGTTTCGCTCACGGGTGTTGCTGGTGATTGGCCAGCCCTTTGATCTGGCCGGCATGGCTGCTGCTTATGCCAGCGATCCGTACCGGGCCGCCTGTGATCTGACCGAGCGGATTCGCGAACATCTGGACAAGGTGGTGCTCCAATCCAGCGATGCGGAACGCTATCAGTTGGCGCTCGATCTTGTGGCTTGGACCTTGCCCCAGGACATGTCGCGTACGCTGTATGCCCGCTACGCCCATACGACCCTGCTCCTGGCGGCTATGCACCGTTTCAGTGAAACTGACCCGGCGCGCCTAGAGGCGCTGTTGCAGCAAGCGCAATCATATGCGCGGATGCTACGCAGCGTGCGCGTTGCCGACCCATTCCTATTGGAGGACACCCCGCACCAGAGGCGACAGCTTATTGCATTGACGCTGGCTTTACTGGCGGGCGCGGCGCCGGCGCTCGCCGGTTTGGCCTCGAGTTATCTTCCGGCGCGGCTGGCGGGGCCGCTCGCAACGCGGATCTTTGGCAAAAGCGATGAGATGACCATTACCAGTAAGCTCGTGGTTGGCGTTGGTTTGGTGGGAACGAGTTGGCTTGTCGAGGCGCTGATCGTTGGGCGGCTGGCCGGTGCGCGTTGGGCCGGGATCTTCCTGCTGTCTGCGCCAATCTTGTCCTATAGCGCGGTGCGCTGGAGCGAAGGCTGGCATACCTGGCGCGCGCTGCTTGCCGCCCAGTACTTGCGTTATCGCAATCCCCAGTTGATCCAGAAGCTCATTGATCAGCGGCAGGCGCTGGCCGATGTGATCGTAACTGTCACAAGCTATTGATACAATTCATCTGTTGGCTTTCAAGTGAACATCTTCGTCAGCGACGTCGCTCATATCTGGGTAAGGAGCGTGAGATGAAATATGGTTTTGTACTGCCGTTGGGGGATGCGCGTATCGCTGCAGAATTGGGCTACGAGGCGGAAGCCGCCGGTTGGGACGGTTTCTTCGTGTGGGATGCCGTCTGGGGCATCGACCCGTGGATCTCGCTGACAGCAGTGGCGATGGGCACGGAGCGGATTAAGCTGGGCACGATGCTGACTCCCGTTTCGCGGCGGCGGCCCTGGAAACTTGCCAGCGAGACGACCACGCTTGACAACTTATCGAATGGTCGAGTCATTCTCGCGGTGGGCTTGGGCGCGCCCGATACTGGCTTTGCCGAATTCGGCGAGGAGACCGACCGTAAGGTTCGGGCTGAGTTGCTCGATGAAGGATTGGACATTATCACCGGATTGTGGCGCGGGCAGCCGTTTAACTACAGCGGCAAACACTACCGTATTCGCGAGACGACGTTTCTGCCGCCGCCGCCGCCGGTCCAGTCGCCGCGGATACCCATCTGGGTGGTGGGTGCGTGGCCGCGCCCGAAATCTATGCAGCGCGTGCTGCGCTACGATGGTCTGTTGCCCAACAAGCTGAACCCGGATGCTTCTCAAGGCACGGTGACAACCGACGATATTCGCGACATGAAAGCGTGTATTGTGGAACATCGCAGGGAGACAACGCCGTTCGATATCGTTATGGAAGGCGAGACCCCCGGCGATGACCCGCAGCGCGCAGCAGCTATTGTGCATCCCTTTGTCGAGGCGGGCATCACGTGGTGGCTAGACTCCATGTGGAATGAACAGAAGGCGATTGAGCCGGTGCGACGCCGGATCAGGCAGGGGCCGCCGCGCCTGGATTGACGAGATCGATAATGTGCAGTCGGACGGGCGATAGGGTCGAGTCCTATCGCCCGTTGTGTGTTTTCGTTAGGCGTCGCTGCGCTGGCTGCTCTTGCGATACGACAGTTGGGCGGCTTCACGCCGGTTGTTGACGTGGAGTTTGGCGAGGATGTTGCGCACATGCGACTTGACCGTGTAGAGGCTGATATCGAGGGAAGCGGCGATCTCTTTATCGGTCAGCCCCTCGGTGATCAGGCGGAGCACGTCGTGTTCGCGCCAGGTGAGATCGTCGAACTCGCTGCTCGGGGTCGTTGCCGAGCTAGGGGCGCTGGGCGCTGCGCCGCTGCTGCTCTGGCGGCGGAATTCGGCCATAACGCGCGCCGCGATCGAGGGCGTCATGGCCGCCTCACCGCGCGCTACAGCGCGAATCATTTCCATCAACTGATGGGCGCGGATGGTCTTGAGCAGGTAGCCTTGGGCGCCATTGCGGATCGCCTCAAAGATCCGCTCATCCTCGTCACGAACGGTCAGCATCACGATCTTGCAGTCCGGCAGTTTCTGCGCGATCTGTTGCGTCGCTTCCAGGCCGTCCGTGCCGGGCATGTTGATATCCATCAAGATCACGTCAGGTAGAAGACTCTGGGCCATCACCAGCGCCTCTAGGCCATCGCCCGCCTCGCCGACGACATCCATGTCGGGCTGGCTGCGTATGACGCTGACGATCCCGTCGCGGAAGAGGTCGTGATCGTCGACGACCATCACCCGTATGACCTGTTGAGCGTCCATTGCTCGTACTCCCGCACTGATGCTGGCTAGGTTAGCGATAACGAAGTCAGAAGCTATAGAGCATAAACTCTTGCCTCGTGCGTGACCTTATGCTGCGACAGCCGTTGTGTTGGGCCAACGAATCTGGACGTGGGCGCCGGCGCCGGGCTGGCTGGCAATGTGCAGTTCGCCGCCGATGCGGGCTGCCCGCGCTCGCATCACACTCAAACCAAAGTGGCTTCGGCCATCGTCAGGTGGGCGCTCGGGGTCGAAGCCGGTTCCGTTGTCGCTGATACTAAGGTAGGAAAACCCATTCTTCCGCCGAAAATCGATTCGAGCCATATCTGCGCGCCCGTGACGTTCGGCATTACGTAGCGCCTCACCAACGATACGAACCAGTTCGGTGCTTGCATAGGCTGACACTATCATATCATCAGCCTGCTCGAATGCCAACTCGACTCGGAGATTCAGCTCGCGGGTCAAGCGTTCGATCTCTTTGCCCAAGCTCTGGCTCAAGCGGATCGGCGGAGGATCGGCAGCGCGGAGGTTGGTAATATACTGGCGCACATCCGTCGAAGCTGTCGCCAGAATCTCCTGCATGTGGAAGAGATGCTGTTGGGTCTGGTGGAGCGGGGTTGTGGCAATGTCATTGGCCAAACGGTCGGTTTGCAGGTAGAGGTAGCCCAGCGTTTGGGCGATACTGTCGTGGATCTCGCCCGCAATGCGTTCGCGTTCTTGCAGGCTAGCGACATCGCGAGCCTGTTCCTGCACCTGCTCGACCAGGGCGATGTTGTCGAAGGTGAGAGCGATTTGTTGCGCAATCGAGGCGGCCAGCGCGACTGCTTCGGGCGTAAATCCGGCCTGGGAATAGCTGAAAATCCCCATCACCCCGAGATTCCGTCCGTAGATGCGTAGCGGCACTGCGGCAAAGGAGTGGAGCCCTTGTTGCTTGACGACGGCTCGCGCCAGGCGCGGCGCCAGGCTAATGTTGTCCAGGGCGAGTGCTTGCCCTTGTTCCTGCACTTGGCCGAGCAGCCCCTCGCCAGGGGCAAAGAGGGTCAACTGCTCTTGTAATTCGGGGTTGAAGCCCTGTTGGGCAACCAGGTGTAATGCTCCGCTGGCGTCGGCAATCCAGATCCCGCCCAACTCGGCGCCCATCACAGCGAGGGCCTGCTGCAAGGCGGTTTGCGCCAGTTCGTCGCGGGATTGGGTGCGGCTGGCGAAGGCGATGACTTCCGAGAGCGCGGCCAGTTCCTGGGTGCGCCATACCACCCGCTGTTCGAGCGTTTGCGCCCAGGCCGCCAGTTCATCCCGCGAGCTGCGCAAGTGTTGGCGCATCGTCTCGAAGTTCGCCGCCAGATCGCGCAGTTCGCTGCTGCCGCGTATGTCGACGCGACTCGAGAGGTCGCCATGGGCTATCTGGGTGGCCGCTGCGGTGAGTTGGGAGACCGGGCGCACAAGCTGTTTGGCCACCCATGTCACCGACAGACCGAGCAGCGCAGTAAGGATCAGGGTTGCGCCCAACCCGCGGAACGTGACCCGTCCGGCAGGCGCAAGGATTTCCGCCTCGGGCAACATTGCGATCACGGTCCAGTCGCGGGTCTGCATGCGGGCGGCGCTATAGTAGACCTGCTCGCTCTGCGGGCCAGGCTGACCGATCAGCAGCGATGGCAGCGGGTCGCTGTTCAGATAGTCCATCAGTGCGACGCTATCTGTCGCTTCGATCTGGGGGAGCGGGCCAAAACGCCCATCGGCTTGCAGGGAAGACCAGATGTCGTTGGGGAGTGTGGTCAGGCTACGGAAGATGTAGCGCCGGTCGCGGCCATGGGCCAGGCGGATGCCGTATTGGTCGACGAGCATCGCGTAGCCGCGCTGCCCGATGCTCAGTTGCTCGACGGCTTGCCACAGTTCTTCCGGCGAGAGTGCGACGGCAACGACTCCGTGTGGCGCGTCTGGCTGTCCCGTTTGCGTGTAGACCGGCGCCGACAGCCAGATCACGGGCTGGCGGCTCAGCGTCGAGATGCCGGGATTTGACATAAAAGATTCGCCCTGCCGAGCCTGTTGGAAGAAGGCGCTGTTGGTGAAGTTTTGACCGACGTAGCTGCCCTCGGTAGAGAGCAAGACCTCGCCATCGCTGTTGAATAGCAACACGGCCTGATAAAATGGATCGTTCGAGGCGATAAAGTTGTCGAAATCGGCCAGGGTTGGGGTGAACAAAGCCGAGCGTTGGTCGGGGCGGGCGGCAACGAACTCTTGGGCCGCGCGCGACAGTGAGAGATTGGTGACGCGACTGATTTCATCGCGGACCAGCGCATCGAGTTGGCGGGCCAATTCTTCGGCGTCGCTGACCAGGCTG
>JAKSDJ010000654.1 GCA_022360155.1 Chloroflexales bacterium | reverse complement strand
TGGGCCGAAGCTGGCTTGCCCGACCGCGCACCGGAAACTTGGGACGAGATGCGCGAGTGGGCAGGAGCGCTGGTGCAGAAAGATGGCGATACCATTACGCGCGCGGCGTTCGTTCACCCGAACGGCGCCAGCTATATCGCCTGGCTGTTCCAGGGCGTCGCCTGGCAGTTTGGCGGCCAATACTCAATGCCGGACTTCACAATGACAATGACTGCCTCAAACACCCTGCGCGCGGGTCAGTTCTACAAGGACACCGCCAACACCGAGAAATGGGCGATCCTTTCCGACGACATCAACACAGACTTTATCGGTGGCGTGGCGGCCAGTATGATGGCTTCGACCGGCGGTCTGGCCAGTATCGAAGAGAATGCGCCCTTTGATGTTGGGGTTGGCTTCTTGCCCCAAGAGACCAACTTTGGCTGCTGCACCGGCGGCGCGGGTTTGGCTATTCCCTCGGGCATTTCGGCGGAGAAACAGCAGGCGGCGATGAAGTATATCGCATTTGCCACCAGCGCCGATAGCGCGGTGACCTGGGCTCAGAGTACGGGCTATATGCCGGTGCGGATCAGCGCGGTGCAGAGCGAGAGCATGCAGCAGTTCTTCGAGCAGCGCCCCAACTTCAAGACAGCGGTCGAACAGTTGCCGCAGACTCGCGCCCAAGACGCCGCTCGCGTCTTTGTGCGCAACGGCGATCAGATCATTGGCAAGGGTTTGGAGCGCATCGTAATCAACGCGGAGCCCGTTGAAACGGTGTTTGCCGATGTCAACGCCGAACTCGAAGACGCCGCTGCGCCAATCCTCGAAGATCTCAGCGTGCGCGAGGGGTAGTTCTTCCCCGAGCGGACGATTGGCAATTTTCTTTTATCTCCTCCACAGGGCGACATATACGCCGTCCTGTGGAGGAGATGAGGGGACGAAGAGGCGAACCATGCATGAACGGCCGTTATTGAAGCTGCCCGCCTGGTTGGTCAGCGACGGCTCAGTAGCGACTTGCTGGTTTCCTACTGGGTATGCTGCTGCCCAGTAAGAAAAGTGCAAACTCCTACCGCACACTTTATCTTCACACGTGACGACTGATGAGTGACAAAAATTGGCCTCTTGTCACTCGTTGCTCGTCGCTTCACCATCACTGGCGACCCGTAGCCCGAAGACGTTGTAGCGATCGTGGGGAAGGATGCGATTGTTGCGGGATGCCCCACGCGCAGATTTTTGATTTTCCCAACACGACCACCACGAATCACGCGTGTTCCTTCCCCCGCCAGATAAACAGCGCTCCACTCGTCTTCGAGCGTATAGGGACACTTCTTTAACCACTTCGTCGCGGTCCATTCCCAGACATTGCCAGCCATGTCCAGCGCACCGTAGTGGCTGGCTCCACTGAGATATTGACCCACTGCTGTTGTCTGGCCAATTGTACCGCCACAATTGCAATTTTCCTCAACCCATGCATTCCCCTACGGATAAATCCGCCCGTCTATCCCACGGGCGACCTTCTTCCACTCGACCTTGGTCGGCAAGCGAAAATCCTGACTGGTATATTTGCTCAGCCAGTGGGCGTATGCCACTGCCTCGTACCAACTTATTCCTCCCACCGGCTGCTGATCGTCGTTCCAGTCACTGTTATCCCCAAAGAGCGGCTGGGTAATGTCCTCCGTCACACGCCAATGCCAGCCCGCTGCAGTCCAATATTCCGAATTGGTATAGCCGTCTCCATCAACAAAAGGCCGAAACTGAGCGTTAGTGACTTCAGTCTTACCGATCCAATAGATCGGCAGATCCAATACATGCAAGGGTTTCTCGTCCTCGTCCGCCTGCGGGTCGTCATCAGTGCTGCCCATCAGGAAGGAACCGGCGGGGATTTTGATCAATTCGATACCCTGTCCGGTTACACCAATTTCGACAGAAATCGAACCTTGAACCGGCCATCCATACACAACCAGAGCTGCAATGATAATGGTGATTATGAACGCTGCTGCGACTCCCGCGATCAACACTACTTTGGGGCTGATAGCGGTCATCGGGCGCTCGTGCGGAGGTATGGGCTGGTTGCCAGGGTTGATGATAGTCACCGGCCCATGGAAGGCGCCCTGCGCACCCTGGTTTGGGGCGGGGTTATCGATATTTTGTTTAGGGTCTTCGCCATCCATAGCCTACCCCTGCTCCCGCCGCACCTGCTCTGTCGCCCTGCGCGCGGCGGTCGTGCATGGCGCCTGCGGTCCAGTCAACGCAGCAACGGTGATATCGAAGATGTCCTCAACCGGCGCCGAAGTCTGTACAGCACTGCAAATCGGGCCTGGATCGAGACGGCAAGTGTTTAACCTGCCACACCTGCGCCAGCGCAGGAGTATCGCAGGCTGGTAAAGCGGCACGACGGGTTGAGATACAGTAGTGATGTTGTCTGCGTAGTGCATAAGCACTTTAAGTGTGTTGGGTTGTTGGGCTAAGACTCGGCGCAGCGTAAATTGCGCAATCTCTGTGCTCATAATGCCGGTTTCTTCGGCTAGTTCGCGCAGGGCCGCGCCTTGGAGGTCGGTATATTCATCGATCTCCACGCGACCGCTCACGCCGGTCCAGAGATTGGGCCAGAGCCGCTTCGTCGCGGTTCGTTGGAGCAAGAGGCAGCTCTGCTGCTGACGCAGCACCACCACAGTGTAGACAGCGAGCATGTTGGGCTTGGCCGCTCAGTTCGACTCCATCACAATCCTCGCATTACTCTGCCGCTCCGTCGTGCCGATTATACCGCTTTTCCAGCAGGCGATGGAATGCACAAGCGGTAGCAGTTTGCCATACCTGATCCAATCGACAGCGGACTATTCCATCCGATAGGAATCATGCCAAGTGCGCATAAAAACGTGGTATGATCCGGCAAGCATATCATGCCTAACATCACGCTCTAGGGTTTTTGGCTGCCAGAATGTCCATCGGACATTCCCTTGCGAGATGCTCGATGGTATCCCGCCCGCGTATTGTGCCGGGATAACAGGCGGCAGGGTGGTAGCCTGGATTATACAGTTAGGCTGCACTCAGTTTCTTTCCACTACTCGTTCCCTACGCCTAGACATTTTGATAAATCAGTGGTATCCTCTGACATTACAAGAGGAGGTGTTCCATTATGTCAGTTCGCTTCGATCACATGCTTATCGCCGCAACGGACAAGCATCGCTCCGCCCAATTCTTTGCCGGTATTTTCGGCTTGCCAGAACCAGAGGAAGCAGGATTTTTCGTCGCCGTAACTCTCACCGACGGAGCGGTGGTGAACTTCGTTGAAGCCCCGCCTGGAGCTGAAATCCTCGGGCAACACTTTGCGTTTCTCGTTGCTGACCGCCGATTCGATGAGATCATTGCGCGTCTCCAGAACCAAGGAGTTCGGTATTGGGCAGATCCTCGAATGACGAAACCGTATCAAATTAATACCAATCACGGTGGGCGAGGGGTGTATTTCGACGATCCAAATGGACACCATTTGGAAGCGCTCACACGCCGCGAAGGAAGCGCCCAATCATAACGACTTGGATATAACCATCCGCAAGAACAGCGTCTCGCCATTCAAGCCTGGCCCAGATCAGCCGCGAGCAAAACGTAAGCGCGCGTATACCAACACCCATAGCACAATCCACAACATACTGTATTCGCACGTTGAATACTGCATACTACTTGGGTCTGTATCGCCGAACATGCGCTTGCAGCCCAACCGCGGTTGGGCCGCACGATTGTGGTGATTTTCAGACCTTCTTATGCGGCACGCTGTAAGCGGCGGTTGATGCGCAGGCCATTGGCCCACTGTGATCACGGCTGCACCTTCTGGTATCAGGAAGGTTTGTAGTACAATTGAACGTATGCAGGACTGAACTCTAGGTCAGCAAAAGCTATGACAATGATAAAAAAGCCATGAACATCGTTCCCATGCTTGAAAATATCGTGCGATGTACGGCTCTCGTGAATCCCGATCTCCCAGAGCTTCTCCAACCAAGTCTTACTCCAGCACAAATCTACCAGATCGCACCTATCCCCTATAAACTGCCGAGAGAAGTGCTTCTCTTATATCACTGGCACAACAGCACACGGCAAGATCCTGACCAGCCCGAACAACCGCTCTTTTATTACCATGAGTTTATGCCAATTCAAGCAGCGTATGAGGTCTATCAGTGGAGGATGCAGTTCAACCAGGAAGAACAATTCGAAGTATTTGACCCGCATCTCTTCCCGGTATTCACATTTCAAGGCGAATATTACGCAACCTGGTGTACAGATGTGGAACAAGACCAGAGTCCAATATTTTTTGATTATCATGGGTGCGGGCAAGTCTACGACTCGTTGGAGCTCATGGTAACAGCCATTGCCGAATGCTACGAGCTCGGTGCATATGACCTTGAAGGAGATTGCTACGAATCAAATGAGACGGCTGTGGCTCGAATTAAGGCAAAATGGAATATGTGCCACCATAATGCGGATGGTACGACCTTACGCGATCATCCGTAATACCCTGATTGGAAAGAGCCGATAGCTGATCATGAGCCTGCCACACACCAGAGCGCATGAAAATAAGCGCGGCGGCGGCACAGTTGATCGCCTCTTTTCAGGGTAGCCGATAAATCAGTGGGTGATTGTGGTGTGTCGAGGAGACCGAACGATTAATATCGGCTGTGTGCGCGCCGCGTATGGCGGCTGACATACGAAAGGACACCTCATGAAAAACGCAAAAAACTGTAACTTGGGGATTATGTTTAGACGGGAACATGCCCCTGAAGCGCTGCCTGATTTTGCACGGCGGGCCGAAAAAGCCGGATTCGACGAGCTTTGGGTGGTCGAGGATTGTTTGTATGCTAGCGGTATCGCTTCGGCGGCAACTGCGCTTGCCTGTACCGACTCGATGAAAGTCGGGTTAGGGATTATGCCTGCGGTTGTACGCAATCCGGCGTTTTCAGCGATGGAAATCGCCACCCTGGCGCGGCTGCATCCCGGTCGCTTTTTACCAGGGTTTGGTCATGGCCTAGCTAATTGGATGCGTCAGGTTGGCGCCTTTCCAAAGTCGCAGCTCAATGCACTGGAAGAAGTGATCGTTACGATCAGAGCACTACTCGCCGGGGAGCAAGTATCCTTCGACGGACAGCATGTCCAGCTTGACCAGACGAAATTGGTGCATCCTCCGGATCACATCCCACCCATTTCATTGGGAGTTATTGGCCCCAAATCTTTGGCTCTTTCCGGACGGGTCGCTGATGGCACGATTTTGAGCGAATATTCGGCTCCGGCGTACGTATCCTGGGCACGAGACCACATTGCAAGTGAGAAACCGGATCAGGTTCAAGACCGTGAACACCGTTTGACGGTCTTTGCTTTTGCCTGTGCAGAATCGACAACAGCCGCCGCACACCAAAAACTGCGCCCTATGGTCGCGGCAGCAATGGCTTCTGGTGACATTGATACGAGGATTGCAGCGATGGGGATCTTGCCGCAAGTCCGCGAATATCGGGAAAGCGGGGGACAAGAACGCCTTAAAGCCGCCATGCCAGACGCCTGGATCGACCAATTGACCATCGCTGGCGCCCCCGAGAACTGGAAAGCAGCGATTGACCGGCTCGTTGAACTGGGCGTTCATTCGATCGTCTTGACGCCTCCTCCATATGATGCGGATCTGGATGAAATCGATAGGTTCGCTCGACATCTTTATTGTTAGGTGGCGGAAAAAGATATGAATTGAGGTTGTGACTCTGGCAGGTCGCCATGTAATGCGACACATTGTAACGTTTGGAGGAACTGGAATGCAAAAAGTGAGTGTGCTGCGAGAACTGGCTTTGCTCGATGAGTATTGGTCGCAGAAGAGTATTGGGGAAGCCAACGGCAGTCTGATCACAGTAGCAAAAGGCATTGGCGAGACTACTTGGCATAAGCACGATGATCAGGATG